>JAQUOC010000134.1 GCA_028717305.1 Dehalococcoidales bacterium | reverse complement strand
CTCCCTTTCTTCCTCCTTCTTCACCACTATCTTAGTGCGTGCGATGGGAAAGACAACATGGTAGACACCCTCCTCAAGGGCGCTGGTAATGTGGAAGCCGTAGTCGCGGAAAACGCTCATCATTTCGTCGTTCTCCAGCAACACGTCCGCCTCAAAGATGCTGATCCCGTTATCACGGGCCACATTAGCCAGCCACTCGATGAGCTTGGTGCCGATGCCCCGACCGTGATAGGTGTCTTCGATCACGAAGGCTACCTCGGCGGAGGTCTTATTAGGTAAGCGGTAGTAACGTCCGATCGCGATTATTTCCCGGCGACTGCCCTTCATCTTTTCGGCAACAAAGGCGAAGGTGTTGTGATAGTCCACGGTACAGAAACGGACAGCATCCTCACGTCCCAGCTTGGGTACATGATGAAACCGTAAATAGAGAGTACGCTCGCTGAGCCGTGATACAAAAGAGAGCCATTGATCGATGTCGTCCCGCCATATCGGCCTCAGCATGAGGCGCATGCCGTCCTTGAGCAAAACCTCGGTTTCATACTGGGCCGGATATAACCCTGCTGCTTCCTCAGCCATGTTCATCTACCTCTAAACGATTTGTTTCTACGAAAACACAAATCCCTGTTTTCAGACACGAAATGATACTTTAAATTTCAAATCAGGGATATCAGAACCTCACCGGTAATGCCGGGGTGGAGAAGCTATACCAAACCTTGTCCGTAACACTGCTGAAAACCCCCTGACCGGGTCTTGAGCCGACACGGAATTTTGCTCACCGAATAGCAGGCTACCCATTAGCAGCCTCACTACCAGACTACGGCCTTTGCTAGTCCTGCTTTATGATAAGTCAAGGAGCATTCCATGTCAAATCAGCTTTGCCCGGCCGGGATGACTCTCTTTTTCATTAAAAAACGCCGGTAAGAACGGGGCGCCGGTAATAATCTCTGATACCCGGAGTATAACGGCTAGGCCAGCTTCTCCATCACCGATTGCATTTTATCTGCCGCCGATGACTCCCGGTCGCGACGCTCGTCAATCCGAACCGTGGTGACCACTCTCTGCACCCGGTCGCCAAAAACGGACTCGTGCATTTTGCGAACCGCCTCCAGAACGGCGGCAAGGTCGCCCTCCAGTATGGTCCCCATACCGGTCAGCGTATATTTGATGTCTTTCTGCTGACCGAGGGCCGCGATGGCCCGGGCCACATACTGACTGACCGACGGCGTAGCGGTTCCGATGGGTACTACTGATATCTCGGCAATAGTCATCTTCCCCTCCCTTCGTTTTAGCAAAATACTGCCGGGGGCCGGACATAGCCAGCGGCATTCGCCTCACTCCAGCGACTTGATCAACTTCCAGACTACGGTCTCACAGAGCACGGTGACGTCCTCGGTAGACAGGTAACCGGTAATACCGGCGTCAAAGATTATGCTCGCCGAGGGAGCAAACTCACTGTCGCCTCTCCACAGGACCGGCGTTATCGCTACCAAAGGGAAGGCCTGGATAGCTACCGCCGCATCACCGTAATCCGCTCTACGGCCCCCCAGTTTCCCGGCGGCATTGAGCATCCGGCCGGGTTCTTTGCCGAAGCGGGCCAGCAGCGGGTCCACGGTCCTCTTGGCAAAGGTCGGGAAATAGACCGGCCCCTCAGGCAGCTCCTTGAAGGTGATGGCCCTGCCGGTGACCGGAGTCCCCCGGGCCAGGGTCAGATAGTGCAGTATCAGGACCTTCTCCCTGATCGACAGCGGCTCCCGGCTGCCGGCCGGAGTGATAGCAACGTCAGGCAGGGTAATCCGGTAGGACCGGTTGAGGTAGGTAAGGGCAATAGCCATCCCGGCATCTCCCTCGAGATAACGGGCGCCGCTCAAGGAGCACAGCTTCCTGATGTCACGGCGGTTAAGCTCTTCAGCGGCGAGCCGGTAGGCCAGGCCGTAGGCCTGCTCGTAGTGACACTGGTGCGGAAGCGGAAGTCGGCTGTTTTCCATTTCAAAATACAGGGCAGTTTATCCTGGAGCGGAGAACTCCTGCCAACCTTAATCGTCCCCTCTTATCGGAGTTTAGAGCCCGGAGGCTTCCAGAATGGCCGGTACGTACCTGTCCCAGCCCAGGGTCATCAAGTGAGCACCCTGGCACATATCCTTCATCTCTTTGATCAGTTGGGCGGTAATCTCTATCGAGGTCTTGACCTTATCGTCGGCAGCGGCCATCCGGTCGATAATACCCTGCGGCACGAAAATACCCGAGACATTCTTGTTCATATACCGGGCCATACCGGCATTCTTCAGCGGTATCAATCCCACCAGGACCGGAACCCTGAAACCCTCCTGCTCCACCCTCTTCATGAACTTCTCGAAGAGCCGGGCATCAAAGACGGCCTGGGTCTGAAAGAACCTGGCCCCGGCTTCAATCTTTTTCGCCATCTTGATAATCTGCAGCTCAAAGGAGGCTTCGGAGTCAGCACCCGGGTTGACCACCGCCCCAGCGAAGAAATCAGGGGCGCCCTGAAGCTCATTCCCCACCATATCGTAGCCGCCGTTCAGTGTCTTTATCATCTCGAGGAGCTGCACCGAAT
>JAQUOC010000133.1 GCA_028717305.1 Dehalococcoidales bacterium | reverse complement strand
AGGATACCCAGTATCTTTCCCGAAGCTATAATCTGACCGGCGAGAACACCTACCCAGGCAATGACGACAAGAAACGAGGCAGCCAGACCAACCCGGCTATCATACTGTTTCTCTACCATCTCGGGAAGAGTATACAGCCCGAAACCCCTCACCTTTCCGGCGAAGAAAATACCGGAGACCACCAGCCCGATGCTGCCCACCAGCAGCCACCAGGCTCCGGTCAGACCCCGGGCAAAACCCAATCCGGCCATGCCGATAGTCGCCGAGCCGCCCACAATGGTGGCCAGCAGAGAGCCAGTAATGAACAGGGGAGACCCCCTTCTACCAGCAACCAGAAAATCATCCACTCCCCTCACCCTACCCCGGCTCAATACACCGATAACAATCATAATCGCGAAATAGGCGGCAATAATCGTCAGTTGAAGCATACTGCTCTCCCTGTTGGTATCACTACTGTCAAGAGACAGCCACAACCAGGAACACAGACCACATATACGGCGATCAGCGATCTCCGGCCATGAAACTCCCGTTCAAAGTATAATAGCTCCGAGGCTAAGTTGGCTAGTAGACACCAGTAACCCGGGGAAACCATCCCGTAACCCCACACAGGCAGATTTGATTTATTTCCTTAGACAGGCTATAATCTAACAAATTTCACGGCAATTCGGTATAGACGCAGTTGCCGAGAGGAATGCCTGTTCTTTCCGGGAGATATTCCTGGATCCCCGGGGAAGCTAATAATTTTGTTGAGAGGATAAGCCATGTTTAGATTTAGGAGAGTTCGCTATCTTCTTTGCCTATCTTTACTCTGTACAGCACTCGGTGGCTTATTGGGAGGCCATGTCGTCCTCGCCGCCCAGGAAAACACCAACAGCTCTCTCACGCTGCCACCAAACGAGGAGCAACCTGCCGAGGAGCAGACTGCTCCCCAGGAGCGTATAGAACTCTCCGCCCAGTACCCCGTCCTGGAAAACACGGCCGGAGCCAGCTACAACTTTGAGATTACCGTCGATTACCGAATCAAGGAACGCAGGACCTTCGACCTTAATCTCACCATGCCACCGGGATGGAACGGCACACCAAAGTCAACCACCCCGGAGAGCGCGATATCAGCATTCGATCCGGAACCACTGAATATGACTGAACAACTCATCGTTCAAGTATGGCCGGTAGATACTCTACCCGAACCGGGTGAGTATGATTTCACCTTTGAAGTAGCTTCAGATGACCTGGAAGACAGCATTGACCTTAAAGCAATAGTAGTCGAATCACCACTCAGATATGCGCTGAGTATGTCCGTCCCCACCCAACAGACCGGGATCCAGGCGAGCGCCGGGGAAGACAACCATATGTCAATCCTGATAACCAACTCAGCGACCGGAGCGCTGGAGAACATTACCCTATCCTCAGAAAAACCGGAGGGGTGGGAGGTTACCTTCACTCCGAGCAATCTGGATAACCTGGAATCGGGCCTTGCTCAGGAGATAGATGTGGCGATAAAACCGCCCAAGGGGACGGAAGCCGGCGACTATCCCATTATTCTGAAAGCCACCAGTGAAAAGACTGACGGAACTCTGGAAATCAGGGTGACCGTACCGGCATCTACTGCCTGGGGAGGCATCGGTATCGGCATCGCGGCCGGAGTCATTACCGGCCTGATAATCTGGTTCAGAAGATTAGGCAAACGGTGAGCAAATTGGCCAACAAGCTGATAGTAGAGACAAAGAACCTGACCAAGATCTATGACGGCACTACCGCAGTCGATGATTTGAACCTTCACATAGAGGAGGGGGATCTTTTTGGTTTCCTCGGCCCTAACGGTGCCGGGAAAACGACAACGATATTGATGTTGCTCGGGCTTACCGAACCGACCTCAGGTTCGGTGCGTGTCGCCGGGTACGATGCTACACGGGAGCCGTTGAAAGTCAAGAGTATCGCCGGCTACGTTCCGGAGAAGGTTGGCTTTTACGAAAGTCTGACCGCATCCTATAACCTCGCCTATATAGCCAGGTTGAACAATCTCCCCGAAGATGTAGTCAAGAAAAGGGTCGCCGAGACACTGGATATCGTCGGCCTCGCCGACAAGGCCGAGCAGGCAGTAGGAGAGTTCTCAAAAGGAATGAAGCAGCGGCTTGCCTTTGCCGACATATTGATAAAAAACCCCCGGGTTGCCATTCTGGACGAGCCTACCTCGGGCATTGATCCCGAGGGCATTAACCAGTTACTCGACCTGATTGCCGGGATAGCCAAAGAGAGGAAGATGACTGTTATTATGTCATCCCATCAACTGCACCAGGTGCAGAGAATCTGCAACCAGATCGGGATAATGGTGCGGGGAAGACTGCTGGTCAAGGGTTCACCCAACCAGCTGGGCAAGGATAGTCTCGGCGGCAGTCAGTTCAAGATTGAACTTCAACTGACTGAGATCACTAAAGGTATCATCGATGCCATCAAGCAGGTTAAAGGCGTTCTCAGCGTGGACAGGATAGAGGACAAGCTGCTGGCAGGCTGCTCGAAAGACCTGAGGCCACAGATAGCCAAGGCGATTGTCGAGGCGAACGGCCTGCTGGTAGAGATGAAAATA
>JAQUOC010000132.1 GCA_028717305.1 Dehalococcoidales bacterium | reverse complement strand
GACTTTGATGCTCATGATAAGCTGGGTGTCAGTGACGTCTCTAGAAAAAACCTCGAAAAGATGGGAGGAGCAGTCAACCTGATTTTGTGAGCGAATTTAGGGATAGGAAGCAAACCAGTGAGATCAAGAATGCTAAATGACTACCGCCCGCTCCGGAGCTCGAATCACACTACGGAACGGGCGGTATAAATCGAAACAATAATTATACAGATGTCAGGCTACTGCACGGTAAATGTAGCTGTTTCGGCTGCCTTGCCGTCGATGTAGAGTTTTACCGCATACTGTCCACGCGGCCAGCCTGTATCTGGCATAGGCATGGAAAAGTAGAGATAGTCAGTCCCGGAAACCTCGACCGATACGGTATCGATCAGAAAATCCGTCATGCCCTCCACTTCACCTTCCACGTAAATCCATTCCGCAGTAATCTCAGTCTCCGACGGAGCATTGGAGAACTTGGCCGACAAGAATATCTCCGGGGTATCAATACTGAAGGTATCCGTCACCTGGACCGGTTTCAAGGTAGACGAATCGATACTCCGGGCCATGGTTACTTCGGAAAGCTTGGCAGTGGTAAAGCTTACCTCACTGTTGCAGGACATGAGCGGCAAACTCAAAACACCTGCTGATATAACCGCCAGTGTTGCTACCAGAAAACGACTCTTTCTCATTCATATTCCTCGCTGATTGATTTATTGTCCGGATTTACAGGTAATTATAACATTTCTACAAGCGTAAAATCAAAGATATATCCAGCGAAACAATCGCCCTGTAACACCATTATTTACCGGCGAAATATCCCAGCGCCTGCTTAATCTTCTCCTCGAGACTCAGTCCGGAAGATATCGGCAGGCTGGCTACGGCACGGCTGGCTTCGGAGGCGGAATAGCCCAAAGATACTAATACGGAGAGGACATCGGTATTATCCTCAGCCGACTGCACCATTGGAGCAGTCACCAGGCCGGCAGCCACTTTGTCCTTAAGCTCAAGGACAAGGCGATCAGCCACCTTCCTGCCAATACCGGGAATTGACGTCAGCAACTCGGTACTGCCGGTAGCCACAGCCATCGTCAACTGTTCCAGGCGCATCGCGGAAAGCATCGCCAGCGCCAGCCGGGGGCCTAATCCCTTGACGCCGATCAGGGTCTGAAAGAACCTCAATTCATCAGCCGAGGTGAAGCCGTAGAGTGCGACATTATCCTCCCTGAGATGGAGATGGGTGTTCAGACTGACCTCGTCGCCGATGTTACCCAGCGAACTTAAGGTTGAAGACGGCAGATATACCCGAAAACCTATCCCGCTGACATTCAGCACGACACTATCGCCACTGATCGACTCCAATCTACCGTGAAGGCTGGCAATCATCGTCCCTCCCTCATCCCTGGCCTCCCAACAGATTTGTCAGATGCACCTCACCGAGGTGACAGAGGGCTACCGCCAGGGCATCGGCGGCATCGGATGGCCAGGGTATCTCAGGCAGACCGAGCTGAAGACGGACCATCTCCTGAATCTGTTCCTTGGAACTGGCCCCGTAATTAGCCACTCTCTGTTTGACCTGAGCCGGGGTATATTCGCAGACTACGATGCCACGGTTGGCCGCAACCAGGATAGCCAATGCCTGAGCCCTACCAATAGCAAACGCTGATTTTACGTTCTTGGCGACGAAGGGCTGCTCAACAGCAACAGCATCAGGATAGTAGCGTGAAATAATCTGCTCCAGCCCATGATAAAGAAGGCTCAGGCGCTCCCCGATCGGAGAATGAGCCGGGCAGTCCAGAACGCCGTAGTCAAGCAGGGCTACTTCCTCGTTTCTGCTCTCAACAATTCCGTAACCCATCGCTATCGTACCCGGATCAATACCTAAAACTCTCACCACAAACTCGAAATTAACAGGCAGGACGCCGCCTGCCGATGTTAGGGCTGGTAATTCTCCAAAACAGCATCGGGGAAATCGGCATTACTGTATACCTGCTGGACCTCGTCTAACTCCTCCAGCTTGTCCAGCATCTTCAGTGTCTGAAGAGCCGACTTCTCATCCAGTTCAACGGTAGTACTGGGCACCAGGCTCTGTTCCGCCGAAGCGACTGTTATATTCTTCGCCTCCAGTGCCACCCTGACCGCTTCAAGCTGATCGGGGCTGGTATAAATTTCAACGCTGCCGTCCTCTGTCTTCACATCATCGGCACCGGCATCAATAGCCTCAAGAGCCAGTGCATCAGCATCCAGATTATCTGCATTCACAGTAATCAGCCCCTTCAGGGAAAATATCCAGGCGACACAACCGCTCTCGCCGAGATTGCCCCCGCCACGCGTGAAAATATTGCGCACAGTCTGCAGAGTTCGATTACGGTTATCCGTCAATGCCTGTAGAAGAATAGCGGTGCCCCCCGGACCGTAGCCCTCCAGGACCATCTCCACCAGGGCCGCTCCCTCTACAGCACCACTACCACGCTTAATCGCCCGCTCAATATTATCCAGGGGCATACTGCTGTCGCGAGCCCTCTGTACGGCCAGACGCAGCCGGAAATTAGTCTCCTGATTACTACCACCCTCCCGCACGGCGACGATAATCTCACGGGTCAATTTGGTGAAAAGC
>JAQUOC010000131.1 GCA_028717305.1 Dehalococcoidales bacterium | reverse complement strand
AGGTATTCTCGGTAACGATGACATCAAAGTAGGCCGGGTTCTGAATTATGCGCATCGAACAGGCATCTACCAGCATATGCTCCAGCTCGACATCAGGGTAATCGCCAGCCACTTCCATGGCCACCTGCCGCCAAAGCCGGGAGGACTCAAGCACGTTGGCCTTGTCCACCGAAATCAACTTTTTGTCACGTCTCAACGCCAGTTCGAAACCGACCCGAACGATACGCTCGATCTCCTGCTCGGAATAGGTCATCGAATCGGTAGCCCGTCGCCCCCGTGACGTCCGCCACTGTCTCTTGGGACGGCCAAAGTAAAGGCCACCGGTAAGCTCACGAACAAATACGAAGTCCACTCCCCGGATAACCTCCGGCTTCAAGTTTGTGGAATTCACCAGCACCGGAAATACCTTGACCGGCCGCAGGTTGGCAAACAACCCCAGCCCCTTCCTCAACGCCAGAAGTCCGTCCTCGGGACGGACTTTAGCCCCGGGGTTGTTGTCCCACTTAGGACCACCAACCGCCCCGAGCAATACCGCCTGGGTACTCCGACACATCTTCAACGTATCACCGGTAAGGGCCTGCCCCGTCTTGTCGATAGCAACGCCGCCAACCAATCCGTAGTCCAACCTGAAATCATGGCCGAAGCGGCTGCCAACAGCTTCCAAAACCTTGACCGCTTCGGCAGTAACGTCGGGACCGATGCCATCACCGGGTAAAACAGCCAAACTGAATCGCACGCTAAATCCTCCTGTTAGCCAATCTTTTCCTGGTATACTCAATAAGACCGCCGCTTGAAATCAATTTCGCCATGAAATCGGGGTAAGGTCTGGCGGCAAATACCTTACCACTGGTCAGGTTTTTTATCTTACCACTGGCAAGGTCCACTTCAAGGATATCACCAGACTCGGTACCGCTTACCGCCTGCTCACACTCAAGCAGGGGCAGACCGATGTTTATTGCATTACGAAAAAAGATGCGGGCAAATGTCCCGGCAATAACACAGGAGACGCCGGCCGCCTTGATCGCCAGCGGAGCATGCTCACGGGAAGAACCGCAACCAAAATTTGTTGCGGCCATAATGATATCACCCGGTTTAACTTCTGTAACAAAGTCCTTATCGATATCCTCCATACAGTGTCGGGCCAGTTCCTCCGGCTCGGACACGTTAAGGTACCGTGCCGGGATAATGGCATCGGTATCAACATTGGCTCCGTACTTATGAACCCTACCTTTTAACATGAGACGATAACTCCTTAATTCAGGCTTTCCGGGGAAGCGCCATCTGCTCTCCAGACTTCCGGATATATCAGGCGGTGATTTGATCCGGGCCGACAATCCTGCCGGCGACGGCACTGGCAGCCGCTACTGCCGGGTTTGCCAGATAGACCTCCGATTGAGGGCTGCCCATACGGCCGACGAAATTACGGTTAGTGGTGGCAACGCAGCGCTCGCCGCTGGCCAGAATCCCCATATGCCCTCCGAGGCAGGGACCGCAGGTGGGAGTACTGACAGCAGCCCCCGACTTGATAAATACCCCAATCAGTTCTCTAGTGATGGCATCGAGGTACACTTCCTGGGAACCCGGAATGATAATACAGCGCACTCCGGGGTGAACCTTCCTACCCTTCAGCACCTGAGCGGCAAGCTGCAGGTCCTCAATACGGCCGTTAGTACAGCTGCCAATTACCACCTGGTCAATCTTAATGTCGCCTAACTGACTGACCGGCCTGGCATTAGCCGGCGAGTGAGGCAGCGCAACCTGAGGTTCGATAGCAGAAACATCATAGTCAATCACCCGGGCATATGTCCCATTACTATCCGGCTCATAGACCATATAATGACGACGGGCACGATGCTTTATGTAAAGTTGGGTCTTGTTATCCACCCTGAACATGCCTGCCTTCGCTCCGGCCTCAATCGCCATATTAGCCATAGTAAACCGCCCGTCCAGGGACAATGCGTCGACAGCCTCGCCGGTAAACTCCATTACTGAATAAAGAGCACCATCAACACCGATATCTCCAATGGTATAAAGGATTAAGTCTTTACCACCTACCCATTTACCCGGAATGCCATGATAGACCAGTTTGATGGTCGGTGGTACCTTCATCCAGATTTCTCCGGTTGCCATAGCAGCAGCGATATCGGTTGACCCCATGCCGGTAGCAAAAGCACCCAGTGCCCCATAAGTACAGGTATGCGAATCAGCCCCGATAACGACATCACCCGGCAACACCAGACCCTGCTCCGGCAAAAGGACGTGCTCGATACCCATCTGGCCGACTTCGAAGTATATTACACCCTGCTCACGGCAGAACTCACGCATTACCTTTACCTGCTCGGCCGAAGCGATGTCCTTGTTAGGCGTGAAATGGTCCGGAACCATCACTATTTTACCGGGGTCAAAGACCTTACCCACGCCCATCCTGCGAAACTCCCTGATTGCAATAGGAGCCGTAATATCGTTAGCCAGAATAAGGTCTACCCGAACATTCAAAAACTCCCCGGGGCTGACCTTTTTCTTATCGGTATGAGCAGCAAGTATCTTCTCAGCTAGGGTCAACAGAGTCTCCTTTCCCTCCGGGAGATACCGGAAAGATGATTACTAACGAATATGGCGCGGCAGCAACAATATTGCCAGGGTA
>JAQUOC010000130.1 GCA_028717305.1 Dehalococcoidales bacterium | reverse complement strand
TGGTAACTCCTACCAGCCAGATTATCGGGGTACAGGCTGTCCAGAATGTTCTTGTCGGCAGGTACAAGCTGGTGTCAACCCAGGTACAGGACTATGTTTACGGGCTGTATGGCAAACCACCGGCTCCCATTGACCCTGAAGTGCAGGAGATCGTCCTGAAGTACTATAAACGGGGCAAGACTCCGGTTACCTGCCGTGCTGCCGATTTGCTTGAGCCCGAGCTGGACAAAGCCAGAGAGGCGGTAAGAGATTTTACCGAGGATATCGGTGACGTACTGATAGCCGCGCTCTATCCCATCACGGGACTGCGTTTCCTGAAAAGGAAGTTCGGCCTGGAGACCTCCTCTTGATTAAGACCAAGACAAAGGAGATATCAAGTCTGAGGCTGAGTCGATTGCCGGGGGAAGAGCGGGTAAGATTATGGTGGAGCGGGTCTTTGAGAATAGTTCCGGTGATAAGGAGCATCTGATCTGAAATGAGCAAGAAGGTAGAAACGGACTGTATCTTCTGTCAAATTGCGTCCGGTAGAGTGGCTACCGAAATCATCTATCAGGATGAGGAAGTAATTGCCTTCCGGGACATTAACCCCCAGGCACCGGCTCATCTGCTTATCATACCCAGGAGGCATATCCCTTCCCTGGTGCATCTACCCGAGGGTGAGTCATCTCTCATCGGTCGTATGGTTAACGCCGCTAATCGTCTGGCTAAAAGCGAAGGTATCTCGGGAAAAGGATACCGCCTGGTGATAAACTACGGCGAATGGGGAGGGCAACTGGTGCCCCACCTCCATATGCACCTTATCGGCGGCAGGAAGCTGGCCGATAAGCTCGGCTAGCCGTTACCTCGTTTGAGATACTCCTGGAAGGTAAGCAGCCCGGCGATGCTCTTCGCGTCACAGATGTTGCCCGAGGCGATAAGGTCGAGAATCTGGTTGACCGGAACCGGTACCACACTGATGCTCTCGGTGTCCTCGGCAAACAGACGGCCGGGAGTAAGGTCGGTTGCCAGGTAAAGGTAAAGGTATTCCGTACCGTAACCGGGTATGGAATAGAATCCGCCCAGCCGCTCTATTTTCTGAGGCAGGTAGCCTGTTTCCTCGCGTAGCTCACGACTGACGGCCTCCTCCGGGCTCTCACCGGGGTTAATGCCACCGGCTGGTATCTCCAGCAGTTCCTGCTCGACCGGTTTACGGAACTGCCTTACCAGCAGTATGCTATCGCCGTTAACCGCGATGATGGCGACACAATCTTCGTGCTCAACGATCTCTCGCCTGGAATCTCTGCCACCCGCTGTCTCCACCGCATCGATGCGCAGCCTGAGCGCCCGCCCTTTGTAGACGAAATGACTGGATAGCGTTCTCTCCTCAGTCAAGCTGGGCCCCCGTGTGATAGGTAAGAGCTACCTCCTCGCAATTGGGAAACTTGGGGCAGCGGTAGCATTCCGTCCAGACCTTGTTGGGAAGTTCCATTTTGTCTATTCGAGAAAAGCCCACCCGCTCAAAAAGCTCCGGTTTATAGGTCAGGCAGAAAACGGTACTTATACCGAGCCCTTTTGCTTCGGTAAGGCATCTCTGGATCATCCGTTCGCCGATCCCCTGTTTCTGGCTGCTCTCAGCGACTGCCAGCGACTTGATCTCAGCCAGGTCCGACCACATAACGTGCAGGGCCACACAGGCAATCACCTGCTCACCATCTCTGACCACCTGATAGTCCCTCACGTTTTCGTATATCTCGCTTAAAGATCGGGCCAGCATCTTCCCTCTGCTGGCAAAGAAGTTGACCATCCGGTGTATCTGGCTGACATCTCTAATCGTGGCTCTTTCTATCTTTACCACTTTAACACCTACTTCTTCCCTTTCAATCTTTGCTCCAGAGAACCATAAAAGGACGTCTTGGGATGAATCCTCAAGAATCGCGTCTTCTTTTTACTCCGCTTAACTTCCAGCGTAGTGCCGCTGGCGAGTGGCAGGTTTATGTGGCCGTCAACACTTAATGTAGTAGTATGAGCGGCGTTAATGCGCAGCCTGACTGACACCGAGGACGGCAATACCAGGGTATAGGCAAGACTAAGGTGAGGTAGTATCGGTAGCAGGAGGAACTCCCTGGCCTGAGGATGGAGGATGGGCCCTCCCGCCGATAGCGAATAGCCGGTGCTGCCGGTGGCGGTGGCCAGAATAACCCCGTCGGCACGATAGGTAGTAAGCTCCTTGCCATCAATGGCGGCCTCGATATGGACCATACGGGCTACTTCGCCGCGTGCCATTACCATATCATTCAGGGCGTAGAGCACCTGGACCCCCTTAATGTCGGGAGTTTTCAGCTTTGCCTCAAGCATAGCCCGCTCGTCTATCCAGCCCTCTCCCGCCAGCAGTGCCGCCAGTTTATCTTTTGCCTCGGCAGCGCTGAGTTCAGTCATAAAACCCAGCTTGCCCAGGTTCACCCCGGTAATCGGAATCGGGCTTGAGATCACCACCTGGGCCGCCCGTAGAATTGTTCCGTCGCCGCCGACAGTCAGTATTAGATCGGTATCTTCCAGTTGCGCCCTCGCTTCATCGCCTTCCCAGGCAGAACATACCCACGTAGAAACGCCCCTGGCGCTGAGGAAACCCTCCAGTTCTTCAGACATGGGACGGGCGGCTTTGTTCAGCGGGTGGCAGAGAATGCCGATTCTTTTCACGGGATTCAC
>JAQUOC010000129.1 GCA_028717305.1 Dehalococcoidales bacterium | reverse complement strand
TTATCCGTAGCCAGAAGGACATTACCGGTTATCGGTAGGGTTGTGCGCACCGCTACCGCTCTGCCCACCACATTCAATCCGCGACTCAGGTTCTCCTGAAGGCAAGTCAACCTCATAATACACCCCCAAACGTATACTCCTGTAGCGAAGTAGTATACACCAATCCGGGATGAGAGACAAGTCTTTCATACTTTCCCGGCGACCTCATCCCACTGAAGCACCCGTGGAATACGGGTACCAATACCGAACGGGAGCCAGGCGCTCTTTAGTTTCTTAGTTTCTCAAAATCGCTCTTGTCTGCCCCGCAGACCGGACAAACCCAATCATCAGGGAGTTCATCAAACGGCGTCCCCGGCGCGATATCACCCTCCGGATCACCCAGCTCCGGATCATAGACGTAACCGCAGACGGTACACTCGTACTTGGCCAATTTCACCATTCTAAGCGCTACCTCCTTTTCTCTTCGATATAGCTGGAAGCAGTCCTGGGCATAGTGCCCCGTTTGACCTTGAGGAGCACCAGCCTTAACTATCCTGTAACCAACTCCCTCAAGATTCTTTCAAATCCTTGGCATTCATCTGTAGATGCCTCTCTTACATCACCTCTTTTTCACTGGCCTCAACGGTACGATCGATCTCGGCACCCAGCATGGGCGGCAACCCCTGGATATCAACCCTGAGAAAGCCGCGGACGATGGTAGCGGTCGCTTCAGTACGGGTCAGCCCCCGCGCCATCAGATACTCGACTTCCTCCTCGGCAATCTTGCCTACCGCCGCTTCATGGGAGAGGTCAATACCGGCCAGATTACCCTTAAGCTCGGGTATAGCGTGAATCATACCTCCACTATTTAGAATGAGCCCCCGGCACTCGAGGTGCCCCTTTACCTCAGGAGCACCACCATCGATAAAGCCCCGGGCAATAATATCACCCCCGGTAGTGATGGCGCGCGATATGATTTCCGTCTTAGCACCTTTAGCCTCCAGGAATACTCTGGAGCCGACGTCCAGTGACGACCCCTTGCCGGCGACCAGGATGCTGTTATATCTGACAGTAGCATTCTTACCGACGCACCTGGCAGACGGGTACATCTGCAATGAGTAAATCGGCTTCATCAGTACGTAGTTGCTCAAGAAAAGGCCGTCCTCCTCCACAATAATCCCGGTGCGGGGGCGGACTGCCACCGCCGGGTTCCAGCTGTGTATCATGGTAAAGGTAACCTTAGCCCCTCTTTTGATATAGAACTCGGATACCCCCATATGCAGTCCGGGATCCTCCCTGGATGCGGTAGTGCAACCGGTAATAATATCAAGCTCCGATCCTTCTTCAGCAATAACAATGTTGTGCACATTCTGCGCCAGACGTGCCTTGGCCAGATAGAGACAGGCCTGTACCGGAAAGACGGTCTTATGGCCGGCTAGAGCCCTGATAAAATAACCGTCGCCCCGGTTCAGTTCAACATTGGCGGTGTACTTATCGGTATCCACGGCAACCGCTTGCCACCAGTAATCGGACAGCCAGTCATACTTCTTTAACGCCTGGCTGATGGGTATTACCTCGACACCGTCTCCTCTGATCGAGCTGTGAACCGGAGTATTGTCCATCTGAATATAGGTCCCCGACCTCTGGCTGGTATCATCCAGAACAACCCCGGCCTCCAGCATATGCTCCCTGGCCTGAGCCGGAAGCTGCTCCGGGTCCGGCTGATAAGGCTGTTCCTCGGCTGAGGTAAGGTAGGTGCTCAAATCAATGTCTTCACCGAAGGCAGCTGGTTTAGCCGCCGCCGCTTTAGCCTTTTTCCGATATGACTCCGACGACTTTATCTCAGACATTCAGGTGCCTCCTCGATAGACAATTGACACATGACCCGTAGCCGCTTTCCTTAATGGTCTGCAGTATTTCGTGAGGATCGCCCTGACAGCTGATTCTACCGTCGCACATAACATAACCGGTGCGAGCGTTCACGTAGTCCAGGATATGACCGGTATGAGTAATGATAAGCCCCATACATTTCCGATCCGGAATCGGGCAATGTTTTTCCAGGAGTTCGTTGATCAACTCGCCGATAAGAACAATGTTTTCCAGGTCAACGCCGGACTCCGGCTCATCGAGTAGAGCCAGCTTCGGCTTCTGAGCCAGGAGTTGCATCATCTCGGAACGCTTTATCTCTCCGCCGGAGAACCCGTAGTTTATTTCCCGGTCCAGAAAGTCCTCCATGTCGGTCTGTTTCGCCAGCTTAGCGATAGTCTTGGCATCTCCCCGCCCCTTGAGACAGGCAGCGACCATATCGCTCATCTTCACCCCCCGCACCACCGGCGGACGCTGGAAAGACATGCCGATACCTAAACGAGCACGTTCATCAAGCGATAAGCCGGTTATATCCTTTCCCTGAAAGGTGATACTGCCCCTTACTATCCGGTACTTGGGAAAACCCATCAGCGCCGCCAGCAGGGTGGTCTTGCCACTGCCATTAGGACCGAAGAGAACATGGGTCTCTCCAGTACCTATCGTCATATTTATGTCGTGAAGGATTTCCTTCTTCCCCACCGCCACCGCCAGTTGTTTAATCTTCAACATATATCTATCACTCCGCTAATGCCTGTTCAATTTTCAACCACCGTCCAGAGAGGGATGCTCTTTACGAACAAACCATCCCGCCGGGTCGCTGAGATATTCATAATAGTCAAGCAGGACCAGGTAGTGCGCCCGTTCCTCGCCAA
>JAQUOC010000128.1 GCA_028717305.1 Dehalococcoidales bacterium | reverse complement strand
TGGCGACCCCGGGGGGATTCGAACCCCCGATCTCCACCGTGACAGGGTGGCATGTTAGACCGCTACACCACGGGGCCATTGCGGATTACCTGCTAAAGTCTATCAATACCGGTGTGTTGTGTCAAGCTGGCCAGCGTGTTTTGATACGTATTGTTTGTCCAATCTGTTGTATGATATAATAGCTTACTAAATTTTTTGGGGAATAAATGGCAGTTAAGAAAACAGCGGAAAAAGAAAAGGTTTTAGGGACAGAAGACATACCACAGCGCGGCTACGAACTGGTAATGGTTATCAGCCCGGAGGTTGCCGACGAGCAGTTAGAGGCCAAAGTCGACGAGGTGAGCCGGTTTATCACAGAAAGGGGCGGCGTCATTGCTTCCGTGGAACAATGGGGCAAACGGAAGCTGGCCTACCCGATAAAAAGCTTTACGGAAGGTAACTATGTACTGAGCAGGTTTGATTCTAAGCCTTCATTGTGCAAACAGTTGGAGACCAGTCTGCAGATTTCCGAGGACGTGTTGAGATATCTGCTGATAAGGTCCGGCGACTAAATAGCGGGTGAAGCTGTATTCGAAGGATCTGGAGAGGAAAAGGAGTATTGAGGTAATGGCAAGCGTAAACAAAATGATAATCATTGGTAATCTTGGCAGCGAACCTGAGATGCGCTTTACCCCGAACGGCAATCCGGTGACTTCATTCCGTGTTGCGACTAATTGGAGATATACTACCAGTCAAGGTGAACGCAGGGAGGAGACGGAGTGGTTCACTGTGGTCGCCTGGAACAAGCTGGCGGAGCAGTGTAACCAATTCTTGGCTAAGGGAAGGCTTATCTATGTTGAGGGAAGGTTGCGCACACGCACCTGGGATAGTCAGGATGGCGAAAAGCGTTTCCGAAATGAAATTGTGGCCGATCATGTAACATTCTTGCCCAGCGTAGCGGCAGCCTCTCTTCCCGAGGAGGGAATGAGTGGTGTTGAAGGCGATGAAGTCAGCCCGGAAGATATTCCGTTTTAAAGGAAAAATAGTTAGAGAGGAATTTATAGGTAGTGGCAGAACGACGATTCAATAGATTCGATAATGGGGAGAGGCGAAAGTGGAGCGGGTCAAAATATGCACCCAAGCGAAAGGTCTGTTCATTCTGTGTCGCTAAGGCTAAGGCAATCGATTATAAGAACCCGTCAAAACTGCAGCAATTCGTTACCGACAGGGGTAAGATTGCGCCGCGGCGTAAGACCGGTGTTTGCGCCAGGCATCAGCGGACTCTGGCGATAGCTATCAAAAGAGCGAGACACCTGGCCCTGCTGCCCTACGTACCAGCCCATCTTCATCATGTGACCAGTTAGTCATTGGCTCTTGCTGGGTTTTAGCGAGGTACTTGGTTTTTGACTCCGGTCGGCAGGTAACCTAGATTTTTAGTTCTTCGTGCCCCTTTTTTTATCAAGAGAGGGGCATTATCTATCTCCCCAACTGGTATCAGCCAATCATGCTTAATGGCTATTGACCGCCGTGGTAAAATAGATATATGTCGATCGGAGCTTTCCCTGGTGGTCAGGGAAAGCTTTGTTGAGGTAAGGATACCCTGAGGTTTTATGCTATAGGCCTGAATTTGTTTAATTCTGCTACCGGGAAGTTGGAGGGGAATTTAGCGAGAGGTTTGGTGGGTGAGCTATGATAAGCGTTGAAGAGGCGCTGGATAAGATCCTTGGTTATGTCAATGTGCTCGGCATGGCAGAGCGGCCCATTCTGGACTGCCTGGGGCAGATCCTGGCCGAGGATATTTATTCCAGCATTAACATTCCGCCGTTGGACAACTCGGCTATGGATGGTTATGCGGTCAGGTCTGAGGATAGCAAAGGAGCCAGCGAGAAAACGCCGCGTATCTTGCGTGTTATCGATAC
Source organism: Dehalococcoidales bacterium (assembly GCA_028717305.1). GTDB lineage: Bacteria > Chloroflexota > Dehalococcoidia > Dehalococcoidales > UBA5760 > UBA5760. Next base: position 849 of record JAQUOC010000128.1, on the reverse strand, counting down.
CTTGGTGGCCGGTGATATCCCCGGGCGCAGACTGGAAGCGGGTACCGCTATCCGTATTATGACCGGTGCTCCGGTACCCGAAGGTGCCGACAGTATCGTCAGGTTTGAGGATACCGATGAGGCTTTACGAGCCGGAGCTACTGATGAGATAGGTATTCTCAGAGAGGTGGAGGCCGGTTTGGATATTCGCCGGGCGGGCGAGGATATTACCCGGGGAGTAAAGGTATTAAGCAGGGGCCTGGTAATCAGGCCGGCGGAGATTGGTGTCCTGGCTTCCCTGGGCCGTAGTACGGTCAAGGTTATCCGCCGTCCTGAGGTAGCTATTCTAGCTACCGGCGACGAGCTGGTGGATGTTAGTGAGGTTTTGCCCGCTGGTAGAATATACAATAGCAATAGTTATAGTCTGGCAGCTTTGGTACGGCGTTACGGGGGGATTCCGAAGATGCTGGGTATAGCTCGTGATAGTGAGGATTCGGTGGTAACCAGTCTTCGTAATACACTGGAAGCCGACATGCTGGTAACCAGCGGCGGTGTCTCTCTAGGAGATTATGACGTCGTTAAGGAGGTCTTAGTCAAGCAGGGTGAGATTGCCTTCTGGACGGTTAGAATGAAACCGGGTAAGCCGCTTGCCTTCGGCATGATTAATGTGGCTGGGGGTACCGGTGCAGTGGAGAAAATACCGCATCTTGGGCTGCCTGGAAATCCGGTCAGCGTCATGGTCACCTTCGAGCTGTTTGTGCGCCCTGCCATTCTGAAGATGATGGGTAAGCATAATCTGACTAAACCCGGTGTCAAAGCGGTGATCCGAGATTCGGTAGTTAACGATGACGGACGGCGTATCTATGTCCG
>JAQUOC010000127.1 GCA_028717305.1 Dehalococcoidales bacterium | reverse complement strand
CACCTTTATCGGCTGGGTGTCCTCTCTGGCGATATCTCCCTGATAGCGGATGGTCAGCGATTTAAAGGAGCCTTCTATTAGCTGGACGGCGATCCTGCCGATAGTAATCCCCACCTGGAGATAGGGACCGAGCACCGACATGGCCTCGCTGGAAATCACCGGCGCATTCACCGGGGAGCGGGCCGGACGGCCGCTAAGGATTGCCGCTACCTGCTCAGCGATATCGATGCTGGCGCTCTCCTCCGCCTCAACGGCGGATGCCGCCAGGTGAGGAGTCGTGATTACCTTTTCACACTTCAAAAGGATGTTATCCCGGGCCGGTTCCTCACTGAAAACATCAACCGCCGCCCCAGCCAGACAACCGGCTTCGAGTGCCTCGTAGAGCGCCTCCTCATCCACGATACCGCCCCGGGCACAGTTAATCACCATCGCGCTGGGCTTCATCAGTTTGAGCTGCTCCCTGCCGATCAACCCCCTCGTCGCAGGGTTTAAGGGCACATGTAGCGTGACGAAGTCCGCCGCTTTCAACAGGGCTTCCATTTCGACCAGTTTCACCCCCAGCCGCTCAGCCCGGCTCTCCGCAACCATCGGGTCACAGGCAATAACGTTCATCTTAATCCCCCTGGCCATCTCAGCCACCTCGACGCCGACTCTACCCAGCCCGATAATGCCCAGAGTCTTATTACGAACCTCGACTCCCTTTAAGTTGCGATCCCAGATGCCGGAGTGGAGCATGCCGTGTGCGCGCGGAATCTGGCGCGTCAGGGCGAGCAGCATCGCGATGGTATGCTCGGCGGTAGAGACGATATTCCCCTCCGGGGAGTTGACCACCAGTATGCCGCGGCGGGTGGCCGCCTCGACATCGATATTATCCACCCCCACCCCGGCCCGGCCGATGACCTGTAGCCTGCAGGCGGCATCAATAATACCGGCGGTCACTCTGGTCTGACTGCGCACTATCAGAGCGTCATAGCCGGCGATGATCGATCGCAGCTCTTCAGCACCAAGCCCCGGCCGGTCGTCAACCTCAGCATGCTGACGCAGAATACCGGTTCCAGCCGGCGCTATCGGGTCGGTAACCAGTACCCTCATCAGGATCCCCCCTTAAGCTTCTCAAAGGTCTCCGCCAGGGCCTCCGGGACTACCCGTACGTCGGATATCACCGGCATAAAGTTAACATCACCCTGCCAGCGGGGCACGACGTGGGTATGGACATGACTATCGATACCGGCCCCGGCTACCTTGCCCATATTAATGCCGACGTTGAAACCATCGGGGTGAAACTTCTCCCGCAACAGCTCCAGGCACCGACAGACTAAGGCGAAGTGTTCATTACGCTCTTCATCATCGAGCGCATCCAGACTCCCCAGATGCCGGTAGGGTGCTATCAGCAGGTGGCCGGGATTATAGGGATAGGTATTCATAATAACGAAGTTCTTGCCACCGCGGTGGAGAATGTAGTCTTCCTCATCACAGTTCCGAGCCGGTTTTTCGCACAAAATACAGCCCTCTGGTTTCTCCATCCTGATGTACTCCATACGCCACGGTGCCCAAATCTGCTCCATCCAGTTCTCCTTACCGCACAACTGATGCTATTTTAATCGACCAGACTTGAACCGTCAAAGTACCGCCGCCAGCTTATGACATGAGAAAGCTCCGGCCCAAAGCCTTAAGCGCCATTATTATATCACACCGTGACCTGTGGAATACGCCGGCGTCATTTATATCATGGCATCGGCAAAGCAGTGGATAACTTACCTCTCTTTTAACTATAATTAGCTATGGGGAAGAAACGTTTTGACCAAACTCGATAGCATACTGCACCAGGTAAGCCGTCCGGCCCGCTACAGCGGGGGCGAGTGGAACAGTATCATCAAGGACTGGGATAAGACCGTCATCCGGGTCGCCCTCTCCTACCCGGACCTGTATGAAATAGGCATGTCTGCCCTGGCGCTGCCCATCCTCTATGAGCTTATCAACAGCAGGGCCGACGTCCTTGCGGAAAGAGTCTACGCCCCGTGGCCGGATATGGAGACGGCAATGCGCAAGCAGGGATTCCCCCTCTTCAGCCTCGAGTCCAAACGCCCGCTCAAAGATTTCGATATCATCGGCTTTTCCCTAGGCTACGAGCTGACCTATACCAATGTGCTGAATATGCTGCACTTAGCCGGAATACCGGTACTCGCCGCAGAGAGAGACGGCAGCTACCCGTTAGTAATCGCCGGCGGTTGCTGCGCCCTCAACCCGGAGCCGATGGCCGACTTTATTGACCTCTTCGTAATCGGGGAAGGAGAAGAGGTCGTTCCGGAGATGCTTGACAGCCTGCGGGAGGGAAAATTGAACGGGGTCAGCAAAGAAAGCCTGCTGCGCCGGCTGGCCGTCATACCCGGCATCTATGTACCCGGACTGTACCAGGTACAATATGATGCCAGCGGGATGTTCAAAGAGATCACCCCTGCTACCGCCGAGGCCAGGCCCTGCATCGAACGGCGGATAGTAGGCAAGCTTCCCCCACCACCTACCCGTCCGGTGGTCCCCTACCTTGAGGCAATCCATGACCGCGGCGCAATAGAGATACAGCGGGGCTGCAGCCGCGGCTGCCGCTTCTGCCAGGCAGGGATTTTCTACCGTCCGGTACGCGAACGCGCTCAGGCAGAGGTAATATGGGCACTGGGAGAGCTTATTTCCAACTGCGGATATAGCGAGGTCTCCCTGGTCTCGCTAAGCTCGAGTGACTACCCGCACATTGACGAGCTGGTAGAAAGACTCTTCCGCCGCTATCAGGCGGACAATCTTGTCCTGTCGCTACCCA
>JAQUOC010000126.1 GCA_028717305.1 Dehalococcoidales bacterium | reverse complement strand
TGCGGTCGAACTCTACATCGACGGCAAGGCAGCTGAAACAGCTACATTTACCGTGCAGTAGCCTGACATCTGTATAAGTATTGTTTCGATTTATACCGCCCGTTCCGTAGTGTGATTCGAGCTCCGGAGCGGGCGGTAGTCATTTAGCATTCTTGATCTCACTGGTTTGCTTCCTATCCCTGAAGTCGCTCACGAAAATCAGGTTGACTGCTCCTCCCACCTTTTCGAGGTTTTCTCTAGAGACGTCACTGACACCCAGCTTATCATGAGCATCAAAGTCGACCTGAACTATAGTAGCGGGTATCTCAGGTTCGTATGGAGATTCAACTGGTTCTTTTGGGTGATTGAAAGTCACTCGAAAGATGGTTAGACTTAATTCGTAGCATACTCGATTGTTTTGGGGCAGGCTATTTCCGGTCATGTGCTGGCAGTCCGGTAGTCTATAGTATTATTTGAGAGTATGGTTAGTCCTCGTCCGTGTTGTTAAGGCACGAGTAAGGAGAGCGTACTAAGGTGATTTCCCTTCGCGGGCTTTTTGATAGGATGTGTTCTCCGGTTTCGTCTGATGGAGATAAGGCTTTCGTTCCATGTCCGGACGAAGAGTTGAATATCGAAAAAGAAGCGGCTACCGGATCTAGTCTGGGGCGGGAGGCTGACAGACTGGTGGATGAACTGATAAAGATAGGCTGTAAAACAGGCTTTCTTGCCCCTGAATCTGGTGACGGATTCGACCATAATGGTTGCAGCACAAGAGCTAGACGGATTGGCCAGCGGCTGAATGAGATCGGTGGATTGCGGTTGATGAAAATAGCCTGGTGGAGGGTCAGGTTTGCCCTTAGTCCCGGTCCCGCCAGCAGGGACCTGGGTTTAGCCTGGGACCGGATTGGAGCCTGGAGGAGTTAGCTCGTTCCGGATACTGTCTGTTCTCCTTGCCTTTTCAACCTGTTCGCATAATAACCGTGGTATTCAGGCGGCAGCAGCTCAGCGATATGCTCCATGATATCATCGGATAGCTCTTTGAGATGTTCTTTATCTGATATCCCTGCCGGTGCGGATAGGTAGAAAGGGCGCCCGATATGAACTGCTACTCGCGGCCGGTGAAACATAACCCAGGGGAAACCCTTCTCGGCAACCTGCATGCCGATAATGCCGGCGGGTAGAATAGGAACATTATTATACAGGGCTATTAACGCCGATCCCGAAAAGGCAGGTTGCAGTTGTGCGTTTTTGCTCCGGCTGCCCTCGGGGAACATGAATATCGCCAACTCTTTGTCAAGGGCCTGGTGAATCTGTTTCAATGCCGTCCGGTTGGCGGCTCCCCGCCTCACCGGGATAGCCCCGAAGGCCTCCATCAAGAATCTTCTTGCTCTGTTGTGGAACAGATCCTCCTTGGCCATGAATATCATCTCACGTTTGATGGCAATGGTTGCCAGGTATTGATCGGCATAGCTAAGGTGATTGGCAACAACTATTAGCGGGCCGTGCCGGGGAACATTTTCTCTACCCCGCACCTTAGGGCGTGTAAACAGGAAGAATACAAAATTGAAGAAAAACACGGAAGCGCTTCTTACTATACGGTGAACAATATCCTGACGCAATGTTTGCCCCGTTACCTAATTATTCAAATACTTGTGATAGCTGGCAAATTATACCCTGCTGCGTGGAGTAAAAACAAATAGCATCGCCTGATTGAAGCTGTCATAACAAACAGATATACTATTCCGGGAGTATTTGAGGGAATGGCTGATTATGTCTCAGTTTGAAATAGTCTCCGATTTTGGGCCTATGGGCGACCAGCTGCAGGCCATAGATAGGCTGGTATCAGGGCTGGGTAAGGGTTTCAAGCATCAGACGCTGCTGGGGGTTACCGGTAGCGGGAAGACCTTCACCATGGCTAATGTCATTCAACGGGTAAACAGGCCGACCCTGGTCATCAGTCACAATAAGACACTGGCGGCTCAACTCTATACCGAGTTCAAGGAGTTCTTTCCGAATAATGCGGTGGAGTATTTCGTCAGCTATTATGACTACTATCAGCCGGAAGCATATCTTCCCCGTACCGATACCTATATTGAGAAGGATGCTGATGTGAACGAAGAGATTGATAAGCTGCGCCATGCGGCGACTCGTGCCCTCTTCGAGCATCGCGATGTGATCATAGTGGCCTCGGTATCCTGTATCTATGGCTTGGGTGAACCTGAAGAATACCGCAGCTTTGTCTGTAGACTGGAGCGGGGCGGTAGTTACCGTAGGGAAAAACTGCTCCGGCAGATGGTGGATATGCAGTACGAACGCAATGATATTGATTTCACACGGGGTAAGTTCCGTATTCGCGGCGACACCCTGGAAATTCAGCCGGCTTATGAGGAACTGGCGTTGCGTATTGAATTCTTTGGCGACGAGGTGGAACGTATTGTTGAGATAGAGCCGCTCACTGGTGAGGTACTGGCCGAATTAAACTCCGTAAATATCTACCCTGCCAAGCATTTTGTTACCTCACGTGATAAGTTGACCAGGGCCATCGAAGATATCCAGCGGGAACTGGCGGGAAGGCTGGATGAGTTAAAGCGTCAGGGGAAGATGCTGGAAGCCGCCCGGCTGCAGGCACGGACCAACTATGATTTGGAGATGCTCAGGGAAGCCGGATATTGTACCGGAGCCGAGAACTACTCCCGTCACCTGTCGGGACGTCCTGCCGGGAGTCCTCCCTGGACTCTACTGGACTATTTCCCCGATGACTTCCTGATGTTTATCGACGAGTCCCACATGACGCTGCCTCAAATTCGCGGTATGTACAGCGGTGACCGCTCTCGTAAGGAAACGCTGGTTGAATATGGTTTCCGGCTGCCTTCCGCTCTGGATAACCGACCGCTTAACTTCGATGAGTTTGGGGAGCGTATTAACCAGATTATCTATACTTCGGCGACGCCTTC
>JAQUOC010000125.1 GCA_028717305.1 Dehalococcoidales bacterium | reverse complement strand
CGAAGAGAATGGCAGCAACGAAGATCCACATGATAACACTGGTAAGTTGCCAGGTCTGGTCCACCACCTGCACCAGGTTTTTCCAGGTGAATCGGCGGTAGATTAAGGTAACCACAATCGAACCAAGCGCCCCGATTGCGGAGCTTTCCGTTACCGTGGTTACTCCCATCAGTAGCAGTCCCATCACCGTGAAAAGCAGAGCCAAAGGAGCGACACCGGCTCTCATGCTAATGAACTTTTCTTTCCAGCCTGCCCGTTCTTCAAGAGGTATGGGCGGACCGATATGCGGCTGGACGCGACAACGGATACCGATATAGGCAACGTACAAGCCGGCTAATATACAACCGGGGATCGCCCCGGCAATCCATAGCTGACCGATGGGCACCCTGGCCAGCATTCCGTAGAGAACGAAGACCAGACTGGGAGGAATAAGATAGCCCAGTCCGCCACCGGCCTGAATCAGACCGGTCACTATCGACTTATCGTATTTCCGCTTGAGCATGGAAGGCAGGGCGATAAGCCCCATAGCCACCTGACCGGATACACAGGTCCCCTGTACCGCCCCGATCAGGGCACAGATGCCGATGCTCCCCATACCCAGTCCGCCCTTAACACCACCGGCCCACTTGTATATCATGTTATAGAGGTCATCCGCCATTCCCGACCGGGCCAGCATATAGCCCATAAAGATAAAGGCGGGGAAGGAGAGCATGACGTCCCAGTATATCATGCCAACGGTATTAAAGTGGGGCATCATTACACCGCCGGTACCCCAGAGGGCCATAGCGGCAACAGTAGCAACAGCACCGACGAGGAGGAATACCTGACGACCGGTGGTAAGCAGTGCCATCATACCGGCGAACATCACTATTGTGATCAACATCACGTTCATTCTAGTCGTCCGCCTTTCCGAACCGGTCGTGATCTTTTGCCGCTATCTCAGCTGGAGTAGGGATGTGCTTGCCCCGTATAGTAGCAATGTCCCGGATCAGGTTTGCTATCGCTTGAAATAATAAAATAATACAACCTGCGGCGATACAGGCCTTAAGGGGCCATAGGGGAGGGCCCCATATACTTTTGGTATGCTGTCCCGTGATAAAGGAATCATAAGTTGAGGTCACGGCAGTAAATGCCATCACAGCGATATAGATAAAGAGGACAAAAGTACATATATCCATAATGGCTTGTTTCCGCGGCGACCACCGGGCGTAAAAGGCATCCATCCGAACATGTTCATCCTGAAGCAGGAGGGGGGCCCCGGCCAGAATGAAAGCCGCCGTCATCGTGAACATAGCCAGTTCGTAGGCCTGGATGCTGGGTGCGTTCATGGCATGTCTTACGAAAACCGCATAGGCCAGGATCACGATGATAGCAATAGAAGTCCACCGTAGTCCTTTCCACATCTTCAACACGAACGAATCAACAGCCGTTACAAAGGTAATCAACGGTTTTGGCATTCAAGATCTCCTCTAAGGATTAGCACACAACCTTCCCCATCCCCGGAGTAGAATCCGGGGATGGGGTTTATCCTAATAAATCAGGAATATTTTAAAGCTAACTGACCAACATTAATGGCCGTACCAGCGCGCTTCTTCCACTTCAGCACGGAAGTCCTTGATTATCTGAACTGCCTGGGCACACAAGGCATCCCTCTGCGCTACGATATCCAGGTAGTCCATACCATGCTGCCGTAATACCTCGATCTCTTCCTCGGGCAGGAAGCAGATTTCCTGGAAGGAGCCATCGGTGCGGTACTTGTATTCGCCGTGGGCTCTTATCGTTTCGTTCCAGACATCAAGGTGCATGACACCCTCTTTGATACACTGGCGAATGTCATCGGGCATGGTAGCCCAGACGTCGGGATTAATCAGGTAGGCAACATTACAGACATCGACAAAGGGCGGGTCCCAGAGATAGGGAGCGACCTCATTATTGCCGAACTGGACGATCTCATCGGCACCGGACCAGCCAAACCCGTCCATAGCACCAGTCTGGATGGCCAGATAGACATCTGCGGGAGGGGTAGGCATACAGGCAACGCCGACCTGTTCATAAGGGTAGGCGTGCTCGGCCAGTAGCTGTATCCTCTGTCCCTTCATATCTTCGAGAGAATAGGCCGGTTTAGCGGAGCAGATCTCCAGGGGATCGTGCAGCGAAGGGCCGATGTAGACCAGGCCCTGGTCCTCATACGATTGGGCGAAGAGGTCCATCAAGCCGCGGTGGTAGATGAGCACCCGGAACTCTACCGCATTCTTGGTGGCGAAGGGGGCACCACATTCAATGGTCCTCAGTTCGGTAGCCGTACCCATCAACGGGTACCACTGCAGCATATCGATAGTGCCGGCCTTGAGGGCGGGTATCTCTTCCTCGGAGGGCATAATCTGACCACCGGCATACCAGTCGAAGGTGACTCGGCCGCCGCTCAGCGCGGTTATGATATCACAGCACTGCTCGATCGAGTCCCTCTGTACGATGGAGGCGCCCTGCGGCGAAATACCTCTCAGATGCCAGGTCTGTCCTTCCTCAGCAGGTTCTGGTGTTGGTGTTGGTGTTGGTTCTCCAGGGGTAGGAGTGGGCGTCGGTTCCGGTGTGGTCGGTCCCGGGGTCGTGCAGCCGCTTATCATCGGAATGCTGACTGCCAGAACCGCTACCAGACTAACACCGGCGATTAACTTTAGTAGTCCTTTACTCTTTTTCAAATAGAATCTCCTTACTGTAATTTCTCTCTAATTCCAGTTTCGGGTTATGGTTTTTTACGATAGGCGTCACCCCCTCAATTATCATTTTCTTACTATATCTACTCTTACTTGCTTTACTATTAGGTACCCAACAGGTCAAGACCAAGAGAACCTGCCGTACGAAGAACTGGCTCCTAGCTCTCTAAGCAACAGGCAACTATACCGGCTTGATATCCTTGAGGACGCTGTAGATGACATCGAGGCCGTGATTCAGCTCTTCCTCGGTGATGATAAAGGGCGGTACAATCGGCTGCCGGTGCGGGTAGCCGTCACAGTAGGTC
>JAQUOC010000124.1 GCA_028717305.1 Dehalococcoidales bacterium | reverse complement strand
TTCGCTGGAGACGTGGGCGATGTGCAGCCGCCCCCCGGTAAGCCGGGCCAGGATCAGGTCGCGGGCGATCATGATCTCCTCGGCGGCGGCCGGTATCCCCGGCAGCCCCAGTTCGGCGGAGAGGGCGCTCTCATTCATCAGGCCACCCCTGCTGAGTGTGGTATCCTCGCAGTGGTCGATAATGGGCAGCCCCGAGCTTAAACTGCACTCCAGCGCCTGACGCATCAGGCGGGAGGTTGCTACCGGGCTGCCGTCGTCACTGAATCCCACCACCCCGGCTTTGGCCACCTCTTCCATATCGACCAGTTCCTCCCCCATCCTTTCTTTGGAGACACACCCTATCGGCAGCACCCGGACGATACCTTCCGATGATGCTGTTAGATTGACATAATCTATCGCTGCTTTGTTGTCCAGCGGGGGGTTGGTGTTGGGCATACAGCAGATGGTGGTAAAACCGCCCCGCGCCGCTGCCCGGCTACCGCTGGCGATGGTCTCCTTCTCCTCGAAACCCGGCTGCCGGAGGTGGCAGTGCAGGTCGATAAAACCGGGACAGACGACCATTCCGCCGGCTTTAATGACGTCATATTGGGGCAGGGCCGGCTCTTCTCCGACCGGACGGGCGATTTTGCCTTCGAGGATAAGCAAGTCCCCGACTTCATCTATTCCCCGTCCGGGGTCGATGATGCGTCCTCCCCGAATAAGCAGCGGCTTCATCGTTTTTGACCGTCGCTTCTTTTGTGGGGTACGGTGGCATAGTGACTGGGCTTAAAACCACGGACCTCGGCTTCATCTGCCGAATTAAAGACTATCAGGTTCTCCGGTCTGATTGTTCTGGCCCAGTGGCTTTCCGCGCTGTGGTATTTCTTGTACTCCGGTGCTCCTTCGTGCCAGTGGGAACTGGCGACATACTTGGGTTCGAAACCGTGTTCGCAGTAGGTACATCTTAGTATCAACGGATTAGTGTCGACTATCTTGAACGTCGGTTTGATGTATTTTGTTTCGCTTTCCTGTACCGAGACGCACCTCGGGTTGGGGCACTTCAGCCCCAGGTCCTGCCGGTATGCCGGGTAGTCAATCCCGGCAGGTGAACTCTTGTCGGGAGTGGCAATCTCCTTAACTCCCAGCAAAAGGGATATTAGTGCCATCCTGACCGGTACTCCTCGGGCGGCTTGTTTGAAGTACATGCTCCGCGGGTCGGCGTCCAGCTCGCAGGCCAGCTCGTCGACACGGGGCAGCGGGTGCATGATGAGGGTTTTCTCGAACTCCTTCTCTTTGAGCAGCTTCTTGTCCACCACCGGGTATTTCTTAAACCCCTCACCTTCTTCGCTGGTGGCAAACCTCTCCTTCTGCGGTCGCGTGACGTAGAGGGCATCGACTCCTCTTTTTAACTCTACCTGAATGCTGATGTTGGGCATCATTGCCAGCTGGTGCGGGCTACCCGGTGTGATATATATCGCATCCAAGGGAGAGACCTTTTCCTTGTCCGACTGCTCGGAGGCCGCAAGCCTTTCCAGTTCCCCGCCGTATTCCGCAATTAGTTTTTGTATCACGTGATTGGGTACTTCAAATCCCGGAGTAGGGCAGAAGACGATGTTTGCCCCGAGCTTGGCTAGGGCAAAAATAAGGGAGTGTACCGTCCGGCCGTATTTCAGGTCACCCCATAGCGCAATCTTCAGGCCCTTGATAATCTTTCTTTCTTTCTTGATAGTGTAAAGATCCAACAGGGTCTGGGTGGGGTGCTGGTGACCTCCGTCGCCGGCGTTGATCACCGGCACACCAGCGTAGTCGGCGACTACTCTGGCGGACCCTTCCCAGGGGTGACGGATGACGATTATGTCGGCGTAGCTCCCGACCACCCGTGCCATGTCGGCGATGCTCTCACCTTTCGCCAGCGAGGTTGCCTTGGTATCGACCGCACTGATGACGCTACCCCCGAGCCGATGCATTGCCGACTCAAAGGATAGCCTGGTTCTGGTGCTGGGTTCAAAAAAGAGGCTGGCCATAACCTTACCGCGGCATACGTCGAGCTGCTCCTTCATCGATTGCGACATTTCGTCGGCCAGGTCGAAAACGGCTGTTATTTCTCCGTTGGACAGGTCATCGATGGTTACCAGGCTTCTACCGGTGAAGTTCATCGCAACTCCTTTTGCAGCAGTATACCATTTTCAGTATCGCCAGGTCTGTTCCCGGCCGGGCTGGTGATGGTTACTTCATCCGCTCCGTCGGTCTCCTGAAGCCGGACCTTTACCTCTTCATCTCTGGAGCTCGGGATGTTTTTTCCGGTATAGTCGGCCCTTATCGGCATTTCACGGTGGCCGCGGTCGATCAGGGTCGCCAGTTGTACCTGCCGGGGGCGCCCTAGGTCGATCAGGGCGTCCATAGCGGCCCGGACGCTGCGTCCGGTATAGAGGACATCGTCAACCAGCACTATGGACTTGCCGTCGATGTTGACTGCGGTGTCAATACGTTTTGCAGGCGGCTTTATTGCCGGCGGTAAGATGTCATCCCGGTAGAGGTCAATGTCCAGGGCGAAAACAGCCGGTTTTAGCCCGCTGAATTTTGCTATCAGGGCGGCCAGTCTTTCCGCTATAGGCACGCCGCGGGTGCGGATGCCGACCAGCACCAGGTCTTCGAGGGGCATGCTTCGCTCGATGATTTCGTGGCCGATACGGATCAGGGTACGCCTGATGTCCTCTGCGGTCATTAGAATTTTCCGGGACATAAAAATAACCCCCATGCCCTGAGCGGCAAGAGGGTTATCCGGCTTGCAGTATCTTCTTTTTCCCCTTGCCAGCCTCACTGGACCAGCTTAAAGGTTCATTATTTAGACTAATATTATAGCATAGTTAATGGTGCTATTGCAAGATTCTGTAGCCAGGTAGCATGAATTGCTGGTAACAGATCAGGTACCCCGTCCATTACCGGATTCCGGTATCGATGTGAACATCAATGGTAATCGTCTCATCAGCGGCTACGGTTATCTTCTCCGGCAGATTATCGGCCGTATCCATACCCATGTGGTT
>JAQUOC010000123.1 GCA_028717305.1 Dehalococcoidales bacterium | reverse complement strand
GGGGAGGGAGTGGTGATTATCGACTGCGTCACCCTGCTGGTGAACAACATTACCGGGAGCTACGGTGACCGGGACAGCGAGGGTCTTATCGAGGAGAAGGTTACCGCTGAAATCAGGGGGCTGATCGATTGTATCGACCAAACCGATGCCAGGTTCATTATCGTGAGTAATGAAGTCGGTCTGGGTTTGGTGCCAGCAAACAAGCTGGGCCGCTTCTATCGCGATATCCTGGGCCGGGTGAACCAGATCCTTGCCCGCCGCGCCGATGAGTTCTACCTGATGGTCTGCGGGCTGCCGGTGGCGATAAAGACCCCGGGCCGGAACTGATCACCTGCTCCGGCTATATACAAACCTCCGGCTATCAAGTTATAATTATAATACTCAGGGTAATATCATTCTGCCAGCTTGAAGGACGGAAGACTCAATGTACTGCACCTGGAACTGCTTTCAACGCCATCGCTTTAGAAGCGGGATGCTTCACCGATACCGGCATATCCGGTAAAGATGCGGTTCCGTCTTCAACATCGCAGCTATCGTCAGCCGCCGAGACAAGAGACCCTAATTCCATTCTCCATTCACTGTTGAAGCGCGCATCACCGTAATCCGCCTGATGTATGCCGTATTTCCAGTTCCTTAATTACGCGCGCCAGGCTGCCGATAATATTCTATATAACGTACATAAAAGGATAGAGGAGAAATCAAGCAAATATATGGAATACCGTCACGACATAAGAAACATCGCTATCATAGCCCACGTTGACCACGGCAAGACCACCCTGGTGGACGCTATGCTCAAACAGAGCAGGATATTCCGGGATAACCAGACAATAGGTGATCTGATCATGGACAGTAATACCCTGGAACGGGAAAAAGGTATTACTATCATGTCCAAAAATACGGCCGTGGTCTACCGGGACATCAAGATTAATATCATAGATACGCCGGGTCACGCCGATTTCAGCGGGGAGGTAGAGCGGGTTATCAGCATGGCCGATGGTTGTCTGCTTCTCGTGGATTCGGTAGACGGCCCGATGCCCCAGACCAGATTCGTCCTCCGTCACGCCCTTAAGTACGGCCTCAAGCCAATCGTAGTCATCAACAAGATAGACCGGAAGACCTCCCGGATCAAAGAGGTCCTCCGATTCACCCAGGACCTCTTTCTGGAACTAGCCACCAGCCCGGAGCAGCTTGATTTCCCGATCCTGTATGCCAGCGCCAAGGAAGGTACCGCTGTAACCGATCCCGGCCTGACGGGCAGGAACATCAGTCCTCTCTTCGACTGCATTTTGGAGAACGTACCGCCGCCCCGCATCGAAAGCGGTCCTTTTCAAATGCTCGTCTCTAACCTGGACTATGACAGTCACAAAGGGAAAATAGCCATCGGCCGGGTCTGGCGCGGAAAGATCTGTCCTCATGACCAGGTGGTCGGTGTTGATGCTGACGGAAGCCTGAGCTACAGCGAGGTTAACCAGGTATTCACCTATTTGGGCTTGAAACGCCTGGAGGTAAGCGAAGTCTGCGCGGGCGATATTGTCGCGATAACCGGGGTCAGGGATGTCGTTATCGGAGATACCATTGCCAGCCGGGAGCGTCCGGAGGCCCTGCCCCGCATCGAGATCGGCGAGCCTACGGTAGAGATGACCTTCAGCATCAATACCTCACCGTTCGCCGGCCGTGAAGGCCGCTTCGTGACGACGCGCCAGCTCCGGGAACGGCTTTACCGGGAGCTGAGCACCAACCTGAGCCTGAGAGTCCAGGATACCGCTAACCCCGACACCTTTCTGATCAAAGGCAGGGGGGAGCTGCACCTGGCCATCCTGATCGAGACCATGCGTCGCGAAGGCTACGAGTTCGAAGTCTCAAAACCGGAGGCAATCACCAAGCTGGTTGACGGCCGGCTCACGGAACCTGTAGAAGCCCTGACTATTGACACTCGAGAGGGATACATCGGGATCCTGACCGAGATGCTCAGTGAGCGGCAGGCTCAAATGACGAATATGCATAATGACGGCTCAGGGAATGTACGTCTGGAGTTCCGGATACCGACCAAGGGAATCATAGGCTTCCGCAGCGGCTTCCTGACCGCTACCCGGGGGGAGGGCATCATGAACACGGTCTTTCTCGGCTACGAACCCTGGCACGGGGACATAGTCTCGAGCCGCAACGGCGCCCTGGTAGCTGCCGAAGAAGGCACCGCAGTCACCTACGGAATCAATAATGCCCAGGGCAGGGGCATTACCTTCATCGAGCCGGGCACCCCGGTATACCGGGGGATGATAATCGGGCTCAGTTCGCGCCCCAAGGACATTCCAATCAATGTCTGCAAGGAAAAGAAGAAGACCAACGTCCGCTCATCGACCTCCGATATCGCCATCAAGCTGGTCCCACCCGTAAAGATGAGTTTGGAGCAGGCCATTGATTTCATCACCGGGGATGAGCTTGTGGAAATCACACCCAAGAACATCAGAATGAGGAAGAGACCGCGGCCGGTTCAGCGCCGCGGTGAAACATCAAACACCGGGTAGGGCAGGAAAATCCGAACGTATTCAAATCCGAAATCAGCGCTCAATACCGTCCCGGGCGGTAACTCCTGCCTCGCTGTAGTGCTTGACCCCTCTCATCTCGGTGACCAGATCGGCGGCGGCGATAAGCTCGGGGGGCGCATAGCGGCCGGTGAAGACCACCTCTACCCCCTCCGGTCTGGAACGGATCACCTGCAGCATCTCGTCAAGCGATACCAGGTGAAAATAGTGACTGGTAATAATCTCATCGAAGACGACAATATCGTACTGCCCGGAGCACATCGCCCCCCTAGCCCGGGCTAGGCCCTCCTGAGCCATCCGGACGTCCTCTTCCCGGGGCGGGTCCTGGACGTGAATGAAGGTGTCCTTACCGTACTGCTCGATGGTGACAAAGGGCCGCAGCTTTTTCACTCCATCCAGCTCGCCGTAGTGCTGTCCCTTCATAAACTGCCCGATATACGTCTTCAAACCCCAGCCGGCCGCCCTCAGGGCAAGCCCCAGGGCAGCGGTAGTCTTTCCTTTACCGTTTCCGGTATAGACCTGAACG
>JAQUOC010000122.1 GCA_028717305.1 Dehalococcoidales bacterium | reverse complement strand
GATTTTGGTGCTGGAAGGGCAATCGGCTTCTGGTTCATACCTGGTTTCAATCTCTATTGGGTGTTCAGGTTCTGTCTTCGCTTGGTTGACCGTGTGAACTTCCAGTTGAGACTTAGAGGACTCAAAACAACAATTGGCAGAGGTTTTGTGTTGGCGACTGTCATTATTGGTGTAATCTCATCCCTGTTTTTGGTATTCGCTAATTTGCCAATTGCGCAAGAATATATGGAAAGATACATATACATGGTTGGGCCCCCAGTTAACGCTATTCTCGGGGCAACTTTGGTTATGTCTACTATTTGTGTGGGTAAGGGTCAGATCGCCACGAACATGCTAGCGGAAAAGGCAGCACTGGAACGGCAAGAAAGCACGACCCATGAACGGTAGCCAGATTTTTGGTTACTAATGTTCGATGGTGACTATCCCTTAGCCATAAATTAATCAGGTGATCGGCTGCTCTGACAACTACGGACAGAGTGTGTATAGCATACCCAGCATAGAATTACTCAAGCAAATTGCTAGTCCATCTACCCACATGTGCTGTAATGCAAATCCGCACAATGGCAACAGCATAAGCCAGTCTATGCACTTAGATACGCGTGTTTTGTGTTGTAGCGCATCTAATCCAAAAGCTTGTTAGCGCATTAGCAGTGCTAACACAATATATTACTTCTCCAAATCCCTAAACACCTTCAAACTCTCCTCAAACCTCACGCTCCTCGTATACCTAACCACCATATCCAGACTTTCCCATCCACCCAGCCTCATGATATGCTCCACATCCAACCCACACCTATGCAGATTAGATGCGAACGTCCTCCTGAACGTGTGAGGATTACAGGGCAACCCAGTCTTTGCCTTAAGCCTATACAGCATGATCTGTATCCCCCGCCTGCTTAACCCCCACATGTTAGGAATTGCCTTATCGCCTATCACCTGCTCGAGCAGCCTTCTGCTCCTCACAGTGAAAGGCGCCTTCCTCTGCTTGCCTCCCTTCCCCCAGACCGTGACGATCATGTTATCAAGGTCGATGTCGGATGGCCTGATGTTCAATAACTCAGTGAGCCTGATGCCGCTGTCGGCAAAAATGCTGATGATGGCCTTGTCCCTGATGGTCTCAGCACTGTCGATCAGGTAATCCACCTGCTCCGGCGTAAGGCTGGGCAGGATTATCTTAGTCATCTTCGGAGGGTCGACTCTCGTGATGGGATTGTCATGGATATAGCCCTGTCTATATAGCCAGTTGCAGAAGGCGCGTATGGCTCGGTAATACCCATTCCGGCCGTTATTGCAGTTTAGGCTATTCAGGAAAGCGTTGATACCCTGCGGGTTCAACTCATAATTGTTGACAAAAGGCTTGAGGCAGCATCGATAGAACTCGGTGGTGCGTGGCGATGTGCCCTGCCTTCTGGAAGTGAGAAATTCATCGAGGAATCTGGTATCGATGGGGATTCTGGTAGGCCGTACAGGGATCGAACCTGTGACACCCTGATTAAAAGTGAGAGGCACGATGTGCCACCTGGTTCGCCCAAGTAACATTACGTACTCCCAGATCTTGCGAAAAGGGACGTTTTGTGCCTATATGTAATATCAAGTGATACCGGGTAGTAAACAGTTTGTCGGCAAAATGTCGGCAACCGACAGTAATTATGTAAAGTACCCCCTGGCTTCTTTCTTCACAAAAAGCACGAGATTAACATTGACATATAGTACCTTATATGGTATTATTACAAGCTAAGGTTATGAGCAAGAAAGCTAAACTTGAAGCTAAAATAAGGAATAACCCGAAGAATGTTAGCCTCATTGAATTCGAAGCTCTGATCAACCTATACGGCGAAATCAAAATGGGAAGCAAGCATGCAAAAGCAGAAATTGGAGAATCCACATTGACTTATAAGAGAGTTAATCCAATTCCTCCAGAGTATGTCGAAGATTTACTGGAGATAATAGACAGTTTATGAAGGAGTAGGCCCATGGTTACTAAGAATATTGAATACTACCTAAGGCTCCCTTATACTACAACTATTAAACGCGGCGAAGGCAATGGATATTGGGTAGCCCGTGTGGTGGAGTTACCTCATTGTATGACTCATGGTCATACTGCCGAGGAAGCATTAGAGGATTTGGAAGACGCCAAACGCGAATGGTTGGAGTCGAACTTGGAGAGGAATCTACCTATTCCGGAACCTACGCATTATAAAGGGCAGTTTCACCTAAGGATGCCACCATCACTACACGAGAGGTTGGCTCTTATAGCAGATGTTGAGGGCGTCAGTCTCAATCAATACATGGTATCTAAGCTCGCGACTAATACTATAATTACAATTGCTGAAGGGAAAGATAAGGCGGAACGCAAAAAAATTAAGAAAGCCAACCAATCTACCAAAATATCTCGATAACCAAAAGTGTAACCGCTATCAGTACTCGATATTTTCATTGTTAGCTTTGGTTTATTCTGGTGGGTCTTTTACGATCTTTAGGTCCTTACACAGAGTCAGTATATACATTCCGATGAATTGTTATGCAGATGGCCACGTTCTCGTGATATTCTCCCAAGATTGCAGCCTATTGCTTTTCCTTACATCAAATCTTATACTAACATTCGGTACTATCGTAGCATGCCCGGGTTCTAAGTAACCACGTCTACCATTCTAAAGGAGGAAGTATTGGACAGCAAACACATAGTCGGTATCTGTACGCTAGTTTCTATCTTGACAATGTCTGTTATGGGTATCTCTTGTGCCAAAGGTAGTCCGGACTCCAGCGAAAAACCTGATCATTCCATCAACCTCGGTGCGGAAGTGGATCTGACTACCCAGAGCATACCGTCCTCGGGAGGAGTAATCGTCGTTGATAAACCCGGCGATCCTCTCGATGGCATGAAGCTGGATGTTCCTGCTGGTGCCTATAGTGATTCCAGGTCATTTGAGATATCCTATGCCCCGATTAAAGGGCATGACTTTAATGAATATTTCAATCCTATCTCCCCGATGATTACAGTGAAAAATGGTGGTGAGTACTCCGAAGAGTTGATGATGGTTACCATCCCGGTTACCATCCCGGATGACAGTTTCGCCATGGCCTTCTACTTCGACGCCGCTACCGGGAAGCTCGAGGGTATACCTCTAGTAGATGAAACACCTAACTCAATCACCATAGCCACCCGTCACTTTTCCAGTTTCCTGATTAGTCTCATT
>JAQUOC010000121.1 GCA_028717305.1 Dehalococcoidales bacterium | reverse complement strand
TCTTCTCATTTGTTTTTTATGAACTGCATAATATGCGAAAAGAACTTGTTGCTCCCTGTGGAATGAACTGCGGTATATGTGCCAACTACCTGGCAATGCAAAACGACCTGAAAAAGAAGGGCTTTCACAAGTCATATTGTCCCGGCTGCCGTCCGCGCGGCAAGAACTGTACCTACATGAGCACACGTTGCGGCCTGCTGGGCAAGGGGCTTATCAGCTTCTGCTATGAGTGCGGCGATTTCCCGTGTCGCCGCCTGAAAGCACTCGATAAGCGGTACAGTACTTTCTATCATATGAGTATGATAGAGAATCTGCTGTTCATCAAAGAGCACGGTATAGAGAGCTTTCTGGAAGCGGAAACGGAAAAGTGGCGGTGCCCTGAGTGCGGAGACGTAATCAGCTGTCACACCGGAGTCTGCTTCCGTTGTCGTCCGTACGATTTAAAAAACAGAGCAATCATCTCCAGATGGAGAAGGGAATAAAACCGGTTGAAATTAGACCGCTGCCACTTTATCTATTCTTATTTCACGGCCTCTGATCAGCGTTTCCGTAGTCTGGCCTGGTAGCCTTGATTCTGGAATTCCGTAATCAGGGCGTTTATATCCTGACCATCATAAACGTGAAAACACACATCGAGGCATTCCTGTTTCAGCGGGTCTCCCTCGATGTGGATAGTCATAATTTTGTAGCCGAACTTGCGCACAACCGCTATCAGCTTTTCCAGCTGGCCGGGCCCCTTGCGGGGAAACACCGCGCCCGCTACCTCTATTCTATCCCCCGGCAAGCCGACACCGAGAAGCGGCCCGATGACTTTATCGAAGAAATCGTCGGAGGTAACGATCCCCACCACGTGCTTATCTTCCAGGACAACTGCCGAGCCGACCTGCCGTTTTTGAGCCTCGGCTACGGCCCATTCGGAATCATCGTCCGGATGGACGGTGAATACGTCCTTGGTCATGAAGTCTTTAACGGGGGTAGTCTGCAGTAAATAGCTGAGTTCCCAGATTGAAAGCGAAGTAGCCTGGCCGGGGGAGACTCTATCGAGTCCTCTTGAAGTAACGATGCCAACCAGTTTGCCCTTGTCTACCACCGGCAAGCGCTTGACGCGGTGCGCTTCCATAAGACGCCGGGCTTCAGCAATACTTGTACTACTTGGTATGGTGACCACATTGCAGTTCATAATATCTCTGATTTTCATCACAATCCTCCCTGTCCTGTGATATTTGCTATTGTATCACAAGGGTAGGACAAAAAGAATAGTTCTGACCTAATCCTGAGACAGAGGCAGACGATCCGCCCGGGGTTGTTTGTACTATGATCCGGAAGTAAGGTTATTCGGATATCGTAATAGCGAGACTCAGGCCGCAGCTCTCGGCGTGTTCCTCAATTGCATCGGTAATCTGCTCCGGTGGCAGTTGCAAATCCGTCTCTGTTGTCTGGCCGGTATGCAACTCATCACACCAGAAAACTGACTCACCCTGCGGAATCTTACCGAGGACGTCTTTGACTGCATCCACACCTTCGACATGGATTTTTACCCACCCGGATTCGGAAATATAGTCCTCTTTTGAGATGATTTCCTCGAGGGTTTTATTGCGGTTGGTGCCTGTAATCAAGGTGAAGTGCCACTGGTTGTTTTCCTGCCAGGAATAGAGCTCATAGCCTTTCATGGCACGGGGCAGCTTGTCCACTGTGGCTATTGATAAACTTTCGATTAGCTTGCCGGACCGTTCTATCGAATTTATTATTTCGGCATTGTTTCTGGGGTCTTCACCGCGATAGAAAGATGATGATGGATAGCCGAGTTCGAGCGTGATCACTGTGGTTTCCTGAGGAGTGAGCGGTTGCCAGATGGTAACGCCGTCAAATGATAGTGAAGACAGCGGCGTCCAGAAAGCACCCCAGTATACGGGTACCTTGTCGACACAGGTCAGAAATGACCTGCCGCTGACCGGTACTTCCAGCTGCGATATGCGTTCGAATGCCGTATCGGTGAGTTTTATTTCATGGGTTTGGGCGTTATATGTGATGATGTCTTCCATTGATATTACGGGCTGGTCGGCGATATCGACATGACTTAGCTTCTCCATCTCGGCGGGAGGGATGTTTTCTCTGGTTAAGTAAATAGCAAAGCCTTCACCTTTTGTTTCGGTTGTGTTGGTGCAGCCGCTCAATAGCAAAGCACCCACTATGATGAGGGCTAGCTTTATCCTGGTATGACCGGTTAAGCGCATCGTTGGATTTCCTTGCCTTGTAAAAGCCTGTCAATATCTAAAACGCATCACGGGGCTTTAAGTTATTAATAACCATATTACATGCTCACGTAATGAAGAACCCGGTTAGCGATAGTCAGTCCCGGTTGAAAGCTGGAAAAATGGTGTAAGCGTAAATCTCTAGCTGCCCTCTATCTCATTGAGAATGATATCGACGCTGCTCGCCCATTCCGCATACACCCGATCCGTGGTGGTACGAAATGTTTCGATCTGGTCGGCTGTCAGTTCGGTGACGGTCATGCCTTTTTCGCGCAGCAGACTCAACTGGTCCTCAGCAGCATGGCGTGACAGCTGCACCTGTTCTCTTGAAGCCTCGATTGCGGCCGTCTTGATGATTTCCTGAGCGGTGCCGGGTAAGCCGTCCCAGTCCTGCTTGTTCATGCCCAGGATGATGGCATCGTAGGAGTAATTCCAGATGGTAATGTGCTGCTGAAAATTGTAGAGCCTGGAGGACACGATAATGTCTATCGGGTTTTCCTGGCCGTCGATTTGCCCTTGCTCAAGCGCGATGATAACCTCGCCGAAGTCCATCGTTATCGGAATCGCCCCCATCTCGTTGTAAATTGAGTGGTAAAGGTCGACATCCGGGATGCGGATCTTCAGGCCATGGAGGTCTTCGGGGGTACTGACGGCGAGTCTGTCGTTGGTTAACTGGCGGAATCCGTTCTCACCGTAGGCGAGTCCGACTATACCCAGGTCTTCTGCCGCCTGCAACAGTTTACTGCCGGCAGGCCCGGACAGAGCCGCATCAACCTGCGAATAGTCGGTGAACAGCCACGGCATAGAGAAAGCCGCAAAAGACCGGTCGAGATTGGTATAAAGCAGGTTGGAGTGATAGGTGAAGTTGATGCTGCCTTCTTGCAGCATGTTCAGCTCTTCTACCTGGTCTCCATTGGCCAGCTCGCCGTCAGGGTAGACGGTTATTTGTATCCGGCCGTTAGTTCTCTGTTTGACCAGTTC
>JAQUOC010000120.1 GCA_028717305.1 Dehalococcoidales bacterium | reverse complement strand
TTATAACGGAGTCGGTAATGAACGCACCGGTTCACCATCCGGCAAAACCGATGAACTATTTGAAACGGCTCTCAGTACCGCTGCCTCGCTGGCCAAACATTTTATCGAGCACAAAAGCGCCGTAGGCCTGTTTGTCAACACCCGTCTCGCCGACTCGGGCCGACCGGCGGTAATTCCCCCCGGTAGCGGAACCGGTCATCTGGTAAGCATCCTGGAGGCGCTAGCTAAAGTCACCCCGCACTCCAGCGGCCCCCTCACTGAACTGATACAAGGCGAGCGAAAACATCTACCATGGGGCACCACGCTCATCTTCGTACTATCCAAACCAACTGACTCCATATCCGAACTGTTTTCTTCTTTCAATGAAAAAGGACACAAGTCAGTAACTATCCTCACGGGCGACCATGGTTGGCAAGAGAACGATACGCTAAATCAAGGCGAAGCTGTTGGGACGACCGTAAAAGAGGGAATCCGATGAAAACAAGCTGGCCTCGAATGGCGCCATATATAGCCATAATTGGCATGGAGAGTTGCTGGCTCTTTGCCATCCTGTCGCTGGTAAATGGGCTGGTTTTGCAGGGGCGTTTGTCCATCATTGGTCTTTTGGCGCTCTACCCCATCGCCTTCGGCATCAATACGATAGTGGCACGGTTCAAGCTACCCAAGGTCTATCTTAATCTCATTAGCTGGTTGATCTGGGCTGGCGCCATGCTGTTACTGGTTAAGCTTCAGCTCTACAGCAGCCTGGCACTATGGGACCAGAGCTGGCTAAAGGCAATTCCCGCAGCACTAAGGCAGGCACCCTATGACTTTCGGCCCGAGGTCCTGTTGCTTGTCGGTAGCATCGTCATCTGGTGGCTCGGTCAGCGGTTGGTCCATCTCAAGGCTGATTTTCCCAAGCTTATCGTCGAATTCCAGTTCGGCATGCCGGTATTAATCGTCACCTTCATTATCGGCTCATATTTCACCGGCGTACTGGAACATGCAGTACTTATTGCGGTTGCCTTTTTTGCCTTCGCTTTATCAGGATTGTCTATCGGCCACGCCCAGCAAACAGACGGTTCGATCTCACAGATATGTCGGGGCCGCTGGTTGGGTATTCTCATTACCGGCATCAGCCTGGTTATTGTGCTGGGCGTACTCAGCGGCTCTACAGTCAACCCTGACTTCTTCGAGCGTATCCTGAACACAGCCAAATGGGCCTGGGAGGTCGCGAAAAGAGCATTAATATGGGCAGCTAGTTTACTACCGACCTCCCCCCCCGCAGAAATACCCGCCGCAGGCGAGATGCCCGGAGAAATCATCCTGGAACCAGCCGGGTCAGGGATATTCGGTATGCCCCAGTGGATAAGAAGCATTATAAAGTTTGCGCTGTTTATTAACATTGCTTTCTGGTGCATCTTTGCCTTATGGCGAGCATCAGGGCAGATACTCAACTGGTTAAACCAGCGGTTAGCCGGTATGGCAGGGATAAAGACGGAATCGCTGTCCGGAGCATTTAGGTCCGATGTAACCATACTGGTAAAGCGCATCCTGACCAGATTCCTGATCTTCTTATTACAACGTCTGGGGAGAAAGACCAGGGCCTTGTCACCGGAGCTGGCCTCGATTCAGCAGATTTATGGTCAGATGGTACGCTGGGCAACTGCCAGAGGGTGCCCCCGCCATCCGACGCAGACTGCGTATGAATACCAGAGCGATCTGGTTAACCTGCTTCCTGACTTCCATCAGGAATTCAGTCTTATCACCAGGCAGTTTGTTGGTGTCCGCTACGGTGGCTTAACGCCCGGTAAAGACGAGTTACTTAATCTAAGACAAAGCTGGCAAAGAATACGAAAAGTACGACGGGGTCACCCGAGTTAGTTTAGCAGCTATAAGGAGGAACAGTTTATTATGGGGGAGTTTGCTCAGCAACTGAACCGGATAGCGACATTCGCCGAGCGATTTATGGAAAATGTCGGTAAGGTAATCGTGGGTAGAAAGGATGCCATAGAGCTCATTCTGGTAGCTCTACTTTGCGAGGGACACGTCTTAATTGAGGATGTTCCCGGCACAGGTAAGACGATGCTGGCTAAAACAACCGCCCGGTCAATCAACTGTAATTTCCAGAGAATTCAGTGCACCCCCGACCTACTCCCATCGGATATCACAGGTATTCATTACTTCAGCCAGAAGACGTCCGAGTTCGAATTTCGCCCCGGGCCGATAATGGCTAATATCGTACTGGCCGACGAGATAAACCGGGCTACACCCCGCACTCAGTCAAGCCTGCTGGAATGTATGCAGGAGCAGCAGGTTACCGTCGACCTCGAAACAATACCGCTACCGCGTCCGTTCCTGCTGATCGCTACCCAAAATCCGGTAGAACTGGAGGGGACTTTCCCTCTACCTGAAGCACAACTGGACAGGTTCCTGATGAAAATCATCATGGGATACCCCAGCGAAGAGGAGGAGGAAGCCATCCTGAAACGGTTTCACCAGGAGAATCCCCTAGCGAGCCTTCCCAGTGTTATCGAGGCCGAAGAACTGCTGGCGCTGCAGAAATTGTCTCGCCAGGCATATGTGGAAGAATCGGTACGGAGATATCTCCTCGCTATTATCAGGGCCACCCGTGAGCATGAGAGTATTGAACTGGGTGCCAGCCCGAGAGCTTCGCTGAGTCTTGATCTGGCTTCCAAAGTGCTGGCTGCCGTGAGGGGGCGTAGCTACGTCATCCCGGATGATATCAAGTATCTTGCCCCTCCTATCCTGGGGCATCGCCTGATTGCGAAACCCGAAGCCAAGCTACGAAAACACTCAACAGAAGCCGTGCTGGAAGAAATCCTCGCGCAGATACCCGTTCCTGTCGAGCAATAGAGAATAAACGGCGGTAAAAAACTGTCAATCCTTAATAGTAAGGGTCCCCCTTCCCGGGAAGGGGGACCCTTGAGTCAGGACAAGCCACCGGGTTAGACCTTTTTGACGGGCTGCTGGAGTTCGGTCAAGTAGTCGACTGGATCCCGGGTATCGTTGGGACCGGTGAGATAGACCTCACGGTCCGGCCCGGCCAGTTCATAGCCGTTAGCCTCGCACCAGGCCATCATCGCCTGGTAGGCCTCATGAAGTTTCTCGTATGGGCCGCGGTGAATCATCGAGGCCACCTCAGCCTCAGCGGGCAGATCGCGCACCTTGATGGGGTCGGGCAACGGTACGGTGGTGCTGATAGGAATAGCCACTTCTATATCGACATCCTTCTCACGGTATTCCATATCATGGTAGATGGCCAGCGGCGGTCCGGCGATGATTGACATATGCTTTTCAAAAACGGGGCATATC
>JAQUOC010000119.1 GCA_028717305.1 Dehalococcoidales bacterium | reverse complement strand
ATGGAAGTTGGCACCTGGAAGGTTAAAACTGGGCTGGCGCAAATGCTGAAGGGGGGAGTGATCATGGACGTCGTTACTCCCGAGCATGCCAGGATAGCCCAGGAAGCCGGCGCCTGTGCTGTAATGGCACTGGAGAGAGTACCTGCTGACATTCGTGCCGCTGGTGGAGTAGCCCGCATGGCCGACCCGACCGTTATCGAAAACATTAAGAAGGCCGTCTCAATACCGGTCATGGCAAAATGCCGCATCGGTCATTTCGTAGAAGCCCAGGCGCTGGAGGCACTTGGTATCGATTACATCGACGAGTCGGAGGTGCTGACCCCTGCCGATGAAGCACACCATATCTGGAAACACGACTTCAAAGTACCCTTTGTCTGCGGCTGTCGTAACCTCGGCGAGGCATTGCGCCGTCTTGGCGAAGGGGCTGCCATGATACGGACTAAAGGAGAGGCCGGTACCGGTAATGTTGTCGAAGCCGTCAGGCATATGCGAGCGGTTACGGATGCCATTCGTAAAATGGTAAACATGCCCGAGGAAGAACTGATGGCAGAGTCCAAGGAAATGGGCGCCCCTTTCGAACTGGTCCAGGAGATACATAAAACGGGGAAACTGCCGGTAGTCAACTTTGCCGCCGGCGGCGTGGCCACCCCGGCTGATGCCGCCCTGATGATGCAGCTTGGGGCCGACGGGGTCTTTGTCGGCTCCGGCATTTTCAAGTCTGCCAAACCCGAGGTTATGGCCAAGGCCATCGTCAAGGCGACCACCCATTATCAGGACGCCGCGATAATCGCCGAGGTCTCCAAGAATCTGGGCGAAGCCATGCCCGGGCTGGATATCAAGCAAATCCCCACCGAAGAACTGCTGGCATCCCGAGGCTGGTAAGATG
The DNA here is from genome assembly GCA_028717305.1 of Dehalococcoidales bacterium. GTDB lineage: Bacteria > Chloroflexota > Dehalococcoidia > Dehalococcoidales > UBA5760 > UBA5760. The sequence goes on along the minus strand of JAQUOC010000119.1, from coordinate 2,492 downwards.
AGAATAGGATGATATGTTAGCCAGCGTAGGGAGAGAAGTCTGATAAACCATAAAGTGTATATTTCCTTTTGATTTAAGCTTCTAGGCTGTGTATTGTACCTTAATCAACAATATGGGTTCTCGGTGTTTCAATAAGAAGATCTTCAATGACCCTTTTGAGTTATCTATGGATAGAGAGGATTAAACAAAAACTGAGCATTGTCTGGTGCAGCTCAATTTAAGGCAGGGTTTGGGTATGTTGGTGTGGTGAGGTATATATGTAGTGTGATATTTGAGAAGATACTAGTAGTGTATGCAGACATCGGGATGGGCAGAATTATTAAGGAATCTTACTGAGCCTACTTTCAATAGAGCTCTTGTTCGGAAACCCGCCAATTACCTTATCTCTGAGTATACCTTCTCTATCAACGAAAAAAGTAGTAGGGATCCCTGGCATACCGTATTTCATAGTTACAGCCCCATCACTGTCAAGCAGCACGGGGAGGGAAAGGTGATTGTCTTCAAGGAATCCCTGTACTTTGGTGGCACTCTCACCGATGTTGATCGTTAATAAAATAAGCTCGTGGTAGATATCATAATCATATATTTCCTGTAAGTAAGGCATCTCTTTTCGGCATGGAGGACAGCCGGTGTTCCAAAAATTGATCAACACTGGTTTACCATCGAAATCGCTTAAAGAAACCGATTGTCCATTCAAGTCTGGCAAAATGAAATTCGGTGCCGGTTCACCGACCATTGCTAATGAATGACCCTCTTGGTTACCAACGCAACCATACACTAGTAATATGGGTATGAAGATAGCTGATGTTGTTATTAGTAGTCTTTTTAACATAGCGCTCTTAGTCCAATTATGATGCTCATTCTAGCAACAAAGCCAGCAGCTGTGTAAATCCAGACATATGTAGATATTGATTCACAGCCTTCCTACAATAATTCTATCTGAGAAGACGTTATGCCAGATACATAAGGTTTCCGTCTAATCACGAAAGCGTATTCTTCCCCAGATAGCTATCGCCCGGAAAAGTGACTCCATATCGTCATATTCGTGGGCCTGAAAAGTCCTAAAACATCTTCCCATACAGTTTTCCAGCACCAATCCAGTAACCCATTCGATAGCCGAGCGTGCTGCCGCAAGTTGGGTAATGACACTCTCACAATCACAGCCCTCCTTGACCAGTTTCTGAACACCACGTATCTGGCCTTCAGCTCTTTTTAGGCGCTTTCGGATCTTTTCGTCGGGCTCCACATTCTTAAGCATTTTTATCATTCCTCCACAAATCTATTTCATAAAAGCATTGACTTATCATACCCCAGGGGGGTATGATATGCAATAAATTGGCATCAGCAGCAGACTTCATCACCGCGTTAATATGTAAATAGTTCAAGATTAATACTTGACCGCATATCTAAAACACGCACACTGATACGAAAATGCTGACTCTAAAATCATTGAAAAGGAGATATTGAGTTGAAAAAGGCTGATGTATTGATTATCGGAGGTAGTGCGGCAGGACCGACCGCAGGAATAAGTTGCCGCAGACGTTACCCGGGGAAAAACGTCGTCTTGGTTCGCAAAGAGGAGAAGGTGCTTGTCCCATGTGGAATACCCTACATCATAGGTACCGTGGGGTCACCGGATAAAAATCTGATCCCTGATTCCTTACTTGATAAGAATAGTATTGAGTTAGTGAAGGATGAGGCGGTAGCTATTGATCGAAACCAGAAGTTGGTATCTTTGGCCAGTGGTCATGGGATTAGCTATGATAAGCTTATTTTAGCCACTGGTTCTTTACCATTTCAATTACCTATTCCCGGGCTGGACAAAGAAAACGTGTTCGTAGTGAAAAAAGACGTCGCCTACCTCCAGAATATGATTGACGTCATGGGGCAAGTTAAGGATATTGTGATAATCGGTGGAGGATTTATTGGCGTTGAGTTTGCTGATGAGTGCCGGAAACGCCGTAACTGTAAAGACTGTAACGTGACTATTGTAGAAATACTGCCCTCATGTTTGCAGTTGGCACTAGATGAGGAGTTTTGCCAGGAAGCAGAAGGCATTCTGCGAGAAAGTAAGATTAACGTTCTTACCAATAAGAAGGTTGAGGCGATAATAGGTAATCATAAGGTCAGTGGGGTACGGCTATCGGATGGAGAGGAGCTAAAGGCTGATTTGGTGATTATCGGGGTTGGGGCAGTTCCAAATGTTGAATTGGCAGAAAGAGCAGGATTGAAAATAGGGCTCACTAAGGCTATATCAGTAGACCGTCATATGCGTACTATTAATGACAATAATATTTTTGCGTGTGGCGACTGCGCGGAAAAAACCTCGTTTTTCAGCGGTAGATTAAGCCGTCTGATGCTAGCATCTATCGCTACCGCTGAGGCCAGAATATCTGGGGCGAATCTCTACGGCACATGCTACTCTAACCCTGGAGCGATCGGGGTCTTCTGCACAAAAGTAGGGGAAAGAGCGCTCGGTTGTGCTGGCCTTG
>JAQUOC010000118.1 GCA_028717305.1 Dehalococcoidales bacterium | reverse complement strand
CGGCATTTCGCGCAGTAGCCGGTCATCTGCACCTCTGCATCGATGACCTCAAAACCCTTCTTACGGCTGATTTCCCGCCTCATCTCCGAGCACAGCCCGCACTCGAACTCGATTACCTGGCCGCAGCCCAGACAGACCAGGTGGTGATGCTCGGCGGAAGTCTTCACTTCGTAATGGTGGTGGGACTCGTTGAAGTGGAGCTCCTGTATCAGCCCCAGTTCCTTCAGGGTGCGCAGATTCCGGTATACCGTGGACAGGCTGAGGTTGGACTGTATCTGCCGGGCCTGGCTGTAGACTTCATCGGCATCCAGGTGTTCGCCGCCGCGGTTGATAATATCCAGTATCAGCGCCCGCTGGCTGGTCATCCTCAGTCCGGCCGAGCTCAGTGCCGTGCGCTTAATGACGGTGCTCGATTTCTTAGCTGTCATTCTCCTTTTCGCTAATGATTATTATTTGCAATAATTATAGCGTACCGGTACCCGGCTGTCAATTTTTTTGGTGAAAAGGGGGTTGAATATCTTTGGAGTTGGTGCTTCAGGCTTCCAGTAGTTTCTTTATCGCCGGCAGGGCATGCCGGGCCGCCCGCTTGCCCTGGAGGATGCACTCCCGGGCCCGGTTGAAGCTGCCGGGCAGGATGTGTCCCACCTCCGGTGTGATGACGACATCAGCTTCCCTCAGTCCGGCCAGTGCTGCCTGATAGCCCATAATGTAGATCATCCGTACCATGATACTGAAAACGTTTGGCTCTTTCCGGGTTTTGGTATCTCCGGTGTCGGCCTTCTTGTTTCTGCTGCCCATATAGGGCACCACGTTTACCGCGATGACGATGTCAGCACCCATTTCCCTGGCGGCCCGCACCGGTATCGGCTCGACCAGAGCGCCATCGAACAGGTAGTTGCCCTGCCACCTGGCGGGAGTAAAGATTACCGGCATCGAGGCGCTGGCCCTTACTGCCGCCGCCACCGGCCCCTGCTTGATGACCACCTCCTTACCGGTGCTGATGTCGGTGGCCAGGCAGGTGAAGGGTATTTTCAGATCGGCAAAATCCATATTGCCGATGAGAGACTTGAGCCATCCGTCGATCCTCTTCCCCTTGATGAAGCCGCTGGTCGGTACGGTGAAATCAGCCAGAGTCATCATCTTCATCAGGCTCAGCCCGGTCGCCGTCTTGGCTATCTCGTCGATGCTCTTCCCAGCAGCATAGGCGGCTCCAACGATCGCCCCGATGCTGGTACCGGCGATCATATCGATGGGGATGCCGTTTTTCTCCAGGACCTCCAGTACACCGACGTGGGCCAGACCACGGGCGGCGCCGCTGCTCAGCACCAGCCCCACTTTCTTTCGCTCCAATCTATTCCGCTCCTTCCCGACCCGGCGGTTCTATCCCCAGAGGTCCTCGATGTCCTGCTCGACCTGTTTGGTTGCTCCGGTCCCCCCGTCGGGGGCCAGTTCCCGGTAGGACTCTGCCGAGCCGTATTCCCTGGGCCGGAAGGCTACCGGCATCGGTACGGCGTGACCGAAGATGAGCGCCTGCTGCTTGGAGGCCAGCTTGGACAGTACCGATTTGAGCTCGCTCTTGCCGGATACTCCGGACAGTACGCTGTCGATGTCGCGTTCATTATCGAGCAGGAAGGTTGCCTTCGTGCCGACCTGCGACATAATCTCGTCGTCGATGCCGCTGGGGCGCTGGTCGATTACGAGCAGGGTGGCATTATACTTACGCATCTCCCGGGCGATGGTGCCGAAGATGGTCTGCGAGGCCACCTCCGGGTTGAGGAATTTGTGGGCTTCCTCGATGGTTATCACCAGAGGCTGCGGTCCGGTCGAGTTTTCCGCCATTGCCTTCTCCGTTTTCTCCCGGTAGCGGGCGTAGATGCGGCGGGTGAGCAGGTTGGCCACCAGGACATAGGCGGTAATATCATTGCACTTGCCGAATTCCAGGACTACGTTGGTACCCCGGCTGAGGTGGTCGAGGATATGGGCTACGGCATCGGCCGGTGCGTGAGGTTCGATGAAGGGTAGCCTCTTGATGATGGCCAGCCCTCTCTGCAGGTTCGAGAAGGTGCTCTCGTGAATATTCAGCTCTTTTAAAAGCTCGCCGGTCTCGTCGGAGCTGCCCAGATTAACTGTTTTCTCCAGCCAGCTTTTGCCGAACCGCTCCCGGAGCTGGTATACGGCTCCGATGGCAGGCTCGGTCAGATTCAGCGTTTGGCGCAGCAGGACCATATCGCCCGGCTCTATCTCGTCATAGCCTATGCGGACGGTGAAGTCGGTCAGCACCCCTCTCCGCTTTGAGCTCTCTTCATCGAGGGTAAAGACGGCCACTTTGGCCGGGAAGAGCTGCTTGAGGGCCTTTACCTTCTTTGTCCCCTGTTCGCTGCTGCCCTCCCAGCCGTATTCGCTGTGCATGTCGAAGATGAGGTTGACCGCCTTCGATTTCTGCAGCATGCCGATCAGGAGCTGCCTGGTGAAGAAGGTCTTGCCGGTGCCGCTCTTTCCGAAGACCCCGCTGGAGCGCTCGACCAGCTTCTCCATATCGAGACAGAGTCTGGTCTCCATATCCAGCGGATTGCCGATCCAGAACCTTTTCTCGTCCTCTTTGCCGAAGACCAGCTCAACGTCCTCCTGCGAGGCCGGGTTTACCGGCGAGAAGTGTGACGGTATTGTCTTGACCGGCTGCGGCCCCTCGCTGAGGCTGGCGGCATCGCCGCCGATAGTGAGATAGGGGGAAATATGCAGCGTTCCGTAGGTGCTGGTACCGGCCAGAACTTCCGCGATGAAGGGGTCGGAGACGTCGGGCGGGATGACGGTAAGCTTGGGGTCGGTTACGCCCAGGCTGATATCGGTAATCATGCCGAAGAAGCGCCGCTTTTTTCCCTCGATGGTGACATACCGTCCTACTGCGATATCCTCTACCGAGGCGCTACCGTCAAGCCTAGCTTCCACGCCCTTGTTCAAGGAGCCGGTGGTAACGATACCCAGCCTTTCCGTGTTCATCTCGCCACGCTCCATGCTCCCCGGCTAAGGGGGTGGGGGGTAATGACGCTCATCATGCCGGTGCCTTGCCGGATCATATTTCAATCCTCTTCAGAATAGCCTTGAGCTGGTTCAGGTTGTCGCCGATCAGGAGAGCCAGCTCCTTGCCGGCGGCGATCAGAAAACTGCGGGGGTCCCGGTGTGCCTGGCTCATCTGGCGCAGCGCGGCGCTGATAAGCTCGTCTGTGGAAACAGGCAGGTGAGCATTGACCATTATGTTCAGGAAGGCGAAGGACTGGCTGAACTCCCTTACCTCCTCGGGCGAGCACAGATAGATAAAGCCGTGGATGCGGGCCGGTTGGGGCGGCAGGTATTGGTTCAGCTTGTCCCCCTGCCGGTGGCCGACC
>JAQUOC010000117.1 GCA_028717305.1 Dehalococcoidales bacterium | reverse complement strand
CGGGGATATTTATCGTTATCAATTTATACCTATTTTATTACAATCTTACCCTGCGGCTCGGCGATCACCTCACCTATAATGGCTGCCTCGGCTGTACCGCTGCCGTGCAGCCTATGGAGCAGCCTTTCTGCCTGAGCGGATGGTGTTGAGATGAGCAACCCACCTGAAGTCTGGGCATCGAAGAGGATGAGCAATAAGTCATCCGGGGTGTCCACTGATACCCCTATCATATGGGAGCGGAACTCCTTGTTGCGGTATGTGCCGCCTGGAATCAGTCCCATTGCAGCAAACTTTCTTACTTCCGGTAGTAGCGGTACCGCCTGAGAGTAGATTACCATGCCGATACTGGCACCTTCAATCATCTCACAGGCATGACCCAGCAGACCGAACCCGGTAACGTCAGTGCAGGCGTTAACTCCGGTTTCCATCATCAGCTCCGAGGGTGTCCTGTTGAGGGTGGACATGCACTGTACTGCTTTGTCGATTATCTCTTTACCGGCCATACCACCCTTTGCCGCGGTGTTTATTATTCCGGTGCCCAGCGGCTTGGTCAGGATGAGCCGGTCTCCTGCTCTGGCTCCGCTGTTAAGGACTACTCTGGCCGGGTTGACGGTGCCGGTAACGGAGAGCCCGTACTTCAGTTCCTGGTCATCCACACTGTGGCCGCCGACCAGGACGACACCGGCCTCCCTTATTTTGTCCAGCCCCCCGGCTAAGATTTGCTTCAGTACCGAGATATCCATCGTATTTACCGGAAAGCATACGATGTTCATTGCGGTCAGCGGTTTGCCGCCCATAGCGTAGACATCGCTTAAGGCATTGGCAGCAGCAACCTGACCGAAGTCGTAAGGGTCATCGACAATGGGCGTAAAGAAATCGAGGGTCTGTACTATGGCCAGCTCGTCGTTCAGCTTGTAGACGCCGGCATCCTCACACTTCTCCATGCCCGCCAGAAGGTTTGGGTCGGTAGTGAGAGGTAATTCACACAATGCTTTCGCCAGGTCACCCGGACCTATTTTACAGGCTCAGCCGGCACCGCGAACGGTCTCGGTGAGACGTGGTACCTTTGGTCGCTCTCCCATTTTCTGCCTCCCCAATAGATATAAGTACGAAGATGGATTAGGTGCAGGTTACTAAACGCCTTTATCACCCAGATAGTTGATGGTATCAACTTCCACCTGTGCCTTATCCAGCACAGACTTTACCTCTTCCTGGTAGCTCCAATCAAACCGTAAGGCGATACCGCAGTCGCTGGAGAACTGCCGCGGTGTCGGTATGAGCTTGATAGAATATCGTTCCCCTATTAGCATCTTCTCTGCACGCATGACCGCCGAAGTGGTATGAAAAAGCACTACTCCATATCGCATCATGACTTTACAATTTTCCTTATTGCCCGTACTGTCTCTTGAACTTCGCTCACAGTGGTAAAAACGCCAGGAGACAGCCGTACCGTTCCTTCAGGAAATGATCCTATCGTTTTATGTGCTGCCGGTGCACAATGCAGCCCTACCCGTGATAATATACCATATTCCTCGTCCAATATCAGTCCTATCTCCGAAACGTGTTTTCCATCAATCTTAAAAGAAACGATTGCTAACGAAAGGTCAGTATCAGTAGTTCCGTATATAATCACTCCCGGAAGAGCGGACAGACCGTCGATGAGCGTCCGGCGGAGCCTTTTCATATTATCACGTATTTCTGATATTCCCCTGTCCATTATCCACTTTAAGCCGGCGCCAAGACCGGCAATTCCGACCAGATTAGCCGTGCCGCTCTCAAATTTATCGGGGAGATTCTCGGGCTGCTCCTCTGACTCGGAGCGGCTCCCCGTACCTCCACATGTTAGCGGTTCAATCCGTGAAACGTTAACATCGTTATTTATGACCAACCCTCCGATGCCAGGAGGACCCTGCAACTCTTTATGCCCGGTGAATGCTAGGAGGTCAATCCCTGAGGTCCGCATATCTATGGGTATGAATCCAGCCGCCTGGGCAGCGTCCACCAGCAGCAAAGTGCCGGCTTGATGAGCGATTGTGGCAATTTCATTAACCGGTAACAGTGTTCCTACCACGTTACTGGCGTGGTTCATCACAATAAGTTTTGTGCCTGGTGTGAGTGCCCTGCCAATTTCACTAACGTCGATAATACCATTGGTAGAACACGGGATGATGCTGAGACGAACGCCCTGTTTTTCCAGACTGCGTAGCGGACGCATTACTGCGTTGTGTTCCATAGAGCTGGCGACCACGTGATCGCCGGGTTTCAGCATTCCCTTGAGAGCCAGGTTGATAGCATGAGTGGCGTTGCTGGCGAAGATTACCCTTAACGGGTCTGATATACCGAAAAAGCGGGCTACCGCTTCTCTGGTATCGTATATTGCCCGTGCTGCTGCGATTGAGAGCCGGTGCCCGGAGCGACCGGGGTTGCCCCCGGCACGCTCAATAACTTCGGTCATCGCTTTCAGAACTTCCGGCGGTTTCGGCCATGATGTTGCCGCATTATCAAGATAAATCATTTCGTAAGCACAATCCGGTAACTACTATCAGGCTGCTCTTGAACGGTCACCGCCCAGCCGGAATTCTTACCCAAACGGGAAACGTTCTCACGTGCGGTACCGGAATCTACCAGCACTTCAACCGTTCCCTTATCCATTTTTTGTATTGCCTGGCGGACCAGCATGGCCGGCTGAGGGCAGGACAGCCCCCGTGCATCGATATTTCTTAACTCACTCATTAGGCGCCTCCTAACAACTTGGTATCTCGCATTGTCAGTCCGATAATAACACAGACCACTATGCCAATGATGACAATCGCCGGGCCGTAAAGCCCCGGTCCGCTTGCCGAGCTGGCTATGCCGAAGTTATGAGCAAAGCCGGCACCGGTGAGCATGCCGGTAACAAAGATCGCAGCGTCGCCGTCGCCTTCTCCGGTCAAAAAGAACTGCCTCCCGGGACAACCACCGGCCAGTGTGAAAGCAAGACCGGCGAGCACCATACCTCCGAAGTTCCACAGCGAGTTTGTGTGAGCTATCGGTTGATCGGTAAATCCGGGATTGAACTGACCGAGTGCCAGGTTAGCGATCACGGCGGCCACAATCAAGGCAATCACGCCCTTGATCAGGTAGTTGTCACGTATCAGTATCGAATCACGAAAGGCACCCACGGTGCAAAAACGGCTGCGCTGAGCCAGGAAACCAATCAGTAGCCCGATACCGAGGGCAATAAATATAGGAGCATGCTGGCTCCCCGGTCCGCTCGTCGAGAAAAAGATAGGCCCGATGGTATTACCATCGGCATCCCGCCCGAACTGAGGGGCTGCCAGCAGCAGAACAAGCATGGCAATCATGACAACAGGCATCACCCAGCCCATGGCCTTGGGCGCCGGCCGGTTGCGACCCAGGCTAAAGCCTGATTTGAGAAAAACAATTCCGATAACTATACCGACCACGAGACCCAGGATACCAAATATAGCATTCAAATCACCACCACCCAGCCGTAGATAAGCCCGCCACGGACATCCCAGAAACACCAAGCCACCAAA
>JAQUOC010000116.1:2076-3618 GCA_028717305.1 Dehalococcoidales bacterium | reverse complement strand
CTGATGTCAATCGTAGCCCTGGTGCTGGCTCCGGTACTGGTCCACTTCAGCGGGGTAATCTAGAAACCCGCTAATTGGACAGGAAAGGATTATCCCTACGCTCGGCGGCAATGGTGGTTTTTTCACCGTGACCGGGATAAACGACGGTATTACCATCCAGAACGAGGAGTTTACTACGAATGCTCTCCAAAAGCTGGCTGTGATTGCCGCCGGGCAAATCCGATCTGCCGACACTACAGTTAAACAGGGAATCACCGCTGAAGACCACTCCATCCCTGAGCAGAGAAATACCACCGGCGGTATGGCCCGGGGTATGCAGGACCTCGAAGTGCATACCAGCAATGTCCAGGGTATCCCCATCCTTAAGTAAACGATCCGGAGCAGGGGGATGGGGATAGAAGAGACCAAAGATCAAACCTGAAGAACGGTAGCGATCAAAATTAGCGTCATCGACGTGAATCGCCACCTCGGCACTGGTGGCTTCCTTGACTTCTTTCAACGCCCCGGCATGATCGATATGTCCGTGAGTCAGCAGGATTAGTTTTATGTCAAGCCCAAGCTCTTTAACCCTTCCCAGTATCTTCTTTGCCTCATCACCGGGGTCAATAATAATGCCCTCTCTGGTAAATTCATCACCGACAATATAACAGTTGGTGGCAAACGGCCCAACGACTACCTTCTCGACAATCACGCCGCACCTCTGATTAGTAAGGTCATTCTATTCTAGCATTAACGAAGCCGGACAACAAGAATTCGTACTCTCCATAAAGTGACATAAGGAGCCATCCGTAATCAACTACCGCCGGAGCGGACTTTGCAATCACTGCTCCTTTTTAGCTACAATAGTGGTTAAAGTACGCCCGATGGCTCGATTAGACCCCAGGAGTGTTGCTATTGAACGAAGAAAATCAGCCCAATGTCGATATGGACAAACTGGTCTCACTCTGCCGCCGGCGTGGCTTCATCTTCCCCAGCAGCGAAATCTACGGAGGACTGTCCAGCTGCTGGGACTATGGCCCGCTGGGCGTAGCGATGAAGCGAAACATCAAAGATGCCTGGTGGCGGGTAATGGTACAGGAGAGGGACGATATGGCCGGTATCGACTCGAGTATCCTGATGCACCCCAGGATCTGGCAGGCCAGTGGACACCTGGAAGGGTTCTCCGACCCCCTTGCCGAGTGTAAAAGCTGCCATCAGCGATGGCGTACTGACCAGTTCGAGGGAGAGCACTGCCCGGACTGTGGAGGGGAACTCACCGAAACGCAGATGTTCAACCTGATGTTCAAGACCTTTATGGGACCTGTTGAAGAAGCTGCCAATATCGTCTACCTGCGACCGGAGACCGCTCAGGGCATCTTCGTCAACTTCCAGAATGTAGTTAACACTACCAGGAAGAAGTTGCCCTTCGGTATCGCCCAGATAGGCAAGTCCTTCCGAAACGAGATCACCACCGGCAACTTTATCTTCCGCAGCCGCGAATTCGAGCAGATGGAAATCGAGTTCTTCGTCAAGCCGGGAACGGACAAGGAATGGTTCGACTAC
>JAQUOC010000116.1:0-2066 GCA_028717305.1 Dehalococcoidales bacterium | reverse complement strand
TCGACTACTGGCTCAAGGAATGCCTGGAATGGTACCTCAAACTGGGTATCAGAAAAGAAAACCTCAAGCTGCGCCAGCATATGAAGCACGAACTGGCCCACTACGCCCTGGATTGCTATGATATTGAATACCTCTTCCCGATGGGGTGGGCGGAACTGGAAGGCATCGCCAACCGCGGCGACTTTGATCTCAACCAGCATGCCAAGCACAGCGGCAAGAGCCTCTCCTATTATGACGAGGAGAGCAAAGAACAGATTACCCCCTACGTTATTGAGCCTTCGGCAGGAGTCGACCGCGCCTTCCTGGCCTTCCTCTGTGATGCCTATGCCGAAGAGCCGGACAAGGACGAAACGAGAGTGCTGCTGCGCCTGCACCCCGACCTGGCACCCATCAAGGTAGCCGTACTGCCGTTGAGCAAGAAGGAAAATGTAGCACGGGTGGCTAAAGAGATCTATGCCGAGCTGCGCCGTCACTGGATGGTAGACTACGACGATGCGCAGAGCATCGGACGTCGCTACCGGCGCCAGGATGAGATCGGCACCCCCCTCTGCGTTACCGTCGACTTCCAATCGCTGGAAGACGGACAGGTTACCATTAGGGAGCGCGACAGTATGAATCAGATACGAGTCCCCGTCAAGGAGCTGAAGGCAACTCTGACCGCCAAGCTCAGCGGCGAAGACATCTTCACCCTGCCGCCCGGCGGAAAGATCTGGAAAGAGGAAAAAGGCTGATAAACGACGCCACTGGCGGTCCTCTCACCGACACGGCCGGTAAGAGTCCTGTCCGGCATATACCCCCCACTACCTCCCCATATCCTTTATGGGAAGCCGACAGGTTAATAGTAACAAACCACTATTTTGTGCAATACCGAACACTCTGAGCGTAAGTGAAGTAATCGTGAATTTGCATTCTCATGTATCTAAAAGTGTAGATAAAATAGTTGGAACTGGGAATGTTACACGCCATCTATTATCACACAGAGGTTGTATAACACCTTAATGTTACGCCGATGGCAGAAATCTATGGCTGCTTCACTCTCAGAGCCGGGTTGAAGCCATACGCGAGTAATTCCCAAGTCTTCACATTCCTTAAGAACCGCCTCGGTTACGGACGGAGGCACAACGAAATCGACTACATCAACCTGCGCTGGTATACAGGCAAGCTTCGAATAGCATCGTGTGCCTTCTATTTCTCTAAGCCTAGGATTGATCGGGTATACCTTGTAGCCACGACTTTTCAAGCTCTGGAATATCTTATAGCCGTACTTACCAGTGTTATCAGTAGCCCCGATTACGGCAAAACTCTTCTGGGCCATGAATTCTTCTATCAGGCTTTGCATATCACGGTAGCTCACTCATACAAAACAGATAACCATAATCCCTTGCGTCTCACTCTATCTGCTTCAATAATTAATAGGTCTCTAAGCTATCTAGGTGCACTCTGAAAGAGACAAGCAAAAAATTCCTAACCTCAGTCTTTTCCAGGGTCTGCTTCTAACTACCGTATGGTGGTATCTCAAGGAGTACAGTGTGATAGCTACGCATGCATACTCAGGCTAAAGTGACTTCAAAGCTGCGATAGCCTCTTCGGCAGCATTTACCAAGTGATAGGCAATTGGTGATGCTGTAAGGGCAGGGTGGGTGCCCATTTGAAAAAGTGAGATATCATAAGCAGTTATGGAACTCTGGATCCCAGCTGCGATTACGTTCATTAATTCTCCGATACTCGTACCACCTGAAGCGCTACCACCCAGAAGCAAGCCCTTTTCTTTACAGAACACTAGCTTAAGCTTAGTACTGACTGCACCAGGCATACTGCCAGGGTGTTTATCTGGCCCTACTGCCTGTCCTACTATTACGTTGAATCCCTCTCTTTTAGCTGTGGCCTCTCCAAGGCCAGCACAACCGAGCGCTCTTTCCCCTACTTTTGTGCAGAAGACCCCGATCGCTCCAGGGTTAGAGTAGCATGTGCCGTAGAGATTAGCCCCAGATATTCTGGCCTCAGCGGTAGCGATAGATGCTAGCATCAGACGGCTTAATCTACCGCTGAAAAACGAGGTTTTTTCC
>JAQUOC010000115.1 GCA_028717305.1 Dehalococcoidales bacterium | reverse complement strand
TATGGGCATATCAAGGAGTACATCGCCATCGCAATAGTAGCACCACGGAAGAGAGAAAGCAATACCAATTTGTGTGAGAGGACGCCCTTCTGGAAGATTGAGACTCGAATGATTGCACGATACTGACATTCGTGTGATGGTTATTCTTAGAATTTGCCTCTCGTACAGGTATATATGATTGCGTATACTGAGAGCACTAATACAGTCAAACCTGGAAGCCTTTCAATTGAAAGGGACTAGTTGATAGGAGGAGAACTAAGGTAACCTGAAGCTCGTCATAATAGTCCTTTATTCAAATTAAGAAAGTTCATTCCAGACACAAACATGTTGAGTTTTGCACCATCTGGCGTTCGAGTTTTTAGTGCATCAGGAGGACTCAGTGCTATAATTATGCTATGTAGCATAGTTACGTGAGATTTTAGAAATGATTGCAGATCTTCATATGATTTTCTCTGTTTTTTCTTGCACCATGTTGGGAGCTCTATTTTTGTCAGCTTTGTCTGAGCTTCCAGTAAAGAGACCAAATAATCCTCAGTCGCTTTTTTAGAAGGTGGGATTAATTCCTCTGCTCCGATGGGTTCGATAAGGATCATCTTCGTTGTAGGTCTACAACAATCATATAGCTCATTAACAGAAGAATAGAAACTATCATAATTTCCCGAAAGTTCAGAGCGCAAAGAATCCAGAGTGTATGTAATAGACTCCAATTCTGCTTGTTGCGCAGCTGTTAGTTTCTTGCTAAAAAATCTCATATCTAACCTCCATATATACTGTCCCCTTTACCACTATTGGGGGCAGGTCAAATGTTTAGCAGCTAAGTCGTTTTTATTTGTTCAAAGCAGGTTTTATAAGTAAGAATTAGTTTCTTCTTTGACTCAGTCAATTGTTTCGGTAATGCTGCATAAATCTTTTCCTCAAGACTATAATCCATATTACATTTCTTAAGTATATTATTAGCTACTTCAAGAATTCTGTTGACGTCTAATTTTGAGAAAAATTCATTGCGTTCATATGCATTGTTTGATATGAATTTGTTCCAAACCCATGATGCCTGATTGCTATAATGAGGAACATAGTAAAGATTACAGCCCGTTTTTACACGGCATTTCTGCTTCATTAGAAAATCGTACACGCTTTTACCTAGAGCAATTAATTTGACTCTTTTCTTTGAAATGCTTTTAATTTCATCAAGCAGTAGAGGATACCAAGACAAATAACGCGTGCTACGGTTTTTGCCTGCATCCTTAGTTAGCATTGCCCCTTTCGAAAGATCGGTGACGTAATACGTTTCTGATTCTGAGCATAAGTAAGTTCGCGTACAGTAGTGCATTATAAAGTCCTCAATTGTGAACGCAAAGTTCTTAAACCCTTTGTTTAAGAACCCTTGGGCTACCTTAGAGCGCTCAACGGGATTTTTCCCCTTAGCCCACCTCCCAAAAGAGGGTTCCATACCAATTAAAATGTAGTCTGCTCGCTCCTTCGGTACAATCGGATTTGGGAGATAAAAAGTACCTTCGGATTTAGCATGGTTACGGAACTTTTTTATTAGCGACGAATAATTCTGGCGAAATTGCGACTCGCTACTGACCACCTTATCTTTGCACCTTCATTTACTGTGCCTCAGTCTAATCCAAACAAGTGAAGTTAGCAAGGGAAGTCTGCAAATCCCTGGCGGGCTAGGATAGACTGCACATCACTCCACTTTCCTGGCAACGGCATTAAGCGCCTGTTGGAATCTACGGCATTCTTCCCCGTTTGACACGGAAATTACCATTGCCTCGGCCAAGAACAGCTCTAAGTCTTCGGTTGGTACATCAAACGCTATCAATTCATCATTTTCCGAAATCGGCAGAAGTTCCAATTCGGGCGACTTATCCTTCCAACAGACAGTAGGGAGTGAATATCCATAGTGATTTTTAAGATTACAATAAAACCTGATGAGCTTCCCCCGGAATACTTGAAGGCAGGGAAAGGCGTCTTTCGGTAGCCGCTCTCTGCCAGCGTGGACTTTACCATCTATGATAGGCTGTAATGCTTGGCGCAAAGTTTGCTCTATCGCAGCTCCGGGGTATGCTGGCGTGACGAATAGAAAGACCTCTGCCCGGCGGCGGACTGTCCCTCGAACACAGCTCCAGAATGTTATGGGTATATCCCGAATCTTCGCACTCTTCCTTTTCGCTATTGGTTCTACGGCAGGGACCAGTACTTTCTCAATCCAATCGCCATTAGCGTCATCCTTGACCTCAAGTCCAGGGAAATAGCTCACCAGACCGGTATCGCTTCTGCTTAATTCAATGAAGTATCGATTCCCCACTTAAAGATCTCCCTTTTTATGGTCTATTTGTTCGTCATCTTTTGGCCTTTGATAATCACGGCTAAATTCCATAGCCGAGATGCAACTGGCGTAAGCGTTAATGTCATTCGGATTAAGAGTTAATTCTTTTTTAAAATCGGTGATTGCTTTCTGATATTCACCCAACCGGATGTAGGCTTCACCACGGTTGTTGTGGGTTTCCTCAAGAGATTCATCAAGCGCGATGGCTTTATCATAGTCTGCAATAGCTGTGAGAAGGTCGTCTTTCCACATGTGAGCCAAACCACGGTTGGCATAGAATACGGCAACGTCAGGAGATAGTCGTATAGCTTTGTCATAATCTGCGATGGCTTGGTCAAACTGGTACTTCTTATAGTAAGATAGCCCCCGGTTGTTATAAGCTCCGGCAAAAAACGGGTTCAATTTTATCGCTTGGTCAAAATCTGCAATGGCTTCATCGTATTGGTACATGTTTCCATAGGTGATACCGCGTTTATCATAAACAAGAGGGGCTTCCGAGTCGATTTCCAGGTACTTGGTGAAAAAGTCGATGGCACTATCCCAATCATGCTCCTCAAAAGAGTTTAATCCTGAACTAAGGTATTCTTCTAATAACACTATCTCAACTATTTCACGGTCAATGGCATTATCGTCTTCCGTATTTTCCCTGTTTATCATATTAGAATACTCCTATCACCTTGGATCGTATTTATTTTGCCGATCTCTTCATCTGGGAATCGCTAGAATTCTTGGCGGGGAACTCTCTGCGATGATTTAGCCCTTTACTTTCTATATTATAATAGATAAAAATTTGATCACCTCTGCTTGTATACAATTATCCGCAGTATTTGGCAACCCCGGAATCATCACTGAACAATCTTTGGATATCATTATTAAGTTCATCCATAAAGGCCGCAAATCCAACCCGATCATAGGGCATAAGATATAAGGCATCCATTACCAGGGCATTATCTTTATCGGCATAGAACCGTAGTATCACTGCTTTACTGTTAATTTCATTCAGGCATTCAAGAAAATTCGCCCGATCAATCCCGGCTAGTTCATTACCTGGGAACCATGAATAGAAGAGTATCCCTACAGCTTTGTCCTCAATACCCAGATCAATAAGCCTGTCATGCTTTGCAATGAAAGTGCCATCTTGTTTGTCTTTAATCTCGTAACCCAGATAGGTCAAGTGGTTAAGTAAATCTTCTACCGCTGGTTTTGTTTTCATTTTCTCTCCTTCGAATTTAATAGAATTCTTCATTAATAAAGGCACATTAATTCATTGAAATCACACCCTTATACATTATACTTGATAAAA
>JAQUOC010000114.1 GCA_028717305.1 Dehalococcoidales bacterium | reverse complement strand
AGCAGTCTATAATCTGGCCGACGAGGTAAAAAGGCTTGCCGAGAGAGGACTACCCATACTGGGCACCTGCGCCGGAATGATACTACTGGCCAGAGAAATCTCGGACTCCGACGTCGAACCCCTGAGACTGATGGACATCACGGTCAGACGTAATGCGTTCGGACGACAGAAGGACAGCTTCGAAGCTGAACTGGATATACCGGCGCTGGGAGAAAAACTCTTCCAGGGTATCTTCATCCGTGCTCCCTTAATCGAGAAGGTCAATGGCAAAACCGAGATACTGGCCAGGCTGGGCGACGGTACCATCGTCGCCGCCAGACAGGGCAAACTGCTGGCGGCTGCTTTCCACCCCGAGCTGACCAACGACCTGAGATTTCACCAGTATTTTTTAGATATTGCTGCCGGGAGCAATAAATCCTAAACAGGGGAACACCTTTGCCAAAGGTTATGCAAAAGGTTATCACCGATGACCTGGATGCTCTGCTCAACATCCTACCGCCACACATTCGTCAGCCGTTATGCGACCAAGGGAACAACAGTGATCTGCTGGAAGTAATCCTGGATCTGGGCCGGCCTGCAGAAGCCCGCTTTCCGGCGCGGGAAATAATACTTAATCCCAAAGAAATTGATGAAGCTGACCTTGATTACGTTGTCTCACGTATCGGTACTTTCGGCGATGACAACCGGGCCGGAATTGAGCGCACGCTGCACCGCATCTCTGCTATCCGCAACCGCAAACGGCGCATCGTCGGGCTTACCTGCCGTGTGGGCAGGGCTGTCTTCGGCACAATAAAGATTATCGAAGACCTCGTCGAAACCGGCAAGGGAGTCCTCCTCTTAGGCGGGCCTGGGGTAGGTAAGACCACCATGCTCCGTGAGGTCGCCCGGGTACTCGCTGACGACTTCGGGAAGCGGGTTATCATTGTTGATACCTCAAATGAAATCGCCGGTGATGGCGATATACCCCACCCGGCTATCGGCCACGCCCGCCGTATGCAGGTAGCTACCCCCACCAAGCAACACGCCGTAATGATTGAGGCGGTAGAGAACCATATGCCCGAGGTAATTGTAATTGATGAAATCGGGACCGAGCTCGAGGCACAGGCAGCCCGCACCATTGCCGAGCGCGGCGTGCAACTGATCGCAACCGCCCACGGCAACACTCTGGAAAATCTAATGATGAACCCTACCCTCTGTGACCTTATCGGCGGCATCCAGTCGGTAACCCTGGGAGATGAAGAAGCCAAGCGAAGAGGCACCCAGAAATCGATCCTGGAACGCACCTCATCACCCACCTTCGACATCGTTGTTGAAATTCAGGGCTGGGACAGGGTTGCCATCCGGCCTGACGTCGGTGAGGCGGTCGACGCCATCCTACGCGGCCAGCTGCTGGATACCGAAACCCGCTGGCTGGACGAAAAGGGTGAAATCAGGATAGCAAATCAAGCCCCGGCCAACACCTCGACAAGAACATTCAGGGACAGAAAACCCCTCAAAAAAAATGAGCCGGCGAAGGTTTTTCTCTACGGGATAAACCGGGGGCGGCTGGAACAGATTACCAAAGAGATGCATCTAGAACTGGATATAGTGCCAAACTTGAGCGAAGCTAATCTTTTCATCACCTCGAAAAACTACTTCCGCCGCAAGCCGCAAAAGGTGAGGGATGCTGAAACAGCCAACCTGCCTCTCTATGTCTTAAAGAGTAACACCCCGGCTCAGATGAGACAACTCTTGGCTGACATATACCCGGTAGAAAATCAGGACAAATCAAATTCCTTAAAGCGTGCCTTAGGTGAGGCAGAAGAAGCGGTTACCCAGGTAAAGGATGGGGAGCAAGAAGGAATAGAACTCAGTCCGCAGAGTGCTTACATACGTCGTCTGCAACATCTGATAGCAAGAAGAAACGACCTGCTCTCCCAGAGTACGGGCAAAGACCCCAACCGCAGGGTGAGGATTTATCGGTAAGTGGAGCGGAACACAGGGTGATGGGCCACCGAATAATATAAATGAGGTAGTTATGTCCCTGTTCATTACCTTCGAGGGAGGAGAAGGAAGCGGCAAGAGCGTTCAGTCTAAACTACTATACCGGAGACTTTCACGCCTGTCGATTCCGGCCATCCTGACCTACGAACCCGGCGGTACGCCGCTGGGCAAGAAGCTGGGCCGCTGGTTGAAATGGACTGATGATGAGAATATCACACCGCTGGTCGAGCTGTTACTGTTTAACGCTGCCCGCGCCCAATCAGTAACCGAAGTAATCATACCCGGTCTAAAGAAGGGCAAAGTTGTTATCAGCGACCGCTATGCCGACTCTACCACGGTATATCAGGGATACGGACGGGGACTGGATATAGCAACAGTCAGGGCTACCAATAACGCCGCCACTCAAGGCCTTAAACCCGAATTGACCATCCTTCTCGACATACCCACCGAATTAGGACTTACCCGCAAGAAGGACAGCCAGCGAGACCGCTTCGAACAGGAAGAGATAGCCTTTCACAACAGGATAAGGGAGGGCTACCTAAAGCTGGCCAACGCTGAACCTGAACGCTGGCTGATCGTAGACGCCACACGGAGCAAGGAGAAGATAGCCGGGGCTATCTGGCAACGGGTAAGCCGACTGCTGGGCAGGGAGAGTGACTGAAACAAAGATATCCGGGAAGCGCGTGGTTGTGGCGATGAGCGGCGGAGTGGACTCTCTCATGGCAGCCGCTCTGCTCAGTGATTCCGGCAATGAAACAAGCGGCGTTTATTTGAAGCTATGGGACGGTCCCGATCAGGAACAAAATATCGACGCCCTCAGAGATAACTGCCGGCGGCTGGCAATCTCCCTCCGGATAATCAATCTGGAAGAAGAGTTTCAGGAGCTTATCATTGACTACTTCTGTCAGGAGTACAACCAGGGCCGGACACCAAACCCCTGTACTATCTGCAACAAAAGAATCAAGTTCGGGCTGCTGCTTGACAGGGTAATGGAAATGGGAGCCGACTATCTGGCTACCGGCCACTATGCCCGTATCGAGTCCTCCGGGGAAGGATATCACCTCCTCGAAGGGACAGACCCGACCAAAGACCAGTCCTATTTCCTCTACCGGCTCGGGCAACGGGAACTGAAGCACCTGCTCTTCCCTCTGGGCAGCCTCCACAAATCCGAGGTTAGACAGATGGCCGCCCGGCGCGGCCTGGCTACTGACAGCCCGCGGGAGAGCCAGGACATCTGCTTCATCCCGGGTAATGACTATCGCCAGTTTTTGGCCAAGCGCATCACAACAAAACCCGGGGATATTACCGACGCGGAGGGTAAAGTGCTGGGCAGACACAACGGCATGGCTCTCTACACCATAGGACAAAGACAGGGACTGGGCTTAATCTCGGAGGAACGGCTTTATGTGCTCAAGCTTGATCCCAACACCAACAGAGTAATAGTCGGCACCAGGAACCAGCTGTTAGGCAACAGGCTTAATGCCAGCAGACTAAGCTGGATCAGTGGAGTACCACCGCAAGGGACTAGTAAAATAACGGCCAAAATCCGCTACGGCTCATCTAGAGCAGCCGCAAGCTTATACTTAAAGGGTTATACTGCCAAGGTCATCTTCAATGAGCTCCAGAGCGCAATTACCCCGGGGCAGGATGTCGTTTTCTACCAGGGCAGTGAAGTGCTGGGCGGGGGTATAATAGAAGGAGAGGAAAACAAAGAGAGTGA
>JAQUOC010000113.1 GCA_028717305.1 Dehalococcoidales bacterium | reverse complement strand
ACCCACGGCATCGGTACCGGCAGTACAACCGGTAGATACGGTGGCACAAATACTCTTTAGCTGATAGCGTGCCGCTATTTCACTGGAAGGCGTATTGAACATGGAGGCATCATAAAGATGCGGCCTTACCTTTTTGGGATCGATAGGGTCTTTGCCGCCGTTGGTCACCCTCAAAAACTCTTCGTCCATATATCTCGTACCGCAGATAGCATTAGCGAGACAGATCCCCGTCCGCTCTCTTATCTCATCACCGAAAACAAACCGGGCATCAGCCACTGCGGCCTCTGCCCCGGCCACGGCAAACTGCACGTAGCGATCCATCCGCTCCACCTCCTCCCCGCTGAGACCGAAGGCGAAGGGATCAAAGTCAACCACCTGAGCGGCTATCTGAGAGCGGAATTGCGAGACATCGTAATCAGTAACCCGCCTTACCCCAGACTTGCCGGAGACCGCATTTTTCCAGAAAGTCTCTTTACCAATACCGTTAGGAGAAATAACCCCCAGTCCGGTAACCACTACACGTCTCTTACTCATTCGACCCTCCTTACCTTAAACCTGATTATTCCCCCGTCGGGGCAGGTCACGCGCAGGTTAGTATTCTGATCCTCAGAAAAAGTAAACTTAGCCCCCATATTAAGGGCGAAAAGGACGGGGAAGAGGGCATTATAGGCAGCTCCACAAAAACCCTCGGGGGTTCTGAGGCCGGTTACCTCAACAGTATCCCCCGGCTTGTAATCGTAGGCACAGTGCCCGTTTACCTCCTCCACGCTGATAATCATCTTTTTAGGACTCGGCCCGTGATGCTCTTTCTTCTCACCCTTTTCCACTTCTCCCGACGGAGTAAGCACCTGGGTGAAGAACTCGACCTTACCGCCGTCGGGACAGGTGGTGTGAATAGAGCGGGGATTACCTTCAAACTTAAACTCCGCGCCGAAGGTCAGGGCATACAGGCAAGGAAAAAGTACGGCGGCGGCACCTTGGCAAAAACCCTGGGGCGTCTTGGTGAAGTCTTCGAAGATAAAGGTATCACCCTCCTTGTAGCCGCGATAGCACTCCTCCTTGACCTTACTCACCGTAACCAAAAGAGGAACATCGTGAAAGTTCTTTCTGGTCTTTCCCGGGACTTCAGATGCCCCGGCTGATTTGGGTCTATCTTTTGCCATTCTTATCCCCCGACTTCATTTAGAATCTCTTCCGGACTGAGAAATCCGCCGCTCTCTTCAACCCTGTGCACCATCTCGACCATCTTCTTATTCAACGGCACATCCTCCCCCATCTTCTTCCCCAGATATACTATCTCCCCGTTAAAATAATCAATCTCGGACGGTTTTCCCCTCTTGATGCTCTGTAAGATAGAGCCGAAGAGCGGCTCCCGGCTCAGATTGGTCATCGTCTTAGAGAATATCTCTCCCGCCTCCGCCAGCGGCATGGTAGTGAGTGCCCGCAGTCTTGCCACGGGAAAGTCCGGCAGTGACTCCAGCTCTATTCCCGCCAGGTCTACCGCCGCTAGCGCCTCGCTCAGAAGACGGATGCTTAACCGGGAGATATCCGGATGGGAAAACGTTTCCTGCATGCTCCTCCCGGTTAAGGCAGGTAGACAATTATTCAGGTTCAAGAAGAGTTTCAGCCATTTCATCCCTGTTATCCTGGCCGTGATGCGGACGGAGAAGGCACCAGCCAGCAGGCTACCTATACTGTCAATAACCCCGTTATTCGGCGCAAACGCCCTGCCGATTACCCAGTCCCCCTCAAAGTTATGCAGAATCCTGCCCGCCTCAAGGTAGGTCGACCCGAACATAACGATACTGCTGACGATATTCTCCTTGGGAATAATTCCCCGAATGATTTCCTCCGCCCTGACGCCGTTCTGCACGGTAAGGAGAGGGGCATTCCCCAGGGCCCTAACACTCCCGCTCAGAGTCGAATCAATATCCTGTGTTTTAACCGTCAAAATAACCAGATCAAAGCCCTTTTCGAGCCTATCGGTCATCTTCACCGGAACAACTACGTTTCCTCTTACTCCATCGATGACAAGGCCGCCGTCCTGAATAACAGAGACATCACTGGCCCTGCCGACTAAGGTAACGTCAACCCCCTCCCTGCTGAGATAACCAGCTACTAACGCACCGATCGCCCCGGCACCAATAACAGCTATCTTCATCGGGCCAAACCCAAACGCTCTTCGGTTCCGGCCAACGGCACGCCTTCACTATCCCAACCGCGGAGCCGGTAATATTCATCAAGCATCCCCTCAAAAGCCACCCTGTCCAGCTTCAAGTCCTTCTCTTCGGGCTTCAACCCATCCTGCCAGGCCAAGGGCTCAAAATACCTCGGGGGAGGAAAATCATCCCTCCTCCTTATTCCCTCCCTGACCAGAAACATCCTCTCCAGAGTGACAATCCTTTCTCCAACGGCAAAGATTTCCTCGGCGGTCAAATCAATACCCGTGGCACAGCGGACCAGCTTCGAAAAGAAGGCGAAATCAAGCAGACCGGGCTGGCAATGAAAAGCGATCAGCTTACAGATTCCCAGGGCATCGAACAGGGAAAGGTATGTCTCCCACCACCAGATTACCCTCCCCTTTCCCAGGTAGCTGCGGGGACTGGCGGAAACATCGCCGCCGTAGATACCCTTCAGGGTTTCTTCAGAAAGCCGATAGGACTCCCAGGTAGGCCGGCTCCTTAAATGATCCAGCCCCCTCGAAGCGGTAGCGTCACCCAAGGCATAGGCAGGGAAATACCTCAAATCGGCAGGGTCGGTCTGCGGTAGATTCTTCGACCAGAGAAGATACCGGCCCGTGTCTTCACCGAAATACCTTACCGCCTCCCTGGCCCCGTTAGCGAGAATGTTACCCAGACCTTTTCGGTGGGCAATCCGGTGAATCAGCTCGATGATAGCTTCCTCATTTCCCCAGTCAAGGCCGAGGCCATCGGTCACACTTTCATCGATAAGGCCCCTCTTAAGTAATTCGATCGTCCAAGCAATGAGATTAGCCGTCGAACTGGAATCCAGACCATAGCGATTTATCAGGTCATTGATATAAAGAACCGTCTCCAACCGTTTTATGCCCACCACCGGGCCAAAGCTGGCCAGAATAGAATACTCCGGGCCTTCACTCTCTATTTCACCAGCCCGGTACTTGTGGTGACAGGAGACCGGACAGGAATAACAACCGGCTTTGCCGGTGTAGTATTTATCTTTCAGTATGTTAGGTGAAATATTCTCGCCCCCGGGGAATTTTGTCGAAAGCCCGTTGTAAGACCGGCCCATACCAATCCGCCGGTTGACCAGGATATAGAGCAGAGACGAACCATACTCCCCCAGTAATTTGACCAGAGGCTCTTTTTTTAACCCCTGCTGAAACTCTCTCATCAACCTGTCAAATCCAGCATTATCTCCCGGCTTTACCGGCTCTTTGCCATTCACCACGACTGCCTTTATCTTCTTAGACCCCATCAGACAACCCATGCCCGTTCTGCCAGCAGTATTCTTCTTCCGGTTGATGATACAGGCAAAACGTACCAGATTTTCTCCGGCTATCCCGATTGAGATCGACTGGCAGGCAGGGCCATGGCGCTCTGCCAAAATTGTATCGGTTTCAATGGTGGATTTTCCCCACAGGTCCCGGGCGTCTTCAATACCAATCTTTTCTTTATCCAGGTAGATGTAGACCGGTTGCGAAGAGGCGCCGGTAATAAAAAGAAAATCGATACCCGTCCTTTTCATGAAAGCCCCGAAATATCCGCCGATATTGGAATCGCCCAGCAAT
>JAQUOC010000112.1 GCA_028717305.1 Dehalococcoidales bacterium | reverse complement strand
CGACCGCCAGCGAATACAGCTTGTGGCTATGGACATGTGGCAGCCATATAAAGACGCTGTGAATGACATTCTACCGCAAGCCACAGTCGTTATAGACCGCTTTCACGTTATCCGGTTAGCCATTCAGGGCATGGACACGGTAAGAAAAGATACCAGGGCACACCTTACCGCGCGTCAACGCCGGACACTGAAGCGTGACCGCTATATCCTGTTCCATCGCCGGAGTGACCTTGACGAACAAGACCAGTTCATACTTGACCTGTGGTTAGGGCAGTTCCCTATACTTGGCAAGGCTTACCAGTTCAAAGAGGACTTCTGTGACCTCTGGACGGTCAAGGACAGGCAAGAAGCCATAGAGCGGTATGAATCCCTTAAGGCAAGCATCCCGACCGAGCTACAGCCCGCCTTCAAGCCTCTCACAACGGCTGTAGGTAACTGGAAAGCCGAGATATTCGCATGGTGGGAGCATCCAATCACAAACGCCTATACCGAGGCGATAGCAGGGCTTGTAAAGCTAACCAATCATACAGGCAGGGGGTACTCATTTAAGGCGATACGGGCAAAATTGCTTTACTCCAATCTACCCACCTTTCACCGCCCTGTTTTTGACAGGTCATTGGAGGTAAAACCGCCATTCACAACACTGGGAGAAATCAAGGATTATGGAGTCAAGTTTTCCACACTCTACAAGAATTTAGGGGAGGTATAGTTTTGAATGAACGTTACACATCATCCGCCGAAAAGCCGATTTATTAAGGCATCTAAAACTATTCCATGCTTTCATATCCTCAATACAAATAGTGCCGTATTCTTTGATAAGCCTGTTGGCTGTCTTATAGTGGAAATCCCTGCGCTGGTTTCTGATTTTATCGTGGGCTTTTGCTACAAGTATTCTCGCCTTCCTGCGCCGATTAGAGCCTTTGACTTTACGGCTAAGTGCTTGCTGTCTTTGCTTGAGAAGAGATTGACCTTTCTTGAAATGGCGTGGGTTTTCTATCTGCGCACCATCGGACAGGGTAGCAAAACTTTCAAGCCCAACATCAATGCCGATAATATTATCGGACTGTGGCAATTCTTTATCTGGCACGTTATCGCAAGCAAAAGACACATACCATTTACTATCAGCACTACGTTTGATAGTCATGGTTTTGATATTGCCTTCTATCGGGCGGGAAAGTCTGAGTTTGAATATACCAACATTCCTGATAGAAAGATATTTGCCGTTAAGTTTCCAACTATTCTGGCGCAAGGTAAAACTATCATATCTATCTCTGCCCTTGAAGCGTGGAAATCCTGGCTTATCGCCAGACTTAACACGGCGGAAGAAAGACTGATAAGCCCAGTCTATATGCTTAACAACCTCGGTAAGACATTGAGCGTCTATGTCTTTGTACTCTGGAAATTCGTGGCGAAGTTCGGTAACTTGGCGCATCTGCTCGTACTTACTGATAGACTTTCGGGAGGTTTTATAAGCAATTATGCGTTGCTCAAGACAAGCATTGTAGAGTTGACGGCAAAGATTAAGCCACGACTCAGCATTAGCCATAGTCTGCTTGTTAGCATTGACACGATACTTAAAAGTTCTATTCACCTTGCACCTAAGTACAGTATAGCACAAATAAACATCAGCGTGAAACTATGAAAATCCTAATCTTAATAATCCTAGCCCTGAGTTTAACAGGATGTACTCCTAAGATAGAATATGAGGGGAGATAAAGTGAACGAATTAAAGCATAAAGACATATGGAACGGTGAGTATCGTGGCGTTAAGTTTGAGATTGTTAATTGGCGGTTAGGTGGGGATGTTCTTGGTAGCCACCCTTGCTGGAACTATTATCTTTTTCTGCCGATTGAACAAATTCCTGAAGAATATCATAAATACTTCGTGCTTGAGGGGAAATACGAGAGGATGTCACCCGATGGCAGGGCGTGGCTGAACTATAATTATACGGGAACGTCTTATATATCCGACCTTGAATGGCACGGCGGGATAACATTTTATGAGAAAGCTCTTGATGGCGAAGGTAAATTAATCGGCGTGAAACTTGGCTGTGATTACGTCCATTACTTTGATGAGCAAGACGGCTATCCTTATAACGTGGATTACGTTTACATGGAAACCAAACAGAGCATAGATAAACTTCACTTACTAATACCAAACATGAAAGTAAGATGCCAATGGGATGGCAAATACTACGATAAGAGCGACTGCGAAGAAGTGAAATATGGTTGGATGGCAAAAAAGAATCACGACAAGTATTACGAGGTAAGGGCAACTAAATGAAACTAATCATTTTCCTATCAAGTTTAATATTACTCGTGGGGTGCGCCCCACAGATAGAATACGTTAAAGTACCACCTGAAACTATCACAGTGACCGAAACTATCAGCGAGCCGATAATCAAGTACGTCACTAAGGTTGAGTACGTTGACCGAGAGGTAGAGGTTATCCGTGAGGTTGAAAAGATAGTTACAGTAAACCAGACTGTTATCAGATACCTGCGGCCTCAGCCGTTCCCCGACCTTGAAACCTTGAAAGAATTTATATCATACTGGCAGGCTAACAGGGTGATAGTCTATGAGTCAGGCGACCCTTATGGTGCTTGCAAATGGATGGCCAGAGAGATACAGAGGGAAGCAGCACGGCAGGGTTATGACTTCCCTACCGAGACATTGACAGATGATGAGATGTCTATCCTGCTCCACAAAAGGGTTGATTACTACCACCGGATAAATAAAGCGTGGATACCAGGGGTAGGCGAGTGGTACTATGACGATAATACCGAGAAGCTATGGCAGGCTTGGTAAGGTTAGATTAAGGGAGGATATAAGATGAGAGAACGGATATTACAGCAACTAAAAACACCGCCTATCAAAAACCGCACTGAGGTAAACTTGGATAAACTTACCGACTCTATCCTTAAAGAGATAACAGAGGGATTGACTGTGATAAGTGATGAGGATATTTTGGTTAATGCTTGTGCCAATTGCACGCGTGAAGGCGTTTGGAGCGATGAAGATTGTAAGTATTGCCAGATGAATATGCGAGTATCGGCCCGGGCCCAGCATGACCACATCATAAAGCAGATTAAGGGGGAATGATGAAAGTTAAAATAAAATTACTCAACGATAAAAACTATAAGAATGGCGACACCTTCGACACCGCAATAGTAAGGTGGCAAGAAAAGGGGTGGGCACTAGCAGATGTAGCGGAGGATTTAGAACACGGTGATGATGCAGTTGCAATTCTGTGGAAGCCTGAATAAGCAGTAAATCTAATAGATAATATATGGTGGTACTCCCAGCCATAAGTGGTAGAGGCTAAACGGAGGACTTATGACGTGTCAAGAAACATTAACAGATATATTGCTAGACAAATGGAGTTTTGGTGTTCACAGGCTTTTGGAATCATTAAACCATCGTATGCGGCGTATGGCGCAGTATGTAATGCAAATGACCTGTATAAACTATTACTTCACATAGAGGAACACAACGAAGATAGCGAGGCTGGGATGGTAGAGGTAGAGATGGCTATTGGGGACGTAATGGCGATGTGCCAAAGAATTTGCTCTATGTTGCATTTAGATATTGAGGATATATACTTCAATGGATGCCAAAGGATAACACAGAAAGGGATGGAAATAGTTGAAGGAAGCACTGCTTTTGACAATGACCCACGATATATCCTAAAGAAACAGGGTTAAATAAAATTGTAGATAATATATGGAGGGAATGAAAATGGATATAGGTAGAATACACGAATTAAGACCACGAGATAATTTTGTAGGCAGGGATACAGGTAGAATACCTAGAGATTATCCGCCTGATTGGTTGCCGCCT
>JAQUOC010000111.1 GCA_028717305.1 Dehalococcoidales bacterium | reverse complement strand
TCAACCGCCTGGCTGGATACGCTGAAAGGGTAGTGTGGAAACTGCTTTACTATGACGCTCGGAACTCATATAATAACCATTAAGGCATAGTCCCGCTTAAGGGATACCGTCTATTTATTCCTGTGATACCAATTATGTGTGAGGAAAGATTAAGAGATGGCATCAAGAGCAGACAGTATCAACAAGCAGCGATTGGAAAAGCTGGAGAGGCTTCGTGAAGCCGGTTGCAATCCCTACCCCCACCGCTATCAGCGCAGTCATACTACGGAGCAGGCGGTCGCCCTGATCGAAGAGATAGAGAAAAACCCGGCTGAAGAGAAGGTGATTGAAGTTCGTGTCGCCGGGCGTATCATGTCGCACCGGCCGATGGGTAAGGTCGCCTTCCTTGATTTGCGTGACGGCTCGGGGAAAATCCAGCTCTATTGCCACCGGAATGTTCTCAATGAAGACGGCCTCGAACTGCTTAAGAAAGACCTCGATATCGGCGATATCGTCGGGGCGAGCGGCAGACTATTCCGTACCCGGACCGGAGAAGCCAGCATTGAGGTAAAAGAGCTTGTCATGCTGGCCAAATCACTGCAGCCCCTTCCGGAGAAGTGGCATGGACTGAGCGACATCGACACGCGCTACCGGCAGCGCTACCTCGACCTGATTGCCAATAATGAGGCCAGGGATATCTTCTTAAAGCGCAGCCTTATTATTACCGCCATTCGACAGTTCTTGAACCAGCGTGGCTTCATTGAAGTGGAAACGCCGGTGCTGCAGCCTTCGGCAGGTGGTGCGCTCGCCCAGCCGTTCATCACTCATCAACACGCCCTTGGCCGAGACCTATACCTGCGCATCGCCCTTGAGCTCTATCTCAAGAGGTTGATTGTCGGCGGTTTCGACCGGGTCTATGAGCTGGGCCGTATCTTTCGTAACGAGGGTCTCTCTACGAAGCACAACCCCGAATTCACCATGCTGGAGAGCTACCAGGCCTATGCCGACTATAATGATGTCATGCGGATGCTGGAGGAAATGGTATGCCGGGTGAGCCAGCAGGTGCTGGGTACGGATACGGTCAAGTTCGGAGAAAATGATATCAGCTTTAAGCCTCCCTGGCAGCGCGTCGAGCTGCGCCAGTCCATTATCGAACGTGCCGGCATCGACTTTGAGGAATACCCCGACGCCGACTCGCTGCGGGCCAGGATGCTGGCTATGGGAATGGCGGTCGACCCGGAAAAGGACCGGGGCCGGCTGATCGACGAGCTGCTGTCCAACTTTGTCGAGCCGCACCTCGTGCAACCGACCTTTCTCCTCCATCATCCGGTCGATATGTCGCCGCTGGCCAAGCTCAAGCCCGGCGACGAGCACCTGGTGGAGCGTTTCGAGGCCTTTGCCGGCGGCATGGAGATTGCCAACGCATTTACCGAGCTTAACGACCCGTTCGAGCAGAGGAAGCGCTTCATCGAGCAGCAAAAGGGCCGCCGGGCGGAAGGTGAAATAGAGCAAGCGATTGACGAAGACTTCCTGCTGGCTCTGGAGTACGGCATGCCGCCCACCGGAGGGCTGGGGGTCGGTATCGACCGCCTGGTCATGCTGCTCACCGGTCAGACATCGATCCGCCAGGTCATCCTCTTCCCCCAGCTTAAAGAGAAAAGCATCGATAAGAAGGGGGCGCAAGAAGCTTAACGGGAGGAAAGGCCTCTCTGAAAGGGGAGTGGTATGCTTGACATAAAGTTTATCCGTGAGAATACAGACCTCATAAGGGAGGCGATTGCCCACCGCCGGGACACTACGTCGCTGGATGACATCCTCGGAGTTGATGCCGAGCGCCGCAAGAAGGTTAGCGAACTGGAGGAACTGAGGCGGGAGAGGAAAGACTCGGCACGCATGAAGCAGACCTCGGCGGACGAGGGGCGCGACCTGCGCGTCAGGATAAGGGGAATGGAAGAGGAAGTCCGCAGCCTGGACAGCCAGCTTAATGAGCTCCTTTTGCAGGTGCCCAATGTCCCCCAGGCGGCGGTGCCGGTAGGCAGCAGCGAGGAAGACAATGCGGTGATACGTTCCTGGGGAGAGACCAAGAGCACCCCCTTCCCGCCCAGGCCGCACTGGGAGCTGGCTGAATCGCTGGGCATTATCAGCTTTGAGTGGGGGGTCAAGCTGTCCGGCACCCGTTTCTATGTGCTCAAGGGTATGGGCGCCCGGCTGCAGAGAGCCCTGATCGCCTTTATGCTCGATCTTCACACCAGGGAGCACGGCTACCAGGAGGTATACCCGCCCTTTATGGTCAAGAAGCAGTGTCTCTTCGGCTCCGGCAACCTGCCCAAATTTGCCGACAACCTGTATCACGATGATGAGGACGACCTCTGGTTTGTCCCTACCGCCGAGGTGCCCATTACCAACCTGCACCGCGACGAAATAATAACGCCGGGTACGCTGCCCCTCTACTACGTGGCCTATACCGCCTGCTTCCGTCGGGAGAAGATGTCGGCGGGTAAGGACACCCGCGGCATCAAGCGGGGACACCAGTTCGACAAGGTGGAGATGTACAAGCTGACCGAACCCGCCGCCTCCAACGATGAGCTGGAGAAGATGGTCGGCAACGCCGAGGATATCTGCCGGAAGCTGGGGCTGCCCTACCGTATCGTGGAGCTCTGCACGGCCGATCTGGGATTTTCCTCTACCAAATCCTATGATGTCGAGATGTGGGCGCCCGGCTGCGGAGAATGGCTGGAGGTCAGCTCCTGCTCCAACTGCGGTGATTTTCAGGCGCGGCGGACCAACATCCGCTACCGTCCCTCACCTGATGCCAGACCGCAGTTCGTCCATACCCTGAACGGTTCGGGGTTGGCTCTGCCCAGGGTGCTTATCTCCGTCATGGAAAACTACCAGAATGCCGACGGCACCATCACCGTTCCCGAGGTACTGCGGCCTTATGTCGGTGCTGAGGTGATTAAATAGCTTTAATTGTGCCGGGCGGAGTGGCCGGATAGTCTTTTTTGGTCAGGAGGTAGCAAGTGGAGCAGGAAGATATCATCCCGGAGGGGTTGGAGGGTAAGACCGAACGGGAGCGGCTGGAAATCATTGAGCGCTGGGAGCACCTGCACGATTTGAAGAAGGATATCCTTGACGGCAAGGTGTCTGAAGAGGGCGGGCGGCTGGCCGAAATAGAAAGCGAGATCGAAGAGCTGAATAAGCTGCTGTCGCCCCGTGAGCCGGTGCCGGAGTCGGGCGTTCTGATCAAAGGCAGGAAACGGTATGTCCTCTGTCCTCGCTGCGGGACCTTTGTTCACCTGACCCGGAAGAGGATCGATGAGGTAGTGCTGGCGTTCGAAGAAGTGGCTAAGAAAGGCCAGCCGACCAGTCAGTATCTGATCAAGAGCATCAACTGCCCGGTCTGCGGGTGGGGGCTGGGTATCCCCGAGGATTAGGCAGTCTGCTAGCCGGGCAGTGTTTCCTAAATTCGGAAAAAGCCGGGTTTCACTACAGCGCCGATCGTATGGTGCTACCTTCTTGACCGGCGCTTCGTCAGGCGGCAGATGCCCAGTATAATGAAGACCAGGGCGGTAGCCATACCGACAATTACCGGCCAGTTGTACCATCTTTCCGTGACGAAGCTCTTCTCCAGATTTTCTATCCGGACGGTGTTGGTGCCGTCTCTGCCGCCCGACAGGTTGAAAACAACCTCGCGGACCTGCCCGGGCTCCAGCTGGACCGCATTCTCAAATTCCGCTGTGTCGTTAAGCTTCAGGACAACGTCGTAGTTGCCGCTCTGTCCGCCGTCGTTGGCTACTCTGACCACCGCCGTGGCGCTCTTCCCCGTCTCGATCATCAGAGGGATGGAGCCGATACTGACGAACCGCTGTCCCGGAACGACGGATA
>JAQUOC010000110.1 GCA_028717305.1 Dehalococcoidales bacterium | reverse complement strand
CGAACAGATGGATGAGTTGTTTGTCAGCATCAGGCTTCAGCTGGTGAAGCTAAGGCAGAGCGACCCGGAGGTAGTCGAGGAACTCAAGTCGCTGCTGTCACAGGTAGAAGATGCCGTGGAATCGCTGATCATCGACTCACTGAAACTGAAAAGCCTGGAGCAGGCAACGGCAAAGAAAAAAGCACCCCGGACAAAGGGAAAGCAGTCTAAATAGAATATATCCATCACCGTAATCTCAAGAAAAATCGACCGGAGGCGAATGCCGACATGCTCGATTTCTTCAAGAAGATATTCAGAAAGAGAAAGCCACCCGCCAAATCGGCACAGGCCAGCCAATCAACGCGGGTCAGCAGTTCAGAACAGGGCAACAGGCCAACACGGGTCAAGAGCGCTACCCGGACAGAAAGGTGGACAGGATGGTGGAAAAGATTCACCGAGTCCGTCAAAGCAAGAGAAAGACCCCGATTCCCCCGGGTAGTTTGGGGGGACCGGTTTTCACCGAGGCAGAGAATCGGCATCATCGCGGCCGCGGCCGGAACCGTGCTGGGGATATGGCTCGGTATTCATTACTATCAACCGCCTCCGCCGATGCACGGACTCAGCATCGCAGCAAACCCCGCTGACGGGGGCAGTGTCAGCGCCAGCGTCGGCGGAGTAATCAGTCCGCTTCAAGGCAACTACCGCGACGGCAGCCCGGTAACAATGACAGCCACTCCGTCAGAAGGCTATCAGTTCGATTCGTGGTCCGGAGATGCCTCCGGAACCAGTCCGAAAGTCACCATCACCATGGACGGCGATAAGAATATCACCGCCAATTTCGATACCATCAGTTACACTTTATCCACCTCGGTCAACCCGACCGGGGGCGGCACGATAAATGCCGAAAGCGGCAGCTATCAACCGGGAAGTACCATAGACCTGGTGGCGACAGCCTCCCCGGGATATGAATTCCGCGGGTGGTCCGGTGACGTCTACGGAACCAGCCCCGAGGTTACCGTTACCATGGACTCGGACAAGAGCATAACCGCCAGCTTCAGCATCGTCCGGTACACGCTGGAAGTATCGGCCAGTCCGCCTGAAGGCGGCACGGTAAGCACCGGCGGCGTCTACCCGCCGGGCAGCCCGGTAGACCTGGTCGCAACGCCAGCCCCGGGCTATGAGTTCCTCGGGTGGTCGGGTGATGTCTCCGGGACTAACCTAGAGGTTAGCCTCACCATGGACTCGAGTAAGAGCGTGACCGCCAACTTCGAGACGATAGCACAAAGGATAGAATATACCATGCCCGCGGGAGCAATCTCGGGCTCCGTAATCTCGTTTTCCAACGTACTGAACCGGGGCGATATCGTAGAAGGCTTTGTCGAACTTACCGGAGAGTACAAGACTCGGGACCGCACCTTCCGGTGGAACTTCGAGATCCTGAACCCGGAAGGCAGGCCGGTGGATACATTCCGGGGCCACTGGGTAAGTAAAACCCGCCATGACTTCAGCTTCGACGTGCTATACAACGGCAGTTACAAGATTAAGGTGGACCACAACAGCCTCTATGACCTCTACCTGGTCATTGAAATCGTGCCCAAAGGCTGGAAGAGCAGCAAGCCGTAACCAAGCAGGATTACTTTTTCAGTCTTTTCCGGACCGCTTCACTCTCAAGCTCCCTGATGGTATCGGCGGCAATCCAGCGGGCCGCCCTGGAGTCGATTTGCCGAATCTCTCCGGCCATCTCGATGGCAGCCCGGTTCAGGTTCGAGTTCCTTTTCCCTATGTTCCTGAGCGCCCAGTTAACCGCTTTCTTAACGAAGTTACGTTCGTCGGTAGCTCCTCGAAATATCACCGGAAGCAGTTCGATGAATTTCTCATCGGCCGCCTTCTTATCATGCCAGGCCAGACAGGCTATCAGCGCGAAGGAGGCCCTCTTGACGAACTCTTCTTCCCGCCCCGACCAATCGATAATCTTTTTCCAGGCGAGCGGGACCTTCTCAAAAAGATTCATACACACCTGATCACAGACGTCCCAGGAGTCGATGCCGGTCACCCATTCCTCCATCTGTGCCTCGGTCAGCTTGCCTGGGTCGTCAATCATTCCGGCTACCAGCCTTGCCTCGGCGATTCCGGTTTTCCATAGCTCCAGGGCAAGCTCGTGATCCCGCCCCAGATCTTTGGCCAGACCCCTCAGTTCGGGAACGGATACCCCTAACCTCCGCTCCACCGTCATGCCGTATCGAGCCATACCTTCCAGTTGATCGGGCCTGGCCATGCTCTTGATTCTATCCAGTACCTCTTCCAGAGATGCCATAACTTACTCCTTCGCCCTTATTCAAGGGTTCATTATATAACATAGTAACCCCGATATCACCAGACCATCTCCTTGGGAACTCCCTGACGATAATGTTATAATTAACCAGGATGGATATTCTTGCCGAGCTCAACCCCGTACAGAAAAAAGCAGTAGAAGCAATCAGCGGCCCGGTCCTTATCCTGGCCGGCCCAGGCAGCGGAAAGACCCGGGTGATCACCCACCGCATCGCCTATCTCATCAAGGTCTGCCGGATCAGCCCCCGCCATATTATGGCAGTTACCTTCACCAATAAGGCCGCCCGGGAGATGGAAGCCAGGCTCTACCAGCTCGCCCGCAATGAGGTTAAGGACCTGACGATCGGCACCTTCCACGCCATTTGCGTCCGTATCCTGCGCCGGGACGGCCGGTCATCTGGTATCGACCCCAGATTCGTCATCTACGACGATGACGACCAGATCAGCCTGATCAAGAAAGCTATCGGCGAGGTTGGCTTCGACATCAAACAGTATGCTCCCCGGGCGATAGCCTCGGCCATCGGGGCGGCCAAGAGCCAGATGCTGACCCCGGCCGATTACCTGAGACAGGGCGGCAGCTATTTTGACGAGGTGGTGGGGCGAGTCTATGAGCGTTATCAGCAGGCACTCGGGGAAAGCAACGCTCTCGATTTCGACGACCTGCTGATGAAAACGGTACTGCTGTTCCGGAACGACCCCGAGGTTCTGTCCCGATACCAGGAAAGATACCGGCATATCCAGGTCGATGAGTTTCAGGATACCAATCCGGTCCAGTACGAACTGATAAAGCAGATAGGGGACAAGTACCGCAACATATGCGTTGTCGGTGACCCCGACCAGTCGATCTACTCCTGGCGGTATGCCGACCTGCGCAATATCCTGAACTTCGAGAAGGACTATCCCAAGGCCGAAGTGATCCTGCTGGAACAGAACTACCGTTCGACCAAGAATATCCTGGAAACGGCCTCACAGCTAATCTCAGCCAACCAGCAACGCAAACCAAACAAGCTGTGGACGGACAACGAGGCAGGCGAGCTGACCACGGTAGTTGAGACGTATACCGAGCAGGAAGAGGCACAGTTTGTCGTCAACGAGATAGAGTGCCTGGTCAGGCAGGGGAAGGCCAGGCTGGGAGACTGCGCCGTAATGTACCGGACCAATGCCCAATCCAGGGTCCTCGAAGAAGCCTTCGTTCGCTTCGGCACGCCCTATAAGCTGGTCGCCGGTACCCGCTTCTACGAGAGGCGCGAGGTCAAGGATGTTATCGCCTACCTCAGGCTCATCCAGAACACCGATGACAGCATCAGCCTGCTCCGCATAATCAATGTACCCGGGCGCGGCATCGGCCAGCAGACGCTGGCCGGGTTATCCAGCCTGGCACAGTCCGTGGGGATATCTCAATACGAGGCACTACGACATATTGCCGGGGCCAAGGACGACACGCCGCTCTTCACCCCTCATATCACCCGGGCGCTGGTCGGTTTTTTCAACACGATAGAGGAGATTATCACCCGCAGCCGGGAGCTTAACCTGATCGAACTGTTCGATTTGATCATAGAGCGCTCCGGTTACCAC
>JAQUOC010000109.1 GCA_028717305.1 Dehalococcoidales bacterium | reverse complement strand
GAGGAAGCAGGCGAACGGTTATGGAGGGGAATTGCCCGGAGCCAGGATAGCGCTATTATCCTGGGCAAGGAAAGCTTCATCAAATTATCCCCTGCACTTCAGCGACATCTCTTACGAATGGCTTTCGAGAGGCTACTGGGCAACCTCAAAGATATTGAGACACGCCATATTGAAGAAATAATGGAGTCCCTGAACAAGCCGGCCGGAACAAGGCTTGATCTACCCGGTCACCTGATCTTCTCGATAGAATACCAGGACTACCTGCTCGGTGAAGACCCCTCGGCTCTATCCCCCTTGCCCAGACTGGATGGTACGTGGACACTGAATCTACCGGGGAAAACGGTACTGCCCGGCTGGCACGTCAATGCAGAAGTCATCAGCCGGCCGCAACCGGCGATGGAAAAAGGGGATAAAACGTTTAGCGCCTGCCTTGATCTGGACAAGACCGGTAATGGCCTGACAGTACGCAGCCGCCGGATCGGAGACCGCTTTCAGCCGCTGGGAATGAATCAGCCCAAAAAGCTGGGCAGGTTTATGATTGATGCCCGAATCCCCGCCGCATGGCGGGATCGAGTCCCCCTGGTCTGCTCCCACGAACAGATACTGTGGGTAGTCGGCTGGCGCATAGATGACAGAGTAAAGATAACCGACAAAACCGAGCGGATGCTACGGCTGGAGTTTGAGCGGGGCTAACATCGAAAACTATGAGAGCAGGATTCGAGCATCGACCACCACATAGCCGCCACCCCGCTCCAGAACCTTCACCGGATTAAGATCAAGCTCCAATATCTGGGGCAGGTCTTCCACCATTGCCGATATCCTTAACAGAAGCTCCTCAAGCGCCCCGACATCGGACGGGCTTGCCCCACGCCAGCCGGCAAGAAGTTGATAGGCCTTAACCGAACGCACCATCTCCCGGGCATCATCATCAGTAAGAGGATGAATACGAAAGGTAACATCTTTGAACAACTCGGTATAAATGCCACCCATACCAAGCATAATCAATGGGCCAAAAGAGGGATCCTGGGTCACGCCGACAATTACCTCGACCCCACCGGATACCATCTGTTGTACGGTAACGCCGAGCATCTCGTCAGCAAATCCATCACGCTCCAGACGCTCCCGCATCCTAACAAAGGCACGTTCTACCTCCTTCGGCGAGCGAAGATCAAGGACCACACCACCTACCTCCGTCTTATGCACAATCGAGGCAGCGTTAAGCTTGAGCGCAACCGGAAAACCAATCTCCTTAGCTGCTCTGGATGCCTCCCCGGCAGTCCCAGCCGACTTCGACATCACGGTATTGATCCCGTAGGAATTTAACAGGCGGATAACAGAACCGGTATCGAGCCAAAAAGGACGAATCTTGCTCCGTTCCACAGCCGAGGTAATTATTTCACCGGCCATCTGCCTATCAATACCATCGAGCGCCACGATGCTGCCTTTTGGCCGCTTCAACCATTCACTATACTCATAGGCCCTGCCCAGTGCCACCGCTGCAGACTCAGGAAAGATATAGCACGGGACACCCCCTTTGTCTGCCGAACCGGGGTCCAGACCAAGTCTGTCTACCGGCGAAGCCATAAACGAAGCAACAATAGTCTTACCGTGCTGACGAAACTGCGGCGCCACTTCCCGCACAGCGTCGGCAACTCCACCGGGATCGGTAAGCATCGGCGGAATGAAGATGACAATAACGATATCTACCACATTATCCTGCACCAGCAGCTCCAACGCCCGGCGGTACATTTCGGCGTTAGCCGCGGCGGTCATATCAATGGGATTAGCCAGGCTTACCTGATGCGGCATGAAGCGTTTAAGAGCGGCAATAGTGCTCTCGGAGAGGTCGGGGAACTCCAATCCCCGGGCAACACAGGCATCCGCGGTCATAATACCGGGGCCACCGGCATTGGTCAGGATAGCTACTCTATTCCCCGAAGGTATCGGCTGACGGGAGAGGAGATTAGCGATATCAAAGAGCTCCTCCAGAGTATCCACCCGGATTATACCGGCCTGTTTAAACAGGGCTTCGGAAGCCACCTCGGCAGTAGCCAGAGCACCGGTGTGCGACGCCGCTGCCCGGGAACCTGCCGGAGTTCGCCCACTCTTAACCGCTACTATCGGTTTAACCGGTGTTATGCTACGGGCGACCCGGGCAAATTTCCTCGGCTTTCCAAAAGACTCCAGGTAAAGAAGGATAATATCTGTAGCCGGGTCTTCCTTCCAGTACTCAAGTAAATCAGTACTGGACACATCAGCGTTATTACCCACGCTGACAAAGGTGGAGAGTCCTATGTTAAGACTCCGGGCATATTCCAGAATGGCCAGTCCGAAAGCGCCGCTCTGGGTACTAAAAGCAATGTTCCCGATAGGAGGAAAGACTGAGGAAAATGTGGCATTCATGTTAACCTGAGGGGCAGTATTGATGATTCCCATACAGTTTGGTCCCAAAAGACGTATTCCGTAGCGGCGTACCGCATCGAGCAGCCTCTCCTGCCTCACCTTGCCCTCAGCACCGCTTTCACCAAAACCAGCCGATATCACCACAACACTCGGAATACCCTTTTGCCCGCACTCTTCAACCACACGCAGGACATCTTCAGCCGGTACGATAACCACCGCCAGATCCACCATCCCCGGTATATCGAGAACAGAGGGGTACGTTTTTACCGAGGCTACCATTTCCGTATGCGGGTTTACCGGATAGACAACACCATTAAACTCCTGATGTAAGATGTTATGGAAGAGCTGATTACCGATAGTACCCTTCTTCCTCGAAGCGCCAATAACGGCTATTGACCGGGGTGCCAGAAAACTCTTCAGCGAGACGATGTCAGCAGCCTCATCACGTTCCGCCGTCCCACCCCCAACCACCGGGGCCTTTAGCTTTTCAACACGCGTCATATCACTATCCTCCCGGCTATCACTACACCCGCCGCTGATTAGGCTAGATACACCTGCCTGCTGCTTCAGCAAGCGGACCAAGTTCCGCCATCAGCCGGGCAAAGTCAGATGGAGTAAGCGACTGGAGCCCGTCGACCAGGGCCCCCTTCGGGTTAGGATGAACCTCAATAAGCAGACCATCGGCACCAGCCGCCACCGACGCCTTAGCCATCGCAGGTACCAGCGAATAATGACCGGCCGCGTGACTAGGGTCGACTATTAAGGGTAAATGGCTGGACTGCTTAATAACCGGTATAGAACTAATGTCCAGGGAAAAACGGGCGCTATCCTCGAACGTCCTGATTCCCCTTTCACACAAGATAACCTGATTATTGCCCTCAGCCAGCAGGTAATCGGCAGCAGTCAACCACTCGGTAACGGTACAGGCAAAGCCACGCTTGAGAAGAACAGGCCGCTTACTCCTCCCTACACTGCTAAGCAGAGCGAAGTTCTGCATATTCCGCGAGCCAATCTGGAGAATGTCGGCATATTCCGCAACCAGCTCGACATCGTGAGGATCGACCACTTCGGTAACCACCGGGATATTGAACTGCTTCCTGACCCGTGCCAGAATCTCTAACCCGGCTTCCTCCAGCCCCTGAAAGTTAAACGGAGACGTACGTGGCTTAAAGGCACCGCCACGCAGGATACTGGCTCCGGAGTCTTTTACCACCCGTGCCGAGGCTACCATCTGCTCCTCACTCTCCACAGCGCAGGGCCCTGCCATAACGACGACACGCCTGCCCCCGATCTCAATCCCATTAACAGCAACCACGCTGTCCTTAGGCTTGAAGCCACGTGAGGCAAGCTTATAGGGCTTCATAATGCGGGTGACGCTCTCCACCCCGGGAAGTACAGCGAAAGAATCGGTAGGCAATCCACCCGTATTGCTGCCCAGTATGGCAACCACCGTTCGATCTGTACCGACATTCAACTGGACCTTCATCCCCATCGACCGGGCCCT
>JAQUOC010000108.1 GCA_028717305.1 Dehalococcoidales bacterium | reverse complement strand
TGAGAAAAACAATTCCGATAACTATACCGACCACGAGACCCAGGATACCAAATATAGCATTCAAATCACCACCACCCAGCCGTAGATAAGCCCGCCACGGACATCCCAGAAACACCAAGCCACCAAAGGAAGCGAAGACACCTAGGATAAAACGGACAAAGGGCGACGATCCGGTGCGCGGCTTGAACTCACGAAAGGCAAGGGCGGCAATCAGTGCGCCGAGGACAAGCCCGATGATCTCCGGTCGGATGTATTGCACCACTGCGGCGCGGTGCATCGCCAGCGCCCCGGCGGTATCACGGGTGAAGCAAACGACACACATACCCATATTGCCAGGATTACCGAGTTTGACCAGTACCGGGGCCAGGATACCGACGGTAATGCCGGTGATAATGGCTCCCCACCGGATCATAAAATTCTTTACCGAAGAAGACATGAAGAAACTCCTTTCGTTATGAATTCTGCCCAATTGCATGGAGAACTCACAGCTAAGGAGTTTGCGGCCTACCAGAGTAGAGCAGTCGCGGAGATAACGTTATGAGCCTGCCATGTATTGGTAACAGCATATTGGGGATGCACGACGCGCATCACTGGAATATGAAATCACGTGTGGAGATTAAGAAAAAACATAGCATCACCTCCTCACATTAGAGCATATTAGAAAAGCTCATCTACAATACTATCTACTCTCTCGTTTTGGTTTTGATCTCTGCGTTATTCCTTGTGCTTTTATAGTTCGCTATACGTTTTGTTCTGACCATCCCGGTGAAATCCCGCTCTGAATTTTGATCGTTCGCCCGGGATGGTATAGAATTACGACAAGTGATTCTATCATAAACTTTATTTATGGTCAAGATAATTATTAATTATATATAGGGAAATGTGGTATGAACCTTGATTATCTTAAGACCTATCTCGAAGTAATCAAACTGGGAAGCTTCTCGGAGGTGGCCAAGAAGCTATCTATCAGTCAGCCGGCGGTATCCTTTCAGATACAAAAGCTGGAGCACGATCTAGGTGTCCGTCTGCTTGACCGAAACCAGAAGGCAATTACTGTGACCGAGGCTGGTGAGCGCTTCCTCCGCTTTGCAGAGGCCGTGGAAGAGGTACGAGACCATCTCCGGTATGATCTTGACCAACTGCGTGCGGAAGTGGCGGGGAATCTGATTGTTGCTGCCAGCACTATCCCGGGAGAGTTTCTGCTGCCGCTACTCTTAGCCGAATTCAGGGTGCTGCATCCTGCAGTGAGTGCCCAGTTGGTGGTTTCCGATTCCCTCTGTGTTGTTACCGGCGTGCGTGACGGTAGCTACGAAGTAGGGTTCTGCGGCATTGCCCCGGACGGTCAGGACCTGGCATTCTTTAAGATAGCACAGGATAGTATTGTGCTGATTGTCTCTCCAGGGCATCCCTTCGCGGAACGGAATGAGGTCTCCCTGGCGGAACTGGAGGGAGAGCCATTCATCTTCAGGGAGGAGACTTCGGGGACTCAGCAGAGCCTGCAAGCCTGCCTGTCTCGGGCGGGATTGGATTCAAGGAAATTGATGCCGAACCTTGTCCTGGGCACTACTCAGGCGGTGGTCTCGGCGGTAGAAACGGGGGTTGGGATTGCTTTTGTTTCGAACCTGGCAATCAAAAAAAGCCTCGCCCTCGGCCTGGTCAAAGAAGTCGCGGTTGGTGGGTTAAGGTTAAACCGCGACTTCTTTTGTGTCTATCGAAAGGAAAGGGTTACCTCTCGATTGCTCGAAATGTTCATCACTTTTATTCGAGACGAGGCGTTGCCGCTGTGAAAAGTCAGTGTTATAAGCCCGTTGGCCTAGGTCAGTTCGCCCGTACGTTTATTAACCTGGCTTCTATCAGGGAACTAGACCCAGCCGCGTAGCTTCATTGCTTCCACGACACGCTCTACAGCCAAAACGTATGCCGCCTGTCGCATATTTATCTGGTGTGCCCGGCTGGTGTCCAGCACGGCATGATATGCCGTGGTCATTTTCTTGTCCAGTCGCTCGCGGACTTCGGCTTCTTCCCAGGAGTACATGTAGAAGTTCTGTACCATTTCGAAGTACGAAACTGTCACCCCCCCTGCATTGCACAGGAAATCAGGTATGACGTGAACGCCTTTACGGAATAAAATGTCGTCGGCCTCTGGCGTAGTTGGACCGTTGGCCAGCTCGGCAACAATCTTGGCCTTGATATCGGGGGCATTCTTATCTGTGATTACATTCTCTATAGCAGCGGGGATAAGTATATCCACGTCGAGTGCCAGTAGTTCTTCCTTGGATATACGTTCCATATTAGGCAGGTTACAGACCGAGCTTGTTTTCGACTTGCAGGTAAACGCTGCCTCCGGGTCAATTCCAGTTTTACAGCATGCTCCGCCTTTGCTGTCGCATACCGCTACTGTCTTGGCCCCAAAGAGTTCGTGGCATAGTCGGGCGGCATGATATCCGGCATTTCCGTAACCGTGTACGGCGATGGTAGCTTTGCTCAGGTCGATCCCCAGTGCCCGGGCGGCTTCACGGATGGTATACATACCACCGCGAGCGGTAGCATCCCCCCGCCCGGGAGAACCTCCGATAGTCAGTGGCTTGCCGGTAATAACGCCGAATTGTGGCTTGCCGGCTATAACCGAATACTCATCCATCATGCAGGCCATAATTTGTGGGGTGGTGTAAACATCAGGAGCAGGTACGTCTTTCTCCGGTCCGATAAACTGGAATACGCTACGTACGTAGGCCCGACTTAAACGCTCTAATTCACCTATCGACATTTCTTTGGGATTGCAGATGACACCGCCTTTTGCTCCTCCCAGCGGCAGATCGAGTAGGGAGCATTTCCAGGTCATCCAGGCTGCTAGAGCTCGAACGGTATCGATGGTTTCATCGGGATGGAATCTGATACCGCCCTTGGTGATGCCTCTAGCGTCGTTGTATTGAACCCTGAACCCCTGGAACACCTTGACCGAGCCATCATCCATCCGTACCGGCAGCGCCACATGAAGTTCCCTCATCGGAGTCTTCAGCATCATGGTTACGTCGTGGTCTAGGTTCAAAATTCCGGCACAATTGTCTATTTGTTTTTTTACGATGTCAAACGGATTAATATTCGCCATTTCTTTTCACTGCTCCTCAATATTATCTCAGATAGTTCTCCCGGATTTATTTCTGTTTGTTCTGAGCAAATTGTCTCAAATTATGGTACATTATGGAAACAGCAAGGTTATTTCTTAATCGTTATCCCCCTTTCCTGCAGGTACTTTTTGGCCTGGGGGATGGAGATTTCGCCGAAGTGAAAGACTGAGGCAGCCAGCACTGCCGAGGCCTTACCGGTTACTATTGCTTGGTAGAGGTGCTCCATGGTCCCAGCACCACCGGATGCGGTAACCGGGATGGTAACCGCTTCGGCGACAGCTCTGGTCATCTCCAGATCATAGCCTGCCCGAGTACCATCGGCGTCCTTACTGGTGAGCAGGATTTCCGCAGCGCCGAGTTCCTCTACCCGCTTTGCCCAGTCGACGATATCAATTCCGGTAGGCTCGTCACCGCTTTTAATCACCACCTCGAGACGGGGGCGTCCGCTTTCCGGCGGGTTCTTTCTACCGTCGATGGCGACGATAATCCTCTTCCTACCGAACTCCGCCGCCGCTTCGGTTATCAGTTGGGGTCGTCTGACAGCGGCGGTGTTGATAGAGACCTTATCTACGCCGAGGTCAATTAGTGCCTTCATATCCGCGATGCTGGCGATGCCGCCGCCGACAGCAAATTGGATGGTGGTCACGTCGCGGACCCCTTTCACCCACTCCAGTCTGGTCTTTCTGTTTTCCACGGTAGCGAAGATATCTAGGAAGACAAGCTCATCGGCACCTTGCTTGCAGTAGGTGGTAGCGGCTTCTACCGGGTCGCGGGCATCCCTCAGGTTAACGAATTTCACTCCCTTGACCACTCTACCTTCCTTGATATCCAGGCAGGGTATGATTTTGATCTCTTTCATATCAGCTCCTCGAATTTGATTAGGCTTCGGTAGTCTAA
>JAQUOC010000107.1 GCA_028717305.1 Dehalococcoidales bacterium | reverse complement strand
AGAAGGCTGCTGTCAAGAGCGAAGCTTTAGGAATATCTTGCCGGGGGTCTTCTTTCTGCCTTATCTTACGGATAGAGTACCAGGTGGTTAAAGCGGTGGCAGCATACCCGCTTCCGGTTACCGATAAGGGGAGGATTCCGTCGGGGATATG
The DNA here is from genome assembly GCA_028717305.1 of Dehalococcoidales bacterium. Lineage (GTDB taxonomy): Bacteria > Chloroflexota > Dehalococcoidia > Dehalococcoidales > UBA5760 > UBA5760. The sequence continues at coordinate 3,943 of JAQUOC010000107.1, read as the reverse complement.
CATCAGGTCTTTCTCCTTTTTGAGAAATAGAGAGCGGTGCCTATGCTTCCCCAGATAACGCAAGCCGACATGATTCCGATCTGGAGATGGCTAAAGCTACCTTGACCATCAGCCGTTGTTGTATCTCCGCCGACGGGAATGTGGATCATTCCGCCATGCCCGGCCAGTCGTACCTGTACATCCCAGATACCAGGTCGAGCGGTATCAGGAGTGAAGCTGAATCGCCCTTCTCCGTCGCAGATGCCGGTCAACCAGGGGGTGGCCGGATCGTCCGGAGCATAAACGGCTACTTGAGCACCTGCCATCGGGGTTCCGGAATCGTAGGTAGCAATAATCTCAATCTCTACATTGCTGGTGTAATTAATATTGACTCCGTGGGCATGGACCTCCATTGGTATGAAAAGACAAGCCATAGTGATGGCGATAGCAGCGATGGCACTTTGCCACTTTAGCCTCATGATAGACACGGTATCTCCTTGTACAGGGAGAGGCTTCTATAGTGGGTCAGAGAAGCCCCTCCCCGTGCTTAATTATTCACACGTGCAGTGGCAGTGGCCCTCGCCGACATGCCCCAGGTGCATATCGGTCATGTTAATGACACCCGCTGCATCGGCCCCGTCAGTGAAAGGCTGAAATCCCACCGCAGCGAGATTGAGCTCGTCATCTTGTGGTAATTCACCGTCACCAAAAATGTGATCGAAGTGGAAGGTCATTTCCAGTTCAGCAGTATTACCTTCCTCTAGAATACCTTTACGTACATCGCCGACATACTCGCCACACAGATACTCGCACTCTTCGTCTATATTGATGGTAAAGTCTACGCTCTGCCCGTCTTTCTCGGCGGTACCGATCATAACCAGGGGATGTCCGGCCGCCGGTCCTGAACTCGCCGGCGACATCTGCCAGGATATGGCATTGTAGTGACCGACGGGAGCGTCTGAGACCTCAGCCACCATTATTGGCGGCGCATCTTCACCACCCTCTGCCAGATCTATGGTGTATACTCCATCAAGGGAGACCTCCGTTTTGGCATCGATGTCTGTACCTGAAGAGGAATCGTATGGCGGATCGGTTTGATAGGCGGCAATTTCGGATAGGGTGATATAAACATGGTCGAAACTGATGCTCCACCCGTCTTTGGATACGAATCCCTGGCGTACGAAATCTTCACCATTGGCATAAAATTGCAGTTTTCCAGTTGCACCTCCGCCACCAGTGCAGCCTGCCAGGACGACCGCCAGGATGGAAAGAGCAATAACGGGGATAGGGAACTTTTTCTTCATGAGAACTCCTGTTGTTATTTTATTATTCCTGTCGAGTTTGTAGTGGTGCTTATTTTGCAACCGATACTTTTTGCATATATATGCAATAGTATGCAAAAAAATATATGGATATTTAACTCAGCCTTTTACATTTTGTGCAGAGGCCGCTGATAACCATATGATTGAAGGTAGCCTTGAAGCCATATCTATCTTCGAGTGTTTTTTCAAACTGCCGGAAGATGTCATCTTTACAATCTATGGTCCTGCCGCATTTCCTGCATATCAGGTGATGGTGATGCCCTTCTTCATTGTGGTGATAGATAAGCTGCCCGCCTAATTCGCTTTTGTATATACATCCCGCTTCTTCTAGCAGTTGCAGGGTTCTATAGACGGTTGATTTGTTGATGCCAGGAGTTCTGTCCTGGACATAGGCTATGATTTGATCGGAAGTCAGGTGTTCTTGCGTACTGTGGATAGCATCAACAATCAACTGTCGCTGGAGCGTCAGCTTTAGGCCTTTTTCTCTAATTGTCTTAATGCAACTCATAGTTATTGCACTTTCTCGCAAAACCGATATATTATACTAATTCAATTAGCATGTGTCAACGACCATGAACTCACAGCTTGACATATTTTGTTTTTGGTCTATAGTATAACAAGGATATTTCATTTCGGGGATGAACTTATGGATAGGCCGAAGACAGCTAGGCCGGGAAAGAAACCATCTCGGCATCCGGAGGAGGGCTACAGCGTAAGAGGCCGTATCTGGGTGGAGAAAGATGGTGAGCTGTACCTGGGCTGGGGTAGGGTGATACTGCTGGAGCGGTTGAACGAGATGGGGTCAATTGCCGCTGCCGCCCGATCCATGGGACTGACCTATCGCAACGCCTGGCTATGGATAGCATCGATGAACCGGTTATCTCCTTCGCCTTTGGTCGAGAAGATTGTCGGCGGGAGCAGGGGGGGACACGCTACGCTGACCGATGAAGGACGTAGAGCTGTCGCCATGTATAAAGAGTTGCATACCCGCTTGGAGAAGCTTCTGGCGCAGGAAGACCTTTGCATTAACCACTCAAGCGGCATCCCGCATAATCCACAATTTCAATAATACCAGTCAGACTCCCTACCACTATGATTTAAGTGCGACCGTTTGTCTCCGCTGTTCCCTTAATATCAGGATTCTATTTCCATATTTTATTAGTCTAACCGGCTCCTGACGAACGGGAATAAGTACCTCTCCAGCGATTATCGCCACCTCGGTTTCATTAACAATATCTTAACATTGTCCTGATATCTTGTTGACCATGAGCGTTTTGCCTGGATTTGGTACCGGTAGCGAGGTGAGTATCAACGCTGATCAGAAAATGGAAAAATGCCGAGAAACAAAGCGTCTCAAGTGATATGTTATTCCCGACCGCCTTCGATATGTCCTAAGCCTTGCTGCGGCAGTACCTCCTTCGTACCCCATGAGGACGGATGGCAGTGCCTTAACTGCATGAAAATCATCTATGATGATGAACCGCTGCCCTATATCGCTAATAACCGCCCGGAGAGGATCGGGCAATATAACTACCGCGACTCAAGTACATTAGAAGATGCCCCGGGATACAGCCGGTCGGATTCGGCGAATCTCGGCCGGTGCCACGATCCTGAATGGCCGGCTACAGAACACACTACTCTCGAAGACGAGGTCCTTGACTGGTTTTCGGAATATGATGATTTTGCAGAATGTCCCGAAACTACCGGACTCTTCCGGACAGGAAGGTTACTCCATAGTGAATTAGCCTGGTTATGAAATCCCTATAATCCCCCCTCATTATTAGTCGGTGTTATGGTTGATTGGTGTCGGTGGGTCTGCGGGAAGGTGTTATTCCATGACGCATCGATAGCCTTCACTACGGGTAGGTCAGCTTTGCATTGTGCTCTAGTAAAACGTGTAATTGTCCTAGTAGTGAGCTTCTATCTGAGAGGTTTTTGCTCCTGGTGTACTCCACTCTCAGTGATTTCCGGTTTAAGGATATAACTACCGCTCTCACCAGCTTCTATAACCGTAATATCGAAAGTAAAGTTGGTGAGCGTATCATTTGTAACCTCAAAAGGCTTCGATATATGTAATCTACTGCTCGGTAGCTTAACATCTATAGTCTGTCCTGTCGACTTGAGTGTACCTTTGACCTCATTTACGTAGATAAATACCTGGGACATGCTTGATCCGGTGCCGAAGGATACTAGAGAGCTTACCTTCACTATAACCAACCTGGGTGAATGGGAAGGCCCCTGGGAGTTCCATATACCTCTTGAGTAGGGATATGGTAATGATACTCGTATATTAATTTTTGGTGTGACGGGCACAAATAGAGCTGGATATCCCATCCGATATCCAGCTCACACATTAAGATCTCTATATAAGCGCTCTTACTTACCGATTCGGAACATCTTGGTGCCGCAACTAGGACAAATCCCTTGGGCAGCAGGTTTACCATTCTTCATGGTAATGCTCTTGGTATCCTTCATTTCCTTCTTCGATCGGCATTTCATACAATATGCTTGCATATATTACCTCCTTTCGTATTTTCTCCCGAGATTAATAATCCTGCCCCTTTTATCAATTAGGCTATCAATGGTTACTTAACAAACCATCTTTACCCTAGATTTCTATTGCTCCTACCTTGGCTAAAGCT
>JAQUOC010000106.1 GCA_028717305.1 Dehalococcoidales bacterium | reverse complement strand
CATGATCCCGCCGTTTAGCGAAGCGGCGATACATATCCAGGACAGGTAAGGTACGAGGAGGCCGCCCGCAGCCTTTGATATCTTGAAAAACTTGATGGTGGTGATCAGAAGTATAACCCCGAGTGCCAGTATTATGGCGAAGCCGCCGGCAGGGGATTCATAACCGAAGAACACTACCGACCACAGAGCATTGAGGACCAGCTGCACCCAGAACAAGATAAATGCCGGCTTCACTCCATCGGTCTGCAGTCCTTTGCGCCAGATTAGGAATACCGCTATTCCCATCAGGGCGTAAAGGGTCAACCAGACCGGCATGAATACGGCATCGGGAGGGGTGAAAGACGGCTTATCCAGGGTTGCATACCAGGTTTGAATCTTGGGCGTCGTGAAGGCCGAACCGATTGCCCCGGCGCCGTAGCAGGCCGCAATACTTCCTACCAGCTTACCTATAACGGATTTATCGGACATGTTCCCTCCTTACCCCGGTTGTTCAGCGCAGCGATTGGATGAACCGGTCTACCTCCCGGTTGAAACGCTCCGGTTCTTCCAGGAACGGACAGTGGCCGCTCTCCTCGAAGACCACGAGCCGGGCATCGGGCAGGTTCCGGCAAAGGTACTCGCCGGCGGCGACCGGGTAAAGCTTTTCGTCCCTTCCGAAGCAAAGCAGCGTCGGTACGTTTACGCTCGGGAGTACCGGCCGGTAGTCCTGCAGGGTCTGGTCGAAGAGGATAGCGCCGGCAACAGACTCGGGCAGCCGGGTGATTTCATCGAATATCCAGCCGGCTTCTTCCTCGGCAGGCTTATCCTTGAACATCGACGGGATGAAATCGCGTACAACCGTTTCCCGGTCTGTCTGGATGTCAGCCATCGTCCGGCGGAGCTCCGCAAGATCGAAAAGCCCCATAGTCCAATCGGGCGCTGTCAAATCACAGGCAGACTGATCGATGATAACGGTAGCGGTAACATTATCGCTGCCGAACTGCTTGAAATAGTCCCAGGTAACGAGGGCGCCCATCGACCAGCCTATCAGCACGACGTTCTTCAAGCTGAGCTCAGCTATCAGGGCATGGATATCCCGGGCGTAGCCGGCCAGGGTATGACCGAAGTGGACGTGTGCCGAGCGTCCGTGTGACCGCAGGTCGGGTACGATTACCCGGTAGCTCCGGGCGAAGTAGGGTACCTGCTTCTTGAAGAAGCGGCCGCTCATCCATACCCCGTGTATAAAGATAATCGGTTGTCCTTCCCCCTTCTCCTCGTAGTACAACCGGGTGCCGTTCAGGCTCAAGTATGACATCCCGCTTCCTCCTTTCCGTCCGGTTTTGCTTGCATTATACCGGAACCGTATTTACAATGAAAGAGGGAGCGATAAAAGAGCAGCGGAGGTTGTACTGTGCCTGTCTATGAGTATGAATGTAACGGATGCGGCGCCCGGTTCGAGCTTCGGCGGAATATAGCCGATAGCGATAGCGAGGTGAAGTGTCCCCGATGCGGTAAGGAGCGGCCGAGGAGGGTCTTTTCTACATTCGGTACGGCTTCTTCTTCCCGTACCTGCTCACCAAACAGCTTCACCTGAAACACCAAACGGTGAGGCAGTTTGCCTTATCTCATCATTTTGATTCTCATAAAAAGTGTTTCGACACCCTGCCGCATGTGCTAAAGACCGTTGTGGTATAATCCGGTTATGAAGAAAGATCTGATGGATATCCTGGTCTGCCCGGTCTGCAAAGGGGAGCTTGATCTCGAGGTAGCAGAAGAGAACGGGCAGGAAATAGTGACCGGCTCGCTATACTGCCGGAAATGCGAAACGCTTTACCCCATCCGGGATACCATCCCCAGCCTGCTACCGCCGGATAAGCAACCCTAATCGGGTATGTAGGCTACTCCGCTCTCGGGGGATTCCCATACCTCGACAGCGGCAAGTACGACCGGTGTTCCCGCCAGCCTGGGCTTAAGCTCGTCATAGATGGTACGGGCGATATTCTCCGAAGACGGGTTTATTTTATCGAACGGTGGTACTTCATTCAGGCAGGTATGGTCAAACCGGGATAGAATGTCTCTCAGATGCCTTTTCAGCTCGGTAAAATCGTAGCCTATTCCTATCCCATCGAGTCCGGCGGCCTCGACCTTGACCACGGCCCGGAAGCGATGTCCGTGCAGTGCCTCACACTTGCCGTGATATCCCCGCAGCAGATGAGCGGCGTCGAAATGCTGCTCGACAGATAGCTGATACATTCTCTTTCCTTAACTGTTCTCCCACTTAAGTACGCCCTGCATCTCGGTTATACCGGCCAACAGCTCTCTAACCGTCTTGCCGTTTGTCGGGCATTTTAAGTCAGGGGCAATCTCTGCCAGAGGCACCAGGACGAAGGCCCTCTCCGTCATCCTGGGATGAGGGATAACCAGATTCGGAGTATCCACAACCCGGTCGCCATAAGTAAGGATGTCGATATCAATGGGGCGGGGGCCATTGTGTTTGCCGTACGCCCTGCCCATCTTGCTCTCGATCCCCTTGGCCAGAGCAAGCAGTGCCGCCGGTTCCAGTACGGTATCGACCCGGCAGGCCAGATTGAGAAAGCGGGGCTGATCAGTGTTACCCACCGGCTCGGTATCATACATTGAGGATACCCTGCCGACCCGCAGCCTCTGCGACAGGAAATCCAGAGCCTTCTCCAGGTTCTCCTGCCGGTTGCCCATATTTGAGCCCAGACTGAGATATACCTCTACAAAATTGGTTGTCATTTAACACCGCCCCGAATAAATGTAATAGCAGAAACAGGCCACCGCCTGTGCCGTAACCGGCCCGGCGCAAGATCGGGCGGTTCCTGTCGCCGCTCCCATTCTATCACTATTTTAGCCACTTTCCATAGAATAGTCTAACCTGTATAATAATAAGTATCATAAAACTGAAGATTTTATGAATGGAGCGCTCAAATTTAAGATGATGAAGAATCCCCTGAAAATTACCGATGTTACCTTCCGTGACGGACATCAATCGCTGGTAGCCACCCGAATGCGGACCGAGGATATGGTGAATATCGCCGCGGAGATGAACCGGGTCGGCTTCCACTCGATGGAGGTCTGGGGTGGGGCCACCTTTGATGTCGCGACCAGGTTTCTCAACGAAGACCCCTGGCAGAGGCCTCGTCTCCTCAAGGAACTGATGCCGGATACGCCGCTGCAAATGCTGCTCAGAGGGCAGAATCTGGTCGGTTACCGGAACTACGCCGATGACGTGGTTACCGCCTTTGTCCATCATGCTGCCCGGGTGGGCATCGATATCTTCAGGGTCTTTGACGCCCTGAACGATGAGCGTAACTTCGAGACTTGTCTTAAGGCGATCAAGGAGAGTGGTAAGCATGCCCAGCTCTCGATATGCTATTCGCTTACCGAGCGTAAGATGGGTGGGGCGGTGTACAACCTCGATTATTATGTCAATAAGGCGCTCATCATGCAGGATATGGGTGCTGATAGCATCTGTATCAAGGATATGGCGGGTCTTATCGCCCCCGATGATGCCTATCGGCTGATTAAAGCCCTGAAGAAAGTACTAAAGGTGCCGGTACAGCTTCACACCCACTACACCAGCGGCATGGCCTCGATGAGCTGTCTGAAGGCCATCGAAGCCGGAGTGGACATTATCGATACCGCCCTGGCTCCGTTTGCCCTGCGCTCTTCTCACTCGGCTGTTGAGCCTATTCTGGTCGCCCTGCAGGGGACTCCCCGGGACACCGGCCTTGACTTAACCCACCTGTTCAAACTGGGGGAGTACATCGAGTCGATAGCCCCCAAGTACCAGGACTTCATGGGGAACACCAAAACATCGGTTATTGATACCGGCGTGCTGATGCACCAGATTCCCGGTGGCATGATATCCAATCTGGTTTCCCAGTTGCGTGAGGGTAATGTCCTGGACAGGCTGGATGAAGTATATAAAGAGGTCCCACGGGTGCGCAAGGAGCTGGGCTACCCGCCGCTGGTAACTCCTACCAGCCAGATTATCGGGGTACAGGCTGTCCAGAATGTTCTTGTCGGCAGGTACAAGCTGGTGTCAACCCAGGTACAGGACTATGTTTACGGGCTGTATGGCAAACCGCCGGCTCCCATTGACCCTGAAGTGCAGGAGATCGTCCTGAAGTACTATAAACGGGGCAAGACTCCGGTTACCTGCCGTGCTGCCGATTTGCTTGAGCCCGAGCTGGACAAAGCCAGAGAGG
>JAQUOC010000105.1 GCA_028717305.1 Dehalococcoidales bacterium | reverse complement strand
ATCTGGTCAGTCTTGTTCTGGATGATGAAGCAGCTGGTATTGCCTATGTTGATATCACCACCAGTGATTTTGCAGTCACCCAGGTACCGCTTGAGCGGGTTAATGCCGAACTGGAGCGACTCAAGGCCTCGGAGATTATTACAGCGAACAGTTCCCAGCTATCCGTTCTGGAACTAGCATTTCCGCTCAGCCGCCTGGAAGATTACTGCTTTGAACTTAATGAGGCCCGGCAAACACTACTTAAGCACTTTGGAGTAGCTTCTCTTGACGGCTATGGATGCAGTCACCTCCCCCTGGCAGTAAGAGCTGCCGGTGCCATTATCAGTTACATTCGGGAAACGCAAAAAGGAGTTCTGGGACAGCTAACCAGACTTACTACCTATTCGACAGATTCGTTTATGGCACTCGACGCACAGACCCAGAAAAATCTGGAGCTGTTTTACTCCGGCCGAGAACATAAAAGCGATGGTTCCCTGCTCTCGGTGATCGACCTGACCAGAACACCGATGGGGAGCCGACTGCTAAAGCGGTGGTTAGGGCAGCCATTACTTGACATAACAGAACTAAACAAGAGACAGGACATAATAACCTGGTTCTTCGATAACACAATGGCTCGCAATCAGACAACTTCCTGGCTCGATAAGGTGGGTGACCTGGAACGGCTGATTAATCGGATCAGGAGTGATGTGGCTACTCCCCGTGAGTTAATCGGCTTGAAGCAAGGTCTGGAGGTTATTCCCCAGCTTATCGAAGTAATCGATGCTGATAATGAAGATAGCGTCATCGGATCGCTTAGGAAAGAACTCAAGCCCCGTCAGGATGTGATTGATTTAATTACAGAGGCGATAGAAGATCTACCGCCATCTTCCTTAAGTGCCGGAGGTGTAGTGCGAAGAGGGTTCTCCGAGGAACTGGATAGCCTGCGCCTGGTAGCTAAGAATGCCAAGCAGTATCTGGCCAATCTAGAACGCCAGGAACGGGAAAAGACCGGGATTAAGTCGCTCAAGGTCGGTTTCAACAGGGTTTTCGGCTACTACATTGAAGTCTCTAAGGCTAACCTCGGTCAGGTGCCCCAGAGTTACATTAGAAAGCAAACCCTGGTCGGTGGTGAGCGTTTTTTCACGCCCGAACTAAAGGAGTACGAGTCCCTGATTTTGAATGCCCATGACAGGATTGGTGAACTTGAATCGGGTATCTTTCACCGAATATGCCACCAGGTATCTACTGCCAGCGACCGTATTCTAGCCGTCGCCAGTGTCCTGGCCAACATCGATGTCTTCTCCAGTCTGGCCGAGGTAGCAGTAAATAACAGCTATGTCCGACCAAGGTTGACCCTGGACAGTGAAATAGTTATTAAGGGAGGACGTCACCCGGTAGTAGAGAGAGGAATACCGACCAACAGCTTTGTACCAAATGATACCTATCTCTCCAATGGTGATACCCAGCTTATCGTCCTCACCGGACCCAATATGTCCGGTAAGTCAACCTATTTAAGACAGGTTGCCTTAAGTGTTCTGTTAGCGCAGATGGGAAGCTTCATTCCCGCCGAATCCGCCACCATCGGTCTGGTCGACCGTATATTTACCCGCATCGGCGCCGGAGAAGATATCGCCGCGGGTCAGTCAACCTTTATGGTAGAAATGGTGGAGACCGCCAACATTCTTAATAATGCCACACAGCGCTCGTTGATTATTCTGGATGAAATCGGGCGTGGTACCAGTACCTATGATGGACTTGCCATTGCCCAGGCGGTTTGTGAGTATATCCATAATGATCCCCGGTTGGGAGCCAAAACACTCTTCGCCACCCACTACCATGAGCTGGTGGAATTAGCCAGTGTCCTACCCCGGGTAAAAAACTTCAACGTGGCGGTAACCGAAGAAGGCGGCAGGGCAGTCTTCTTATACAAGATTGTACCGGGTGGGGTTGACAAAAGCTACGGCATCCATGTTGCACAACTGGCAGGATTACCCAAGCCGGTAGTGCAGCGGGCTGATGAGGTACTGAAGGAAATGGAAGAAGGCAGCAGCAAGAAGACAACAGCACGAGAAAGCCCAGGGCATAAGAAAGAAGCAGCCCGGCAGATATCATTCTTCGGGCCAAAATCACCAGTAGCGGAAGAACTGGAAAGACTTGACATAAACTCTCTGACACCGCTGGAGGCAATCAACAAACTCTACGAATTGCAGAAGAAAGCGAGGGAGGGATAGCGAGGAAGACTATTAGGCAAATAAATAGGTTCTGGGAAGGAATCAGCAGGAATTTAATAGCTATCCGGTGCTGTCTAGAATTAGCACGTACTGATATAGTACTTAATAAATTGAAAATATAGAAAGGGTCATGGAGAAAAATGGGAAGAGTAGATGGTAAGGTTGCCCTGGTTACCGGCGGTGCCACCGGCCTCGGAGAAGCTGACACCCGTTTGCTGGCTAAGGAAGGGGCCAGTGTTATCATCACGACCAGGAAGAAGGTGGAGCAAGGACAGGCAGTGGTGGAAGAGATAAGAAAAGCAGGCGGAGAGGCTACTTTTCTTCAGCTTGATGTATCGAAGGATGATGATTGGAAAAGGGTAATGAACGAAGTAGTCAAGAAATACGGTAAGCTCAACATTATCGTCAATAATGCCGGTATTTCCGTGGTGAAGAATGTAGAAGAAACCTCCCTGTCTGATTGGAATGCGGTAATGGACATTAATTCGACCGGGGTCTTCCTAGGGACTAAATACGGAATCGAGACGATGAAGAACAGCGGTGAACCGTGCTCGATAGTGAACATATCATCCGTTGAGGTCCATATCAACGAGCCTGACTTTTTCGCCTACAACGCCGCTAAGGGTGCGGTGAGGAGCATTACCAGAACAGCAGCAATTCACTGTTGTGAGGCCGGGTATAACATCAGGGTAAATGCCATCTACCCGGGCTACATCTACACCCCGATGCTTGACGGGGAGGCTAGAGACTACGGACTGACCAGCGAACAATACCTGGCACAGCTAGCCGAGAAATACTGTCCCATAGGGCATGTCGGGGAACCGATCGACATCGCCTATGCTGTTCTTTATCTCGCCTCCGATGAATCTAAATTCGTTACCGGAGCAGACTTTATCATTGATGGCGGTATCGCGGCAAAGTAGCCAGCGGCAACTGAAATCGGACTCAGTCTACGCTTTCGACTACGTAGTTTTTCAGGATCCCTATCTCAGCTATGCGTATCTCGACAGCATCACCGGGGCTCATCGGGCCGATGCCGCTGGGAGTTCCGGTGGCAATAACATCACCGGGCAGCAGGGTCATGATAGCGGATATGAAGCTCACTAAATCCGGGACGGAGAAAATCAAATCGCTGGTACTGCCTCTTTGCTTTGACTGACCATTAAGATAGGTCTCAATACAGATATTGCCGGGATCAAGCTCAGTCTCGATACAGGGGCCAACAGCAGCGAAGGTATCAAAACCTTTAGCCCGGGTCCACTGACCATCCTGTTTTTGAAGATCACGTGCGGTGACATCATTAAAGCAGGTATAACCCAATACATATTCCAAGGCCTTTGGCGCCGGTACCCGATGCGCTGCGGTTTTCATCACTACACCGAGTTCCCCTTCGTAATCAACCCTCTTTGAAGAACGAGGATAGACAATCTTACCCTCGGGACCGATTACTGATGTCGATGGTTTCATAAAGAGCAGCGGATTAGCAGGGACGGACATTGCCAGCTCCCGGGCATGGCTGTAGTAATTAAGCCCTACTGCTACCACCTTGGATGGTGAGCAGGGCGCCAAAAGTCGGACATCATCAATGTTATAGTAGCGGTCAGCCGGCTTAAGCCCGTCATAGGGATTACCAAAGACAGCTCGGACTACCTTCTCTTCCAGTATTCCGTATTCAGGTTCAGTGGTCTTACCGGTAGTAAAACAGACGATTTTCATTTCAGCGTTGAGTTTACCAGCCTTTCTTTTTGATTGCAAACCCAGTCAATACCGACGAAGATAATCCCGGCAATTACTGAAGACGGCATAATGAGCCGGTTTAGGACAGGTGCGGCTTGCAGAGGATCTCTTTGACCTTGAGGTTGAAGAAATTATGAGAGTTCACCGGCCTTAACAAGATGGCAGTATCAGCGCCATGGCCTGTGCCGCCGATAGAGATAACATCCTCATCGGTACGTACCAATCCACTATCAGCCGCCATCAGGGCTATTTCGCAGGCAACCTTCACCCCCTGTCCGAAAATGCGCAGAGTATCGGCGACTATCATCCCCAAGACAT
>JAQUOC010000104.1 GCA_028717305.1 Dehalococcoidales bacterium | reverse complement strand
AGATCACCACCTGGGCCGCCCGTAGAATTGTTCCGTCGCCGCCGACAGTCAGTATTAGATCGGTATCTTCCAGTTGCGCCCTCGCCTCATCGCCTTCCCAGGCAGAACATACCCACGTAGAAACGCCCCTGGCGCTGAGGAAACCCTCCAGTTCTTCAGCCATGGGACGGGCGGCTTTGTTCAGCGGGTGGCAGAGAATGCCGATTCTTTTCACGGGATTCACTTACTCCTCACTTAGAGCCAGAGCAAGTAAAGTGTAACATCGGCAGCAAGAGGCGTCAACAAATGAGGCCGGATTCCATCCCGGGGGCTCCGCCGTGATTGACCTGTGTAGCAAGCAGACATAACATACAAAATAGCCGGGTTGGCCGGCGATGGATAAGAGTGTACCGATTACAGGGCCAGTAATTCCGACAGTTTTAACCTGGTTTGGTAAAGAAAAAGACCAGACCGATGCTAAGTGCCGCGATGGCAATCCCCAGCAAGATAAATAGGTTACGGCGACGTCCCTTATCCATTTAATCCTTCACTCCCCTCTGTTTATCTGTTCCCAGCTTTTTACTATATAACGGCTTGTCGGACTTTTTGATAGCCCGGCCCGACTTGAATTTGTTGAGATTAATAAAACCCTTCGTTCGATTCATTGTCCATCGGCCTCATCGCCGCTTATGTCTAGGGATGCTTCGGGCAATTCTTCGGCAGGATTCTCCGCAGCGAGACGCAGCTTGTCCTCGAACCTGTTCAGCTTTCTGCTGGCGGCATCATACTTGCTGGCGGCATGGTGGATATGTCCACCGATTACTTCGTAGTCCTGCTCGAAATCCTTGAGGTCGCCCTGCAGACGGCCGATATACCCCAGAATATCATGTGCTGCCGTCTCGAAGCGGAGTCCCTTTAGCCCGAGGACGATAACCTGCAGGTAGGCGTAGAAACTGTTTGGCGATACCGGCACCACCCGTTTCTTGAGAGAGTATGAATACATGTCGCTCCATCCAGTAGATTGTGTCCCGCGAATTACCGCTTCGTAATAGACGTTCTCGGCTGGTATATACATCAGGGCGAAGTCAAAGGTGCCTTCGTCAGGCAGTATATATTTGCTCACGTTATCGACGTGTTTCTTAATGGTACAGATGAACTGCTGACGTAAGGTCTTTCTCTCTTCGTCGGTCTCCACCCTGACCATACGCTCAAAATCTTCCAGGGGAAATTTTGAGTCAACCGGGATCAAATTGCGCCCGATCCTCACCACGGCATCCACCGTCCTCCCGTCGAGAAATCTATGCTGTAGGGAGTAAGCACCCTGGGGCAGAACATCGGCTAATAATCTCTCCAGCAGCAGCTCTCCAAAGCCACCCCTGAACTTCGGCGCTCGTAACAGTTCCTGTAAATTGGAGATGTTCCGTCCAATCTCCTGGATGTCTCTTGTCCTCTGTGTCAGTTCACCTAATCTTTCCCGTAGGTCGCCAAAGATCCTGACGTTACCTTCCAGTTTTTCCTCCACCACCCTGGACAGGGCCTCACCCTGTTCCTCCAGTGCCTGCCGTCCCCGTGACCGGTCGCGGAGAAAAACCCCGAGCAGAACCGCAATAGCAACCGAGAGAATAATAATTACTATGATTTCCATACCGCACTTCCCCGACCGCTGCCAGGTCTATTGCCTGATACTCAGGTTCATTATACACCAAGAGCAGGCGGATAGACATAAAAACCCGGTTAGGCCTGATTTAGAGAAGGGGTAATCGCTGTTCCTTTGCCCCGATGGGCCAGTCTTGTTATAATGTTCATGTTCGAGGCCCGATTATCTTGATGGAAGGGGAGTTATGTCTAGATTATTTCTGGTTCGTCATGGAGAGACTGCGCTAAAGAGCTCTCTGCGTCTCTGGGGGCATACCGATGTAGAACTGAGTGACCTGGGACTGGAGCAGGCGGAGAGACTGCGTGATCGTCTGGCGCCGGAGAAGATTGACTTTGTCTACTCCAGCGACCTCAAGAGGGCACTGGTAACCGCCCGGACCATTGCCTCTAGGCATCAACTGGATATCACCGGCTGCGCTGAACTGCGTGAGTTTAACTACGGCAAGGTCGAGGGGTTGACGTTTGAAGAGATCGATCAACTTTACCCTGAGTGCTCCCGGTACTTGAAAGATAGAAATACGGACTTAAGGTTCCCCGACGGCGAGGGACTTGCCGAGTTGGGCAAGCGAGTAGAAAAGTTCATCGAGAGGCTGGAGAAGCATAAGGCAGAGGATACCATACTGGTTGTGGCTCATAGCGGAGTGCTGCGTACGCTTATCTGCCGGCTGCTGGGATTAGAGCTAAAGCACGTATTCCAGTTTATTCCGGGTCTGGCTTCTCTCAGCATCGTGGAAACCTGCCCTGGAGGGGCAATACTGAACCTGTTCAACAGTATCTCACACCTGGATCACCTGCCGCCAGCCTAAAGAAGGGCGTCAATCTTTGGCTTCAGGGCCTGCTCCGATACCGCACCGACAACCGTGTCCGCTCTCTCTCCGTTCTTAAAGAACAGCAGGGTAGGTATGGACATAACGCTGTACTTGGCAGCCGTCTGCTGGTTTTCGTCTACGTTGAGCTTGCAGAACTTAACCTTACCTTCATACTTTTCCGCTAGCTTATCAATAACAGGGCTAACCATACGGCAGGGACCGCACCAGGGCGCCCACAGATCTACCAGCACCGGCAGAGTTGATTTTAATACCTCGCTCTCAAAGTTCTGGTCGGAAATATCTTTTACCATTATACCGCCTCCTTTCGTAGAACCATTCAATCT
This sequence comes from Dehalococcoidales bacterium, assembly GCA_028717305.1. Taxonomy (GTDB): domain Bacteria; phylum Chloroflexota; class Dehalococcoidia; order Dehalococcoidales; family UBA5760; genus UBA5760. The sequence goes on along the minus strand of JAQUOC010000104.1, from coordinate 1,506 downwards.
ATAGTAATGCTTTGCTTCCCCAAGCGTCAAGTAGACCGCATCATAAAGTCATTGACGCCGCTAAGGAAAAAGATTAGACTAATTCTAGTTGAGTAAGTATATGCCGCTATATGAATATCTCTGTCCTGGTTGTAAGCTGAAGTTTGAACTGCTCCGTAAGGCAAGCGAGTCTGATGAGACGGCCTGCTGTCCTCGCTGTCAGAATAGTGCCGGGCGGGTGCCCTCTACCTTTGCCTCCTTCTCCAAAGATGCCGGTGGTGTTACCACCTCTCTTGGCGGTAGTGCCTGTTCGGGTTGCAGTGCCAGTAGCTGTCAGAGCTGTAATCACTAATCGTGAAAGGGCAGGGGGTCTCCTGTTGAACTCCTACGGATAGTGACGGGCAGATACGTTCCGGTTTAAGAGAGAAGGACGGGTCGGTTGGCGGGCTAAACCGGTTGAGACAACACTCTTAATCCGGTTGCTTTTTTGCCCTTTTCCAATACAGTCTGCTTATTACGCATAGTGTACCTGCTGTAGCGGCGGTTATCTGGCCCAAGATTATGGCCGAGTCATACCAGAAACCCTCCGGGAAGAGCATTATCAGGTAGTCTGTAGCCGGGTCGAGCATCCACAGATTGTTGGTGAAGGCAAGGAAATGGAACCGGGTGAATAACTCGTCGAAGTCGAGCAGCATTGAACCTGCCCCCAGGGCAACTATTATCCCCAGAGTGATGCTTGAGCCGATAAACACCGACCATGCCAGCCGGCGCCGGTGCTGCTTCCCGCGCCAGAAAAGAGAGATGCCGGCGTAGACCCCGACATAGACCGCCGTACCCAGCATAAGACGGCGGTTCATCTGTACCAGTGCCTTGACATCCTTAAGGTGCACCACCTCCCGCTGGTTGAACAGCTCTGAGGGCTCTCCATCCTTGACCACGGTCAGGCTGATATATTCATCAGCGGAGTTGAAATAGCCGATCAGTCCGCTGGCTACCTGTTCAAGCTCAGCTTTATCCAGCCCGGTGGCTTCGCTCACGTTATACTTTTCAAAGCCGTTTCTGTATAGCCAGAGGCTGTTGAATTCAAAATTAACCGTCGCCGATATCAGCAAGGCGGGCAGGCTGAAGATAAACAGCCACTTGGCGATATTACCGAGAACTCTCAAATTTCCTTAATCTCCAATCGCAGGTACCTAGATTTTACACGGTTAAGAATCAAAAGCAAAGAATACTCCGCTAGCCGGCCCTGTGCTATAATTACAGATAAACTCCACCAGAAAACAGGTACCACAGCTAGAAGGGTGCTCATGTTTACTCATCTCCACGTCCATACCGAATACAGCCTGCTTGACGGTATGTGCCGTATTCCCCAGCTGGTCCAGCGGGCTAAAGAGCTGGGGATGGCAAGCCTGGCGATAACCGACCACGGGGTTATGTACGGTGCCATTGAGTTCTACCGTACCGCCAGAGCGGCCGGCATAAAGCCCATCATCGGCTGTGAGGTCTATCTAACCCCCGGCGAACGCT
>JAQUOC010000103.1 GCA_028717305.1 Dehalococcoidales bacterium | reverse complement strand
CCTGTCGCCAGAATGTTCTGTGATATTATGCGACCCGGCGGTCAGCCGTTCGAAGGTGACCCCCGCTATGTGTTGAAGAGAAACCTGGCCAGGGCTGCTGATTTGGGTTATGTCTTCAATGTCGGACCGGAGCTGGAGTACTTCTATTTTCGGAATGATGAAGGGACGCATACCCTGGACGAGGGCGGTTACTTTGATTTGACGCCCCTTGATGCCGCCAGCGACTTGCGGTTGCAGACGGTGGATACCCTGGAGCGGATGGGTATCGCTATACAGACCAGTCATCATGAAGTGGCTACCAGCCAGCATGAAATCGACTTATCTTATTGTGATGCGTTGACTATGGCAGACAGTGTGATGACCTGTCGCCTGGTGATCAAGGAGGTTGCCCATCAACACGGTGTCTATGCCACCTTTATGCCTAAACCAATCTTTGCGGTTAACGGCAGCGGCATGCACGTGCACCAGTCATTGTTTGCCGGTGCTAATAACGTCTTCTTTGATAAAAATGATAAGGACTACCTCTCGAAGATAGCCCGGCGCTATATTGCCGGTCTCTTAAAGCATGCTCCTGAAATCACCTCTGTCGTCAGCCAGTGGATTAATTCCTACAAGCGCCTGGTCGTCGGCTACGAAGCACCGGTATATATCTCCTGGGCGAGGCGGAATCGCTCGGATATGGTCAGGGTTCCTGATTATCAGTTTGGTAAGGAGAAGGCTACCAGAGTTGAGTTCAGAGTCCCTGACCCGGCCTGTAACCCTTACCTCGCTTTCAGTGTAATGTTGGCCGCCGGTCTGGAGGGTATCGAGCGGGAGTATCAGTTGTGTGCTCCCTCCGGGAAAAATGTTTTCGAGATGAGCGCTGATGAAAGAGAACAGAGGGACATTAGCTGCTTGCCGATGAACCTGTCTGATGCGATAGCCATGACCGAAAAGAGCGAGATGGTGAAGAAGGCTCTCGGCGACCATGTCTTTGACAGTTTTATCAGGAACAAAAAGATCGAGTGGGAGCAGTATCGTATTCAGGTAACTGAGTATGAACTGAAAAGTTACCTGCCTGTTCTCTAAAGCGGGGTATCGTCTTAGCAAGTACTATGAACTTTGAGACCGTCATCGGGCTGGAGGTACATGCCCAGCTGCTTACCAAGAGTAAAATGTTCTGCCGCTGTAGTGCCGGCTATTCTGATGCTCAAGCTAATACCTTTGTCTGTCCGGTATGTCTGGGGATGCCGGGAGTCCTGCCCACCATCAATCAGCAGGCGGTGGAATATACCATAATGACTGCTCTGGCGCTTGGCTGTACCATCCCCGGCTATACCAAGTTTGATCGTAAAAACTACCCCTATCCTGACTTGATGAAGGGCTATCAGATTTCGCAGTATGATGCTCCTCTGGGGCAGGGGGGATGGCTTACCATTGAGGTTGGTGGTGAGAAGAAGAGGATAGGCATAACTCGTGTTCACCTTGAGGAGGATGTCGCCAAACTGTTGCACCGTACCTCGCCGGATGGTGAGCACTACAGTCTGATCGATGTCAACCGTTCCGGTGTGCCTTTGATGGAGGTGGTTGGTGAGCCCGACCTGTCGTCTCCGGAGGAGGCCAGGCAGTATTTGATGAAGCTGCGCAGCATACTGCGCTACCTTGGCGTATCCACCGGGAATATGGAGGAGGGTAGCTTCAGGTGTGACGCTAATATCAGCATTCGTCCTGAGCATAGCGCTGAGACGATGGCTAAGGCCGAGGTCAAGAATATGAACAGCTTCAGGGCGGTCTTCAGAGCTCTTCAGTATGAGGAAAAGAGGCAGAGGAAGGCGGCCAGCGAGGGAAGGAAGCTGGTTCAGGAGACTAGGGGATGGGTCGAAGAAACCGGGAAAACGGCCTCTATGCGTAGTAAGGAGTATGCTCACGACTATCGTTATTTTCCTGAGCCGGATCTACCGCCGCTAACCCTGAGTAGGGAATGGGTAGAGGAAATAAGATCTAGACTTCCTGAACTGCCCGAAGCCAGGCGTGACCGTTTTGTTGGTGATTATGGCCTGTCTCTCTATGACGCTAATTCGCTTACTTCCTTAAAGGAAGTGGCTGACTATTTTGAGGCCTGTCTCAGGACGGAAGGATGCCGGAAGATGCCTCCGGGTAGCGGCGCCAAGGAGGTCAGCAATTGGCTTTTGGGTGAGGTTAGCCGTATAATGAATGTGGATGGTATTGATATCGTCCGGTTCGGAGAGTACGTTAATCCTGAACAGCTGTGTGAGTTGATACTATGCACCCGTGGCGTTGTCAATATCGCTACGGCTAAGTCCGTACTTGAGGAAATGTTCAAGACGGGGAGAAGTGCCGTTGATATTATCGAAGAGCGGGGGCTTAGCCAGATTACTGATAGTGGGGAAATCGGAGCGGAAATTATTTCCGTAATAGAAAATAATGCCCAGGCCGTAGCCGATTATCGGTCAGGTAAGATTCAGTCTCTTAAGTTTCTCGTTGGACAGGTAATGAAGGCTACCGGAGGGCGTGCCAATCCACAGGTGGTGACCGAATTACTTAGGCGAAGGTTAGAGGAAGAATAGATGCAGACTTATCTTAATATAGCTCAGATTGTACTGGCGGTAGCCCTGATAGTAGTCATTCTGTTTCAGGTTAAGGGTGGTGGCTTGGGGGGCATCTTCGGCCAGCAGAGTGGTGTCTACCGGACCCGGCGTGGTGTGGAGAAGATACTGTTCAGGCTGACTATCGTCTTCGTCATTATCTTTCTGGTAATCTCAGTGCTGACTCTCAGGATTGGCTGATGGTACTGCTGTGAGTAGTTAGTTAGTGTAACTGGTGAGCTAAGTTCCAGCTTCTGGGGCCACTTGATTGATAGATTGGTAACAAAATTAGTGACGAAATAATAAGGGAATTGATGGCGGAATCGGCGGAATGGAGAGAGCATTCGGTTGTATTTGATGGTATAATATATCTGGGGTTTTGTATTAATGTCGTTTCTCATAATATATCATAATTAATTTTCAAGGAGGCAAGAGGATACAGGATGATCATTGGTGTTGTCAAGGAAATCAAGACTCAGGAGTACCGTGTTGGTGCTCCGCCCCTGGCGGCGGGTGTGCTTGCCAAAGCCGGACATCAGGTACTGGTTGAGACCAAGGCCGGAGAAGGCAGCGGTTTCAGCGATGAAGAGTATGTCAAGGCTGGTGCTACCATCGTAAAGACGGCGAAAGAGGTCTGGGACAAGGCAGAAATGATCTATCATGTCAAGGAGCCTATTCCCAGTGAGTACCCTTTCTTGAGGAAGGGGCTGATTCTCTGGACCTATCTGCATTTGGCTGCGGCCAAGGAATTGACGCTCACTCTTCTGGAGAAGGGAGTCACCGGAGTTGCCTTTGAAACAGTGGAACTGCCTGGTGGCAGCACGCCCTGCCTTGATCCGATGAGCGAGGTCGCCGGCAGGTTGGCGGCTCAGATGGGGGCTCAGTACCTGGGCAAAGTGTATAAGGGCTGTGGCAAGCTGATCGGTGGTGTTACCGGTGTTCTGCCGGCTAAGGTGGTTGTTCTTGGTGGAGGTATCGTCGGTACCAATGCTGCCAAGGTTGCCCTTGGTATGGGTGGCAGCGTCACTATGATGGACATTGATGTTAAGCGTCTGCGCTACTTGAGCGAAACGATGCATGGTGACTTTAAGACACTGGTTTCAAACCCCGCCAGTGTGGCTGCGGCAACCAAGGATGCCGACCTGGTCATCGGGGCTGTCCTTGTCAAGGGTGCCCGGGCGCCTATCGTACTGACTAAAGAGATGGTCAAGAATATGAAGCCCGGTTCGGTTATCGTTGATGTCGCTGTTGACCAGGGAGGGTGTGTTGAAACCACCCATGCTACTACTCATGATAACCCTGTCTATATCGTCGATGGCGTTCTCCACTATGGCGTTGCCAATATGCCCGGTATGATGCCTCAGACCGCTACGGTGGCCTTGGCTAATGCTACCCTGCCTTATGCCTTGAAGATGGCTAATATGGGTGTCCGGGAGGCAATGAAGGCTGATGAAGCGTTAGCTAAAGGGATGAATGTCTATGACGGGAAGGTCACCAATAAGAATGTTGCCGAAGCCCTGGGTCTGGAATACACTCCTTTCAAACCCTAATTGTATAAGGCGCTGATTAAAGGCCGAAAGAGCTATTGGTATAGCAGATATAATATTGAAAAACAATAAAAGACCAAGTAAGGAGGGTAAGAATGGTTTCCAAGCAAGAGTTAGTCAAGAAGGATCAGGCACACTGGTTCCACCCGCTGGGTATGCCGGCGGAAGCCCCCCACTTCA
>JAQUOC010000102.1 GCA_028717305.1 Dehalococcoidales bacterium | reverse complement strand
CGGAGGTAATATGCAGGCATGCCGAGATGCGGACCCCCTTGAGCGGTTTTTCGGCGGCGAACTGTTCCCTGATCAGCCTTATTACCGGCATCTCGCGGGAAGCCCATTCTATCCGCTGTTTTCCTGTTTCGGCTAGGGCGGGATCCTTAATATCATATAGTTTGCCTGGGGTCATCAGTTGCTCCTTTCACATCCTCTATCTATCTCTATTAATTGCCTGCCCCGGTCGTGCCATAATCTGAGGTGATGAAATGAATAGCCGGGCATGTCCGGTATGGTCGGGGGATAGGGCAGTCATTTCGCGTCTGCCGGTACACGACGGTATTAGTGTATTCTAGCATATATTACCGGTTCGGCTCCAGTAAGTATACCGGGCATTTCCGGTAGCTCCTCCGGTGTCGTCCCGGTTGTTGAAGAATTTACCCTTGATGGTTATTGGTTCTGGGTCTGGGTTTGCTTTGATTCCCTGACCAGCTTCTTAATTATGTCAGTATGTTTGATTAATATCAGCACGGTTGCTGCCAGTACCGGAAAGAACAGCCCTCGGTCAAAGAAATAGAGGGGTAACAGGGCAATGGCCAGCCCTGAAATTCTACCGATTACCTGGCTGCCGATTACGGAAAACACTCTAGAGAAGCTCTCCCGGCCTATTTCCCCGACCAGCATACGCTGCGCTAAAAAAATGGAGAGGAGCAGGGTGCCGCCCCAGATCAGGATTGACGTTGCGTTCAAGGCGATCAGTATCCCCATCAGGGGAGCTATTCCTCTTCCGCCTTGCCTGAACCGAAAGCAGAAGAGGTAGTTGTGCCCCAGGATCACAAAGGTACCGGCTATTATCAACGCCCCCGCTAGGTTATATCCTGGTAGTGCCAGCCACCTGGCGACATAGATCGCCAGTACTCCCTTTCCCAAATCGGTGAGCATGGTTATCCCCAGTCCCAGTACCGCCTGTTTCCCCGACTGTGTACTCTTTATCAGGCTGTAGGTATTCATACTGCCCACGTTACCGGAGCCTTCGAACCTGATGTCTTTACCGAGCATTCTCCTGGTGACAAAATAGGCGGTGGGGAATGATCCTATCAGGTAGGCGAGAGCTGCAATCAGGACCAGCCAGGTATTGTTATCTATATCTGCAGGGTTCATGGTTATTATAAAGGCCTCTGGTTTAAACTTTTCCTGTCCCGGTATCGGCTGAGGATATTTATTACCGAGGAACACCCCGTCCGGTCTGGTAGGGTAACTACCCGGGTCCGTTCTCTTTCTCGACAGGCACTTTTCTGTCGGGACCAGCATAGCAGCAAATTGTCCTTGTTGTAAATTCCGCTCTGAGAAAGATGACTTTCCCGCAGGTTGATTAAGAGTATTGACAGGATGGTATACTCTGAGTAATATTATTGGTAGACTGTTTCGGTATGGAGAGTCCCTTCCTTATGTTCTATTGCCATGGTCGGAGCAGTAAACATGCAGGTTATGGCTGGTAGGCCAGCTTTTTGTGTTTTGGCGGGGTCTTTATGAATAAGGGATAGATAGTTGCTGCCTGTATAAAGCCATCCTGCCAGTGCCGCTTAATTTTATCAGTGTAAGGAGAAGATAGCTTGATATGCAACGAGTAGTTATTACCGGTATGGGGGTTGTTTGCCCGATAGGATTGAATACTGATAGCTACTGGACAAGTCTGGTAGAGGGGAAATCGGGGGTGGGCTTTATCAGTCACTTCGATGCCAGCAACTATCCGGTGAAGTTAGCTGGCGAGGTAAAAGGCTTCAACCCGGCAGACCATCTTGATTCCAAGACGGTGCAGCGCACGCCGAGGTGTGTGCACCTGGTTATCCCGGCGCTTAGAGAGGCTGTGGCTCAAGCCGGATTGAATATGGCTGATGAGCAGCCGGAGCGTGTCGGTGTTGTCAGTGCCAATATGCTGGAATATCAGTACGTTGGTGAGGACTGGGAGAGGCTTAAGCAACGGGGACCGAAGAGAGTTGATCCCCTGCTGTTTACCAAGGCAGGACCCAGCACGGTATCTCTTCAGGTGGGAATGCTGCTGGGGGCGAAAGGGCCTAACACCACTGTGAATAGCCTCTGTGCCAGCGGTACCGATGTCATCGCCACTGCCCGCAACTTTATCCAGTTCGGCTATGCTGATGTGATGATAGCGGCGGCATCCGATGCCTCACTGGGTGAACTGGGTATCGCTTCTATCAGCTTGTTAGGCGCGCTGACTAAAGAACCGGATCCGGAGAAAGCCAGCCGGCCCTTTGACCTTAACCGCAGCGGTTTCGTCTATGGGGAGGGTGCCGGTGTGTTGGTGTTGGAAAGTCTGGAGCATGCCCGGAAGCATGGGGCGCCGGTTCTGGCTGAGGTAGCCGGCGCCGGCTGGTCGTTTGATGCTTATGACGCCACTGCTCCCCAGCCGGAAACAGAGGCTGTCGCTATGCGAAATGCTCTGAATAATGGTGGGGTAAGGCCGGAAGATGTGGACTATATTAACGCCCATGGTACCAGCACCAAGCTGAATGACCGCAGCGAGACCGAAGCTATCAAGATGGTATTTGGAGAACAGGCTTACCAGATGCCGGTAAGCTCTTTCAAGTCTATGTTTGGTCATATGGTAACCGCTGCCGGTGCTGTTGAGTCTATTGGTGCGGTACTGGCCATCAATAATGGTGCTATCCCGCCGACGATCCATTATGAGACTCCTGATCCGGAGTGTGACCTGGACTACGTACCCAATGTAGCTCGTAAAGCCCGGGTAAATGTCTGCTTGAAGAGCAGCTTCGGACTTGGCGGGCAGAATTGCTGCCTGGTTCTTAAGAGATTTACGGAATAGCAGTAAGATAAACTTAACCCAGGGAATACAAAATAAGCGAGGTGCCAATATGAAGAAGGTAGTTGTCAGTAGTGATTCGGGTACTATACTTCCGGAGGCAGCCCAACATTACGGGTTCACCATGATTCCCGTCCCTATTATCATTGATGGTGAGACCTATCTGGACACAGAAATAAATATGGATGATCTCTATGCCCGTCTGGATGGGAAGGAAAACCTGCCCAAGACTTCCACTGCTAATGTTGCCGAGTTCGCCCAATTTTTTATCGACCTGGCCCGTAATGCCGACGCTATCCTTCATATCAGCATGTCCTCGGTATTTAGCGGCCATCACAGCGCCGCTTTGCAGGGTAAGGAATTAGCCATTGAAAAGCTGCCCAAAACCAGGATTGAGATAGTCGATTCACTTACCATGGGAACCGGTGTGGCTCTGATTGCTATTCAGGCGGCTAGGGCGGCGGCTAAGGGTAAAAGTATGGATGACGTTATGAAACTGGTTGCTGGTATCATACCGCAGATGAAGCTGTTCCTGGCTCGGGATACCCTTTTCTATCAGGCGGAAGGGGGCAGGATATTTGAAGCCAAGACCTGGGCCGAGGCCGAGCAGGCCACCAGCTTTAGATCGATAACTGAGGTAGACTCATCTACCGGTGGAGCGTTAAGGCCAGTTGCCAGGGCCAAGACGGTAGCCCAGATAATGGAGAAGCTCGTTGAGATAACCAGGGAAAGCGGTAAGGGCGGCAAACTGGTCGGTGTTATCGGTCATACTCGAGCACTGGAGCGCGCTGAGAAGCTCAGGGGAATGCTCCGCGCCGAGATCGATTTTGACTGGCTGGAGATTGCTGAGGAGTCGGCAAGCGCTGCCATCCATACCGGTAAAGGGCTCATTGGTTATGGCTTTTGCAACAAGATTGATTAGCTGGCTGGTTGGAGGCCGGACTTTGCTGCAGCTCAATTGAATAACCTTAACGATAAAGCACCAATATGTTTTCAGGGGAGATGATGTTGCCGCAGAGAATCGCCTATCTGGATTTAGATATGAGGAAGGTCGAGGTTAAAGAGGTTCCCGAAAAAATTACCCGGAGTTTTCTCGGCGGCCGCGGGATTAATGTCTATTTGCTCTATCATAGCGTTGGTCCCGAAACTCACCCGATGTCTCCGCAGAACCCACTTATTATCGGGCCGGGGATGGTAGCCGGCTTGAAAGGAATAAGCGCTTCGAGGTGTAATATTTCGGGAAAGTCTCCCGAATCAGGATTGCTGGGCGATTCCAATATCGGCGGATATTTCGGGGCTTTCATGAAAAGGACGGGTATCGATTTTCTTTTTATTACCGGCGCCTCTTCGCAACCGGTCTACATCTACCTGGATAAAGAAAAGATCGGTATTAAAGACGCCCGGGACCTGTGGGGAAAATCAACTACGGAAACCGATACAATTTTGGCGGAGCGCCATGGCCCTGCCTGCCAGTCGATCTCGATCGGGATAGCCGGAGAAAACCTGGTACGTTTTGCCTGTATCATCAACCGGAAAAAGAATACTGCCGGCAGGACGGGT
>JAQUOC010000101.1 GCA_028717305.1 Dehalococcoidales bacterium | reverse complement strand
CCGGCATACCCGAAAGGATTAACAGGAGCTCTTTCTCGTAAGGCGGCGGCAGAAATATACTTGACAAGCGGCATCTCTCAGCTTATAGTTATAAGCAAAGGGGTTTGTTATATTAAGCTTCCAGGCTCTCACGAATGACCCCCCATCGTGAAGTTACCAGTTACCGGTTGAAACCCTGGTTAGTTCCCGCAGAAATATTTGACTTTCTTTAGTTTTTATAGTTTGGTTCTCCTATATGCCAAAATACATCTTTGTTACTGGTGGAGTAGTTAGTTCGGTCGGCAAAGGTATCACTGTCGCTTCCATCGGCACCATTCTAAAGAGCCACCAGATCAGTGTGTCGGTGCAGAAGCTGGACCCGTATCTCAATGTTGACCCAGGAACGATGTCTCCCTATCAGCATGGTGAAGTGTTCGTTACTCAGGACGGTGCCGAGACTGACCTTGATTTGGGTAACTACGAACGCTTCATTGATGTTGATCTTACTGCCGAGTCCAATGTGACCTCGGGTCAGATCTACAGCTCGGTTATCGATAAGGAGAGGCGTGGTAATTTCCTGGGCGGCACCATTCAGGTAGTCCCTCACGTTACCGGCGAGATTAAGGAACGGTTCCGAAGACTGGCCGACAAATCTCAGGCCGAGGTGCTTATTATTGAGGTCGGCGGTACGGTAGGCGATATTGAAGGACAGCCCTTTCTGGAAGCCATCAGGCAAATGAGGAATGATGTCGGGCGGGATAATGTGCTCTATATTCACGTTACCTTCCTCCCCTACCTTACCTCTACCAAGGAGTTGAAGACGAAACCTACCCAGCACAGTGTTAACGAGTTGCGCCGCATCGGCATCCAGCCTGATATTATCGTATGCCGCAGCGATTACCCTATCTCGGAGGCGATAAGGGACAAAATATCCCTGTTCTGTGATGTGGAACGGCAGGCGGTCATTCCCCTGCCCACCGTAGACACCATCTACGAAGTTCCTCTGGTCCTTGAAGAGGAAGGTATGGGAAGGCTGGTTATTGATAAGCTTGGCCTGAAGACCAGCAAGACAGATTTAAAGCAGTGGCGGGAACTGGTGGGCCGGATTAAGGAGCCTCTTGAGCCGGTCAATATTGCTCTGGTGGGTAAATATGTGGAGTTGCAGGATGCTTATTTCTCGGTCCGTGAAGCGCTCTGCCATGCCGCCCTTCACCATGACAGGTGTATCAACCTGATCTGGGTCCGCTCGGAGGATTTGGAAGGTGATGGTAGCGACGCCGTACTCCAGTCGGCCCAGGGTATTATCGTCCCCGGTGGTTTTGGTGTTAGAGGAATAGAAGGTATGGTAAAAGCAGCCGGCTACGCCCGGAAGAACGGGATCCCCTACCTGGGGTTGTGCTTGGGGATGCAGGTTATGGTGATCGAGTTTGCCTGCCATGTGCTGGGGGTAAACGACCCCAACTCGACCGAATTCTGCGCCTCTACCGCTTACCCGGTTATCGATCTGCTCCCCGAGCAAAAGGCGATAGAAAACAAAGGTGGCACCATGCGCCTGGGGGACTATCCCTGTCAGCTGGTCGATGGCAGCCGGGCCGCCGGTTTCTACAAAGAGAGTCTGGTTAGCGAGCGTCACCGCCACCGCTACGAGTTCAATAATCAATTCCGCGCCCGTCTTGAAGAGGCGGGTATGATCTACTCCGGGCTCTCGCCTGACGGCAGGCTGGTGGAAATCTGCGAGCTGGCCAATCACCCCTGGATGGTAGGCTGTCAGTTCCATCCCGAGTTCAAGTCTCGCCCCGGCCGTCCGCATCCCCTGTTCCTCGGTTTCATCGGGGCTGCCAGAGAAACGCTGCGGGAGGGGGCACAACCTTCGTTACCCCTTTCTTCCTAGGTATTAGTAATAGTGCAAAACAGGAGAATACATGCAGATATTCCTGGATACCGCTAATATTGACCAGATACGGCAGGCTGCCAAGCTGGGCGTTATCAGTGGTGTTACCACCAACCCCACCCTGGTGTCCAATGAAAAGACCGCGGATTATGAAACGGTAACCAGGACCATCTGCTCGATAATACCCGGCTCGGTTTCCGTTGAAGTACTGGCTGAGGACAGCGATTCGATGATTAAAGAGGCCCGGGTCAAGGCCTCCTGGGCGCCGAACGTGACCATTAAGATACCGGCTACCGCCGAAGGTCTTCAGGCGATATCGGTCCTGAGTAAGGAAAATATAGCCGTGAATATGACCCTGTGCTTCTCGTTGAACCAGGCTCTGCTCGGAGCACTGGCCGGCGCTGCTTATGTCAGCCCGTTCGTCGGCAGGCTTGACGACGCCGGTCATGACGGCATGCAGCTGGTCAGCGACATCGTCGGTGTGTTTAAATACTATGATTTTCCTACCAGGGTAATCGCGGCCAGTATACGCCATCCTCAACACTGTCTGGCCGCAGCCCAGGCAGGGGCTGATATTGCTACTGTTCCCTATAGCGTGCTGATGCAGATGATACGCCACCCTCTTACCGATATAGGGGTTGCCCGCTTTCTTGCCGACTGGCGGTGTGTATCACAGTAAGCAAGACATGAGCACAGGGACCGGGTATTCAACTTCATGGTGGGGCTGTTTGGCAGTCTGTCCGGGCACCCTGTGAGGATAGGCTTAATAGGAAAAGAACTGGTAACGGGATAACCCGAGAGCAATCACCAGAACAAAGTCTCCCCTCCGCAATTGTACCTCTCACCAAGGTAATATCAAGAGAGGGAGTACCAAATAAGAACCAAGGGGGAAAGTTGAAATATGAACATTGCCGATTTGGAAGAAAAGAGCAAGGAAGAGCTGGTCGAGCTGGCCAAGGAGATGGGGCTTTCCAGCTGTACCAACTTGAAGAAGCAGGATATCATCATGCGCATCCTGCAGGAGCACACCGAACAGCAGGGTAATATCTTCTGCGGCGGTATCCTGGAGATTATGAACGATGGCTACGGTTTCTTGAGGCAGAGCTCGCTGCTGCCCAGCTCGGACGATATCTACGTATCCCAGTCGCAAATACGCCGCTTCCGCTTACGCACCGGCGATATGGTCACCGGTCAGGTCAGGACACCCAAGAGCAGTGAGAAGTACCGGAGCCTGCTCCGGGTAGAGGCAATTAACGATATCAATCCCGAGCTTTTGAAAAATCGCCCTCATTTCAAGGCGCTTACTCCCACCTTTCCCGATAAACTGATCAACCTGGAGACGACGTCCGATAACCTGTCCAGCCGCTTGATCAACCTCATTGCCCCGATTGGCCGGGGACAGCGGGGCTTGATTGTGTCGCCGCCCAAAGCGGGTAAGACGCTGCTGCTCAAGTCCATTGCCAACGCCGCCACCACCAACTACCATGACATCCACCTTATGGTCTGTCTTATCGGGGAGCGGCCGGAGGAGGTCACCGATATCAAACGATCGGTCAGGGGTGACGTGATCAGTGCCACCTTCGACGAGCCGGTAGAAAACCACACCCGCGTTGCCGAACTGGCGCTGGAGAGGGCCAAGAGGTTGGTGGAAAGCGGCAAGGATGTAGTCATTCTCCTTGACGGCATCACCCGTCTCACCCGGTCGTATAACCTGGTGATGCCTTCCAGCGGGCGCACCCTGTCCGGCGGTATTGATCCGGCGGCCCTGCACCCGGCTAAACGTTTCTTTGGTGCCGCCCGCAATATGGATGAGGGCGGCAGTCTGACCATTATCGCCACCTGCCTTGTTGATACCGGCAGCCGCATGGACGACCTCATCTATGAAGAGTTTAAGGGTACCGGCAATATGGAGCTCCACCTCGACCGCCGGCTGGCGGAGCGGCGGATCTTCCCGGCGATCGATATCCAGCGCAGCGGCACCAGGCGTGAGGAGCTGCTTCTCAATGAAGGCGACTTGAAGCAGATCTGGCTGCTGCGGCGTATGATGTCCATGGTTGCCACCGATTCGGTCAACTTTACCGAGACTACGGAGAGGGTCCTTGACCGCCTGCGCAAGGCGAAGACCAATGCCGAGTTCCTGGCTAACTTAAACAAGGAAACGGCATAGCATACGGGTTAGTAAGGGGCCGGGGTTTGACACGCCGCCCCGCCGGAGTCTATACTTGAAGTATAACGCGGGGTGGAGCAGTGGCAGCTCGTCGGGCTCATAACCCGAAGGTCGTTGGTTCGAATCCAACCCCCGCTACCAATGATAATGAAGGGCACAGCTATTGAAGTTGTGCCTTTTTATTTGCCTTGTCAACATAGGTATTCTAGGGATTGAGTATCATGATCCCGCCGTTTAGCGAAGCGGCGATACATATCCAGGACAGGTAAGGTACGAGGAGGCCGCCCGCAGCCTTTGATATCTTGAAAAACTTGATGGTGGTGATCAGAAGTATAATCCCGAGTGCCAGTATTATGGCGAAGCCGCCGGCAGGGGATTCATAACCGAAGAACACTACCGACCACAGAGCATTGAGGACCAGCTGCACCCAGAACAAGATAAATGCCGGCTTCACTCCATCGGT
>JAQUOC010000100.1 GCA_028717305.1 Dehalococcoidales bacterium | reverse complement strand
CAGCTATGCCGCCATCCGGATCGCCGATAGCCGGATCATAAATCCATCCGCAAAACAAGCACTTGTACTTAGCCATCTTTTTTGATTCCTCCTTTTTCCCCTGCTATATAACCAGGTCTATTTCCAGTAAGGTAAACCGCCCGGCCTATCATACAGGCCAGACAGCTCAATCAACCTTTTCGAATTCACTTTTCGCTGCCCCGCAGACAGGGCACTTCCAGTCGTCCGGTATCTGTTCAAACGGCGTACCGGCAGCTATGCCACCATCCGGATCACCGACAGCCGGATCATATATCCATCCGCAAACTGAACACCTATACTTAGTCATTTTCTTAGATTCCTCCTCTTTTTTCTCTTCTACATAGCTGGGGGCTGTTTTCGGCGTTGTCCCCCGCTTGACCTGATGATAGTATTCGTACGTCATACAGGGCTTATCGTTCAATACCTCTCCGTCCACCACTTCTCCGATAAAAATAGTGTGGGTACCGACATCCATCTCTCCGGTTACTCTGGCTTCCAGATACGAGACGGTGTTATCCAAAATCAGCGGTGATCCGGTTTGACCTGATTTAGAATTTACGCCCGACAGTTTATCGACTTCCCTGCCTGACTTAAAACCGAACTGCCCTATGAAAGACAGAGGAGTATCTTGACCGAGTACCGATACGGCAAATGCACCGCTTGCTTTGATATACTCCCAGGTCAGGTTTTTCTTATTGATGCTTACGGCAATCGTGGGGGGTTCAGAGGTTATCTGGAAGACGCTGTTAGCGATCTGACCGTTAAGCTTCTCGCCATTTCGGGATGTTACTACATACAAGCCATAACTTAGTTTGTGAAGAGCCTTTGGATTCACTGTGCACCTCCTGATACTTTCTTATTTATTTTTCACTATCCGTAGTCTAACATTCGAGACTACCTTAAGCAGACTAATCATCTTTAGCCAGTGGCATCGCCAAGTCTCTGGCAATCCAGGCAGAGGCCGGTAAACTCCAGATAGTGGTTAGTTACTTTAAGTCCCGTCCTGCTGGCGATCTTCTCTTCAATTGTTTCATCGACCGGCTCATCAATATCCAGAATTAACCCGCATTGATTGCAGCGGAAATGGTAGTGGTTATGTGTATTACCGTCAAAATGTGCTGTGCCGTTAGAGACAAGCATCTCAGATACCTCACCGGTCTCTTTCAGTAATCTTAGATTGCGGTACACCGTCGCCAAACCTACATTAGGGATCTCCTGCTTAACCTGTTCGTGTATCCATTCTGCGGTAGGATGTGACGAAGTATTTGCCAGTACTCTAAGGATAGCTTCTCTCTGCTTTGATCTTTTCATATAAATCTAATAATGATAATTGTTATTATAATATCATACCGAAGCATATCTGTCAAAAAAATGAGGCGCCTGATTTAAAACCAGACGCCTCATTTTTTTGTAATTTAGCTATTAAAATTTATTACCACTGAACAAACATAGAGATATGTGTTTGACCATAGGTAAACTTACACCGTATAAATGTTATACCATCTCAAAAGCACGATAACGACTGACCTTTAGAATGCCAACTACAAACACTGTAGACAACTATTCCACAGTTTAAGCCTAAGTTCATCTATCGCCAGAGAGATTCAATCTCCAGATGACGTCTTATATACTTTATGATCTAAACACCCAAATAAGATTTCCTCACGAAATCATTATCGCGAAGAAATTTAGAAGTTCCCTCATTAGTCACCCTCCCCACTTCTAGAAGGTAACCCCTATGGGCAACGCCCAAAGCCATCTCGGCATTCTGCTCAACTATTAGGACAGATATACCCTTTTCGTTAAGCTCCTTCACAATTTCTCCTACTTGCTGCACCACCATAGGAGCTAGTCCAATGGAAGGTTCATCCAGCAAAAGCAGCTTTGGTCTAGCCATAAGGGCGCGAGCAATGGCTAACATCTGCTGTTCGCCACCACTTAATGTTCCCGCATTCTGCTTCCGCCTTTTCCCTAAGATCGGAAACTGATTTAGAATGGCATCTAGGTCATGCTTTATCCCCTCATTGTCTCGCCGGTGAAAAGTGCCTGCTTCCAGGTTTTCAAGGACGGTCATTTCTGGGAAAAGCCTTCTTCCCTCCATGCAATGAGCGATCCCCATCCGGACCATTTCTTGTGCAGGAACCTTATCTATCCTCTCACCTCTGAACCAGATCTCGCCACTAGTGGCTTGGACAATACCATCTATGGCTCTCAAGGTAGTACTTTTCCCAGCCCCGTTGGAACCTATTATAGTAACTACCTCTCCTTCGTCTACATTTATTGACACATCGCTGAGAGCCAGTGCCTTCTTATAGTGAACTGTAATGTTCTTTACCTCAAGTAACATAATCCTACCCCTTCCCCAAATATGCTTCTATCACGTCCTTATTGTTTCTTACTTGGTCAGGATTCCCCTCAGCAATCTTCCTCCCAAAATTGATCACAACAATCCTATCGCAAATGCTCATGACCGCCCCCATATCATGTTCTACTAAGAGTACTGTAATGCCCGACTTCCGAACATTCTTTACCAGACCTAGCATATGCCGCCTTTCCTCGGCATTCATCCCTGTTAACGGTTCATCCAAACACAGTATTTTTGGCCCTGTAGCTATACCAATGGCCACTCCAAGAGCTCTTTGGTAACCATGAGATAAATTCCTAGCCAATTCGCTAGCTAGTTCTGTAAGTCCAGCCATTTTGACTATACCATCGGCTCTCTGCCTCACCTCGTGTTCATTCCGTCTCACGGAAGATATTCGGAACACATCTCCCAAAATCCTCGTCTTAGATGGAATATGGCATCCTATCTGAACATTCTCCGATACAGACAAGCTCATAAAAAGCTTATCTGAAGCCTGGTAGGTTCTTACCAAACCTTTACTTGCTATCTTGTGGGGTTTCATCCCAGTGATATTTTCACCTTGAAAGTGAATTTGACCACTGGTAGGGCGATAAACCCCACTTAGCACGTTATACAAGGTACTTTTACCAGCACCATTAGGACCGATAATTCCCAAGATCTCACCAGGTTCTACCTGGAAGCTCACTTTATCCAGAGCCACCAATCCGCCAAATTTCATAGACACTTTATCAGCATCAAGGATTGCCACTTCCTATCACCTCACTTCTATTTACCTATCAGCGTCCTCCAAAGAACCTGTTTAGCAACTTGGAGCGCTCACTATCTACTGTCTCTACAGGCTTCTTATCACTTTTCGCGCGCCAATCATGGACCAAACCGACAATACCACGAGGCATCGTTAGTATTACCGCAATCAATATTCCACCATATATTATCGCCTGCAGATGTTCTGCTCCTCGTAACAATTCAGCAATAAAAGTCAGTAATATTGCCCCGGTAATAGGCCCCCACAACTTTCTTTCGCCACCAACAACCACGAATAGAATCACATTTAAGTTAAGCCACATCGGGAAACTGTGTGGGGATATATAGCCGGTGTAATGTGCAAGAAAACTGCCAGCAAATCCGGCAAAAATTGCACCAATAGCGAACGCTATCATCTTATATCTGGACACGTCAATTCCAACAACTTCCGCCAGATCATCTGCATCACCGATAGCCATCAGTTCACGACCGAACCTAGACGTATCTATCAAATACATGATGAATATAGACACCCCGACAAAGAGTAGCCCCATATAGAAAAAGCTGGCCATAGATTCACAGCCTGTTACCGGAGGAATATTTCCAATTCCTGACACGCCCCCGGTCACATCCGTCCACTGTCTTATTATTGTTACTACTATCTGAAAAAGGGCAAAAGTTATCATGAAGAAATAAATACCCTTGGCGCGCCGGGTAATAAAAGATATGCCGGCACCAATTATTCCTGCAATTGCTCCGGCTGCTAGGAAAGAAACAGGGAAGGGCACTCCTAATCGGGTAGTTAGTACTGCCGATACATAGGCACCTATGGCATAAAACGCAGCATGGCCAAACGACCCCATTCCGGCTATAAAGAATACTCGATAACTCAAAGCAAAAACAATGTTTAGAAACAATACAACGAATATATGCATATAGTACTGCCCGATATAGAGGGGCAATGTTAACAGAAACGCACCCCCTACAATGAAGGGGAGGACAGACTTTATCCCACCTAATCGGTTAATTAATCTAGTCATGGCCCACCAATCCTCGAGGACGAATTGCTAATACTACTATCGCGATTACGCAACTAATGGCCATAGCCCACTCCGCCCCGACATAAGCACTAGTGAAACTCTGCTGAAAACCAATGATGAAAGAAGCTATCAGGGCACCGATTGTGGTTCCCATACCACCTAGGATTATCACTACGAAGGAAAGCAGTAACATACTCATACCCATGGGAGGATGTACAGCGTACAACGGACCAACTAAACCGCCAGCCAATGCCGCTAAGCCGGTAGCGATAGCAAAGGTGATACCGCATACATATTCAACGTTTATGCCTTGCACCAGAGCTGCCTCACTATCCTGTTGCACAGCTCTCATTGACTT
>JAQUOC010000099.1 GCA_028717305.1 Dehalococcoidales bacterium | reverse complement strand
AGCGAAAGATTTAGGTATACGTAAGGCGAGGCTATTGCCCCATTTCTGTACGCTGGTTCTCATGTCAAACCTCCGCTAATTGTATATACAAAGAAGATACTATGATTAAGGTTGTTTGTCAAGTTCACATTGAAGGTTAGTGGAATATCTAGAAAAATGCTTTACATAACAAGTAATAAATTGGCGACATTTTGGCGACAAACTAAAAAGGTCATAATGTCACCAAAAAGCACATTAGGTTCAAAATGGTTTTTTACAGACAACACAAACGTTCTAATTTGAAGCTAATGACACACAACGGCATACCTGCCCCAGGATTACGAAACCGCTGCTCTACCACTGAGCTACGCTGGCGTTGAAGACCGATTCTCAGAAAATAGGCGTTAAACCGGATTAGTTTGTTTGAGGCACTCCCGGCCGGAAATCCCTCGTTCGGAATGGACACAGCGTCTCTCCTCTTTATACCGTTAATTATATGGCTGCAGGCGTCCGTTGTAAAGGCTGCAGAGCTATACTCCGGATCACGGTTAAAATACTCCGCTGTAGATGCCGGCCAGTATTCCCCCTTGAGCGACACACCCCCCTAGAATCGCAGAGTATGACTTCCACAGTTTTAACCGGAGGGCTGATGCTATCGTTGAAACCACTATTGCTCCGGTGCCCGGTCCCGGTATTACTACCAGTATGCCCAGTCCGGGATACCCCCACCTTCCGAAGTACCTGTTGAACTTGGCCCGGCTCTTATCCGAGGCTCTGGTCAGAGTGTCGAATCTGGGGATAATCCTGGTTAAGCCGAAGTAAATGGGGAAGAAGATCAGAGAGCTGAACAGAGCGGCGATAAAAAACAGCGGGTAGCTCGATAGGTTGCGGGTGAATTCAAAGGGCAGGGATTTGATTATTCCGGCAACAGGCGAGGTAAATAGCAGCATCGCCCATGACCATGGTTCAGTCACCTAACAGCAACCTCTCAAAATAATCCATCCTCTTCTATATGCATGGAATGAGGCGCGATGATGATACCACTATTTATAAGCATACAATGGTTTCCCGGGTAGTTCAACCCGCCGGAAAGAATGGCAGGCCGGTATGCCAGGTCATATTTAGGTGCGGTTGGGTGAAACCGGGTGTTGCTCATTCAGGCAGCATCATTCTATTCTTTTAGCATATCTACGGCTGTGGTATGCTAACTTATAGTTAAACTAACTACTGAAGTTGGTCGGTATGATGTTGGGAAGTTGGTCGACGTCAAGCAGGGAAGTGTCGGAAAAAGATGGCATGAAAAGGGTACTATCATGAGCGCGGTCAAGATACTCTGCTGGAATGTCAACGGCATCCGTGCCGTTCTTAAGAAGGGTTTTTCGGACTGGCTGCGCGGTGAATCTCCGGAAATCCTCTGTCTCCAGGAGACAAAAGCGCATCCCGATCAGATCACCGTAGAGTTGTCGGAGCTGCAGGACTACCAGACGTACTGGAACTATCCGGAACGGAAGGGATACGGGGGAGTAGCCGTCTTCACCAGGGAAAGTCCGCTCAGTGTCCGGTATGGTTTTGCTGCCGCAGGTCTGGACCTGGAAGGGAGGGTGCTCATCGTAGAGTATCCCGGCTTTACTCTGCTGAATGTATACTTTCCTAACGGTAAGCAGGGTGAAAACCGTCTGAGATACAAGA
Source organism: Dehalococcoidales bacterium (assembly GCA_028717305.1). Taxonomy (GTDB): domain Bacteria; phylum Chloroflexota; class Dehalococcoidia; order Dehalococcoidales; family UBA5760; genus UBA5760. Next base: position 2,978 of record JAQUOC010000099.1, on the reverse strand, counting down.
TGGACTTCTATGAGACATTCATTGTCTTTATCGACTCACTGAAATCGGAGGGGAAAAGGCTGGTCGTCTGCGGTGATTTCAATACCGCTCATAAGGAGATCGACCTGGCCAGACCGAAGGAGAACTCCAAAATATCGGGCTTTCTCCCTATCGAGAGGGCATGGCTGGACAAGCTGGTTGCCCATGGCTATGTTGATACCTTCCGTCATTTCCACAAAGAGCCGGATCAGTATACCTGGTGGGACCTGAAATCGAGGGCCAGGGAGAGGAATGTCGGCTGGAGAATCGACTACTTTTTCGTCACCGGGGATCTGCTGCCCCTGCTTTCTAAGGCATTCATCATGCCCGAAGTAGCGGGTTCCGACCACTGTCCGATCGGCATCGTCTTGGAGGCAGCCGACCGGTAGGCGGTCATCTTACGAAGTGACAGATATACTGCGGATAGCCCTCTTCAACCAGGGTCTCTATGGGAACAAATCGCAGTGCGGCAGAATTAACGCAGTACCGCTCCCCGGTAGGTTGAGGGCCGTCGTTAAAAACATGACCCAGGTGCGAACCGGCGTGCTTGCTCCTGACCTCGGTGCGCATCATTCCAAAGCTGCGGTCGGTTATTACGACGATATTGTCTTTTTCAAGGGGCCTGGTGAAGCTGGGCCAACCCGTACCCGATTCAAACTTGTCGGTAGAGACGAACAGGGGTTCTCCGGAAACGACATCGACATATATGCCGTCCTCTTTGTTGTCCCAGTACTGGTTGTTGAATGCCGGTTCGGTGCCGTTCTCCTGGGTAACGTGATATTGTAGCGGAGTCAGCCTCTGCTTTAGGATTGCTTCAGGAGGCTTCTGGTAGTCTTCAAAACCGGTTTTTGCGGTTCCCCACTGCTGCTCTATGTATTCGCATCTGCCCGAATTGCATTTGTAGTTTTCGTATCTTGACGTGTTCTTCAAATAGTAGTCCTGGTGATATTCCTCGGCCCGGTAGAACTCCTTATAGGGCAGAATCTGGGTGGCGATGGGTTTGTCGTAGATTCCCGACGCCTCGAACATCGATCGGCATTGCTCCGCCATTTCCTTCTGCCGCTCATCGTGGTAGAAAATCGCGGTTCGGTACTGCGTCCCCCGGTCCGCAAACTGTCCCCCTCCGTCGGTGGGGTCAATCTGCCGCCAGAAAACCGATAGCAGTTCCCCGTAGGATATGACGTCGGGGTCATATTTGATCTGTACTGCTTCGTAGTGGCCGGTTCCGCCCCACGAAACCTCTTCATAGGTAGGGTCTTTGTTATCGCCGCCGGTGTAGCCGGCAACAACTTCCCGGACGCCGTCCAGTTTCTCGAAAGGCGGCTCCATACACCAGAAGCAGCCTCCGGCAAAGGTTGCTGTGCTGTACTGTCCCTGATTGGTAGTATTCATAGCAGCGTTTTCCTCCGGCAGATTAATACACGATGCGCTGGCAGGTATCATCACTGAAGCAGCTATTATGAAGAGACTTCGTTTCCGCATCGCTATCGGCCACCTGTTGTCTAATCATGCAATACCCCCGGGTTATTGCCCGTCCGCGGCATACCTAATTATATCACGTGCCTGGTGTGGTCCTGTAAACACGCCGCCAGAATGACATTACATAATGTTTATCAGGGTAGGTATCCCGGCATTGTAATTGACGCCTAGTTTTGCTTGTGCTAGTATTAGATTACTTCAGCTAGGATAAACCGCCGAGGTCTTTGTATAATTCCCCTTAATTGGTTTTCCGGACAGTGTCTTAGCTAGTAGTAAACATAGCCCGGTGAGCAGTCATGTCGATAGAGGAAGATCTAGCCCGTTCCTCCCCCGGTAAAGAGCTCGGTGGAGATACATTATTGACCATCGGGGTTTTTGATGGTGTCCACCTCGGGCATAAGCACCTTCTTTCAAGCCTGAAGGAAAAGGCTAAAGAGCGCAACCTGTTAAGCGGGGTAGTCACCTTTAACCCGCACCCACAGAAGGTATTGGCGCCAAGGTCCGGTCTACTGTTTCTCACCGACATCGAGCAGAAGGTCGAGCTCCTTTCTGCCGAGAATGTTGATGCCGTTTTTATTCTGCCTTTTGATGCTGAGCTGGCTCAAATCAGCGCAGATCGCTTTGTCGGCTTGATGCAGCAATACCTGAGAATGAAGGGGTTGGTAGTCGGGCACAACTTTGCCCTCGGCCGGAACAGAGAGGGCAGTATTGATGCCCTGCGGGTATTGGGTGAAGACATGGGCTTTACGGTAGACGTGGTGCCCCCGCTGGAGTTAAATGGCGAAGCTGTCAGCAGTACCTTGGTCAGGAAGGCACTGGCCAGTGGGAATATGAAAAGGGTGCAGAACCTAATCGGTCGTCCTTTCAGCCTGCACGGGCAGGTAGTACCTGGAGCGAACCGGGGTGCTAAGCTGCTGGGTTTTCCAACCGCCAATCTGGGTATCGACCCGGAGCAGGCTATCCCAGCCGAAGGTGTTTATGCCACCCGGGCATGTATTGATGATATAGCTTATAATTCGATGACCTACGTCGGTGCCAGTCTTACCTTCGGTGAAAGCTGGAGCATGATAGAGGTTTGTATCCTCGACTATTCCGGTGATCTCTACGGTAAAGATCTGAAAGTCGATTTTATTGAGCGGCTTCGCGGCGGGGAAAAGTTCGACACCGTTGAGAAGTTGAGACAGCAGATAGCTGCGGATATTGAAAAAGGGAGGAAATTGCTCGAGTCCGGGGCAGGAAGTAGCTGTTGAGATGAGTAAAATAAACACTGACATCGATGTTAGCCGTCTCCTGAAAAGAGGGGTGGCTGAGATTATCATTGAAGAAGAGATGATTGCGCTGCTCCGCTCCGGCAGACAGCTGCGGCTTAAAGAGGGCTTCGATCCCAGCTTCCCCGATATTCACCTCGGTCACATGGTAACCTTAAAGAAGCTGCGCCAGTTCCAGGAACTGGGGCACAAGGTTATCCTTATCGTCGGCGA
>JAQUOC010000098.1 GCA_028717305.1 Dehalococcoidales bacterium | reverse complement strand
GTTCGGGAAACCCGATAGACGGCGGGTCAGCGATAATTCCCCGGGACTATCTCGATGTCAACGGCGGGCTGGTCAATCCGGCCGGCCGTGAGCCTCCCGCCGAATTTATTGAGACCGGTATCTCGGCGATAGATGGCCTTAACGCTCTGGTCAGGGGGCAGAAGCTGCCGATATTCAGCGGCTCCGGACTGCCCCACAACCGGATTGTGGCACAGCTGATCAGGCAGGCTTCGGTTAAGAAGACGGAAGAGCAGTTTGCCATTGTTTTCGGTGCCATCGGCATTAGCTATGATGATGCCGACTTTTTTATGCAGAATCTTGAGCAGACCGGTGCCCGGGAGAAAACAGTGGCCTTCATCAACACTGCTTCTGACCCGGTTATTGAGCGGATATCAACCCCACGGTTGGCCCTGACTGCCGGAGAGTATCTGGCCTGGCAGGAGGGTATGCATGTACTGGTTATCATTACCGATATCACCAATTACTGCGAGGCACTGCGCGAGCTCTCCGCGATGCGTGAGGAGATACCTTCGAGGAGAGGCTACCCGGGTTATATGTATACCGACCTGGCTACGATGTATGAGAGAGCAGGCCGGATCACAGGTAAGGAAGGGTCGGTGACCGTAATGCCCATCCTGACCATGCCTGACGATGATATCACGCACCCTATTCCTGACCTGACCGGCTATATTACGGAAGGGCAGATCGTCCTGTCCCGTGACTTAGAAAGAAAGGGGATATACCCGCCGATTGATGTTTTCCTCTCCCTGTCACGGATGATGAAGGAGGGTATCGGGGCTGGTAAGACCAGAGAAGACCATAACAACGTCTTTATGCAGCTCTATGCCGCTTATGCCGAAGGGTGTAACTTAAGAGAGATATCGACCATCATCGGAGCCGAAGCACTGGGGGAAAGAGACAGGTTATACCTGAACGTTGCCGACCGGTTCGAGCGGGAGTTTATCTCTCAAGGAGAAGGAACGAAAAGAAAAGTGGAGGATACCCTGGATATAGGCTGGTCGATATTCTCGGCCCTGCCTGAAGAGGACCTGAAGCTGATTGGTGAGGACCTGATTAAGAAGTACCTACCCAAGTATTCCGGAGGGGCGTAGCGGCGTGGGACAGCATCAGTTCAGCCGGGAAATATATTCCTGACTGATCGGTATAGGTATAGAGATAGAAAATGTCACAGCTTATTAAAGTAACCAGACCAACCAAGATTGAGCTGATTAAGCTAAGGCGGCGGCTTACCCTTGCTTCCAGGATCCAGAAGCTCATCAAGGACAGGGTATCGATACTGGTTATGGAATTCCTGCAGATAGCCGGACAGACAGTAGAGGTAAAGAAGGGCCTGCTTGATGATTTCTCTGCGATGTATAAGGCGCTGTCGCTGGCTGCCGGTTATCACGGCTATATTGCTCTGGAAAAGGAACTCACTGCCAGCGAGGGGGGCCTTGAGGTTGCTGCCGGCTTAAGAAATATCGGCGGAGTGAAAATCCCTGCTTTTGAGCTGAAGAAGGACAAGACTACGCTCAGGGGCTACAGTCTGATTGACACCTCTTCGTGGCTGGATCGAACTGCCGAGCTGTCGGAAAAGTGCCTGGAGGCTATTGTCGAGCTGGCCGAGCTGCAGAGAGGTATGGCTCAGCTGGGTATGGAGATTAACCGGACGAAGAGGATAGTGAATGCTTTGGAGCATTTGATCATTCCCGGTCTGCAGGCGACGATAAAATACCTTAACATGAAGTTTGAAGAGAGGGATAGAGAGGAAAAGTCGAGGTTAAAACGGGTAAAGGTACTGCTTGAGCGAAAGTAGGCGGATGGATAGCGGGTTACCCTACGACAGGATGCTTCAGAAATACTTAACGGGTGAACTGAGGGTATTGAATGCCCATCTGCCTGGCAGCCAGAAATTGCTTTCCGATCTGTGGGATGAAGAGTACCCACATGTACTATGTAATGACGGCAGTATCCACCTTTTCAAGCGGAAAGAGCTAAAATATCTGGCCGATTTAATAGATGCTGACGAGCAGAAGATGCTGTCGCTGCCGATACTTATCGAAGTGAGTGCCGGGCGGACTGAAATGGCGGTGCTGTGTCCCGGAGAGGTGGAGAAGAAAGTAATACAGAAGGTACTTGATATGCCGCTGGATGTACGGGAAGGAAGAATTTCTTTATATCGGCCGCAGTTAGCCCTGGTACGGAAATTGCTGAAGACAACAACACAGTATGTCTTCTCTACTCAGCTTTAGCCTTGTATCCTTCTATTGATACGGATTTAGTGAATAAATGCTAGTTGAACTGGCTGATTTAATTATTGAATCCGATACCAATTATTTGGTAAGATATGGTTTAGAAGCTAAGTGGGGTATCCAATCATGCCCCTGTAGCTCAGGTGGATAGAGCACCAGCCTCCGGAGCTGGGTGCGAGCGTTCGAGTCGCTCCAGGGGCGTTTTTATGGCAATTTTTAGGAGGCTTTTAGGTGACGAATACGGCAGGACTCGTTGAGATTAGATGGCATGGTCGGGGTGGTCAGGGGGCGGTCACATCTGCTGAACTATTGGCACAGGCGGCGATAAATGAGGGCAAGTATGCCCAGGCCTTTCCCGCCTTTGGTGCGGAGAGGAGGGGTGCCCCGGTGGTGGCCTTTGTCAGGATAGACAGTGATAACCCGATACGGGTAAGGGCTGAAATTGATGAGCCTGATGTTGTGGTGGTACTGGCCTCGGACCTGTTGCGTGTCGTTAATGTCAGTTCCGGTCTTAAGGCTGACGGCATACTGTTGATTAATACTCCCAAAACAGCGGATGAAATTATAAAGGAGTATCACTACAAGTGGGCACTGGCGACGGTTGACGCGACCCGGATTGCCCGGGAGACGCTGGGAGTGCCTATTGTCAATACTGCTATGGTCGGAGCCCTGCTGAAAGCTGCCGAGGTTACCAAACTGGACTCCCTGATAGAGCCGCTGAAGCATCGCTTCGGTCGCCTGGCGGATAAGAACATCAACGCGATGCAGAAAGCATATGAGGGAACGACGGTAAGGGGGAAGAGCAATTGACGGAATCAGAAGGTAAGCCAACCTGGCAGCAGATAGAGATTGGCGCAATAATCACCGAGCCGGGAAGTGCCCGCCAGTATCAGACCGGCGATTGGAGGACGCAGCGGCCGACCTACGCACACGAGCGTTGTATCAAATGTGGCCTTTGCTCCATCTATTGTCCCGAGGGGTGTATTGAGCCGAACGAAGAGGGATACTTTGAGGCCGACCTGTTTTACTGTAAGGGGTGTGGCATCTGTGCCCGGGAGTGCTGGACAAAAGCGATTAATATGGTAGAGGAGGAGTAATGACACAAAGGGTAGGTATAGAGGTCTCACGGGCTGTCGCCATCGCTGCCAGGCTGGCCAACGTTGATGTTGTCGCGGCCTATCCCATTACCCCACAGACCCATATTGTGGAAGACCTTTCCGAGATGGTAGCCAGCGGCGAGCTGGATGCGTCCTATATCCCGGTTGAATCGGAGCACTCGGCGATGAGTTCCTGTCTCGGTTCGGCAGCAGTCGGGGCGAGAACCTTTACCGCCACTGCCAGTCAGGGAATGGAGTTGATGCATGAAGTGCTCTACGTTGCTTCGGGAATGCGATTGCCCATCGTTATGGCGGTGGCCAATCGTGCCCTTTCGGCGCCGATAAGCATCTGGGGGGATCACTCCGATGTGATGTCCGTTCGCGATACCGGCTGGATTCAGATCTTTGTCACCAACGGGCAGGAGGCCTTTGATAATATATTCTGCGCCTTCCGTATCGGTGAAGACCGCAGAGTACTACTTCCGGTGATGATACATCTGGATGGGTTCCAACTGACCCATGTCATTGAGCCGATATATCTTGAAGATCAGGATAAAGTTGACAAGTTCCTGCCACCGAATGAGTATCCCCTGCCCCTGGATCCGGACAGACCGGTAACGATGGGGGCTTTCGGACCGCCGGATATCTACACCGAGGTGAAAAAGGCGCAGGATGTAGTCCTGACATCTTCTAAAGAGGTGATTCTGGAAGCCTGGAAGGAATTCGGTGATATCTTCGGGCGTTATTACTCCCCGATTCAGTGCTACCGTTGTGAAGGTGCTAAGGTGTTGCTGATGACTATGGGCAGCTTTAGTGAGACCGCTATGAGCGCGGTAGATGCTATGCGTGATGATGGTAATGCGGTGGGGTTGCTCAATCTCAGACTATGGCGGCCATTCCCCTTTGCTGAAATCCGCCAGGCTGTTAAAGACATCGATGTGCTTATCGTGTTCGATAGGGCTCTTTCCTTCGGCGGGCCCGGTGGACCGGTCTGCTCCGAAGTCAGATCAGCCCTGTATAACCTGGACAAAAAGCCCAAGGTCGTCGGTTTTGTCGGCGGTCTGGGGGGCAGAGTGGTCTCGCTCGCGGGGTTCAGAGAGATAATCGAGCGGGGGACCAGGATTGCCAAGGAAGGAACCGAACAGGAGTTTGAAATGTTTGGGGTGAGGGAATAATGGAGAAATACGCTGTTTTTGTTCCCAAGTTAATCAAGAAAAAGGAGAACTTTGCCCCCGGGCACCGTGCCTGTGTCGGCTGTGCTGAAGCCCTGGCGGTAAGGCAAACCTTCAAGGCGCTGGGGCGGGATGTGATTGTAGTTAACGCCACCGGATGCATGGAGGTAGTTGCAACCCCGTTGCCCCATACT
>JAQUOC010000097.1 GCA_028717305.1 Dehalococcoidales bacterium | reverse complement strand
GTCTTCTTCTCCGCTGATAAGCTCCTCGGTGGTCCTCAAGCTGGCATTGTTGCCGGTCGGAAAGAACTGATAGAAAAATTGAAGAAACACCCGCTGGCGCGTGCGGTAAGGATCGATAAGATAGGACTGGCCGGTCTAGCCGCCACCCTGGTTCACTACCTGAAATGTGAAGCGATAACCAAGATCCCAGTCTGGCGTATGATTGCCGCCCCTCTGGGCGAGATTGAGCAGCGGGCCGTAATCTGGGCCGGACCACTCAAGAGACTGGCCAGGGTGATCGCCGGAGAAACGATGGTCGGAGGCGGCAGTCTGCCCGGGGCCACTTTACCAACCAGGCTGGTTGCCATCGGAGAAGAGGGAGGCAAAAGTAAGCGTAATATAGCGCAAGTCATAAGCCAGCGGCTGCGCCAGCGAGAGATACCGGTCATCGGACGAATTAGCGACAATCTCCTGCTGCTCGATCCCCGCTCCGTACTTCCAGGAGAAAACACGATCGTAGTCAAAGCCCTGCAAGACGCCGCTGCTAGCCTTAAGGCCAGGTGACGCCGCAGCGAAAAGGAATGCCCGATGTTTGTAATCGGTACTGCGGGACACATAGACCACGGCAAATCGATGCTGGTGCGCGCCCTGACCGGCATAGACCCGGACCGGTTGCGTGAGGAGAAGGAACGGGGCATGACCATTGACCTGGGCTTCGCCTGGCTGAAGCTGCCCGATGGTCAGGAGGTTGGCATTGTTGATGTCCCGGGTCACGAACGGCTGATTAAGAATATGCTGGCCGGAGTGGGCGGCATCGACCTGGCCCTGCTTATCATCGATGCCGGCGAAGGAGTGATGCCACAGACCAGGGAGCACCTGTCTATCCTGAACATACTCGGTGTAGAGAGAGGAATCGCCGTTCTCACCAAAAAGGACCTGGTAGATGATGAGCGGCTGGCTCTGGCCAGAGAGGAAGTAATCAGTCTGCTCGCTCCGACCACCCTTACCCGATCCTCGATCGTCGCCGTCTCGGCACTGACCGGAGAGGGCCTCGCTGATCTGACCTCGACTATCGGTAAGCTCCTCGGTTCCACTCCACCCAGAAAGGATATCGGCCGTCCCAGACTTCCCATAGACCGCGTCTTTACCATTGCCGGCTCCGGTACCATCGTCACCGGAACACTGATTGACGGCTCGCTCAGCACAGGTCAGGAGGTAGAGCTTGTTCCATCCGGACTCAGGTCACGGATACGGGGGCTGCAGACGCATAAGACCTCTGTCGAAACAGCCGCGCCTGGAAGCAGGGTCGGCGTCAACCTGACCGGCATCGCCGCCACCGAACCGCAGCGTGGTGACGTGATCACCATACCCGGCTGGCTCTCCCCCACCACGATGCTCTCGGTTAAGCTAAGTCTGCTACCCCATCTCCATCACCCCCTGTTGCACAGCGCCACGGTGAACTTTTATGCCGGGTCCGCCCAGGCTGAAGCCAGAGTCCGCCTGCTGGAACAAGACGAGATCAAGCCCGGCGAGACGGGCTGGGCACAGCTGTCACTGAGTAAGCCGGTGGCGTTGGTTAAGGGCGACCGTTTTATCATCCGCTCGCCGGAGGCTACCCTCGGCGGCGGCGAAGTCCTCGAGGCTCATACCAGACGGCACCGCCGACTGCACCCAACCGTCATCGAGAACCTCAGGCGCAGAGCGCAGGGAACCTCCGAAGAGCTGATTATGGCAATACTGGAAGGTAAACCGCTCAAGATGTCCGACCTTTCCACACAGAGCGGCCTGCCTGTCAGCGAGCTTAACCCGGCAGTAGCCTCACTTATCGAGCAGGGCAAGATAATCAGGATAGGCAGGGAGGAAAGCGAGCTCCTTCTGACTGCACCCGGCTGGGAGCATCTGGCCGGCCAGGTGACCGACATCCTTAAGGACTATCACCTCAGGTACCCATCCCGCCCGGGGATGCCCAGGGCAGAGTTAAGCAGCCGGTTAAAGATGACAGCACATAGCCCGGCGATTATAAAAAAGCTCCTTGACGAAGGTACCGTTATCGAAGATAGCGCTGCTATCCACCTAGCCTCCCATCAAGTTCAGCTAACTAAGACTCAGCAGACGCAGATAGACACCTTTCTCAAGTCACTGGAGGAAAGTCCTTATGCCCCGCCCAGCAGCCTCATACCGCAAGCGGACCTGCTCAAACTGCTCGTTGCCCGTAACCAGGTGATCAAAATAAGCGAGGATGTGGTCTTCTCCCGTCGAGCCTATGATGAAATGGTAGCCGGGATCACCGCACATCTGAAGGCAGCGGGAAGCGTAACTGTAGCTGAAGTACGGGATATGTTCAAGACCAGCCGTAAGTATGCCCTGGCTCTGCTGGAATACCTGGACGGGGCGAAGATGACACGCCGCCTCGGTGACCGGAGGGTTCTCTACCGGGAATCAGGCATAGGACATTGACAGAACATTTCGGATGTAACTAGACTTACCTAATCATAGCGAAGAAGGAGGGTATCATGAGCTGCCACCCGTATCAATACCGCGTACTGGTCGAATACCTTACCCCTACTGTAGGCTCAGTGAAACCTGACTACAGGAAGGAAAGCGACGGGCAGTCACTGACCGCTAAGCTCGGGGAGGTCGTGGAGCACCTGCCGGCCGCCGTCCCCGATGGCTGGGAGGTCAACTCCCACAGCCTGACGATTGCCGGGGATGCGGTTATTCTCTCCATCCTGCTCCGCCGACCGGTGGCACGATAATTCCCCGGCATATTATCAGGGGCAGGGCTGCAGTTCTTCCTCCGCTGCCGTCACCACAGTATTACTCATACCAAGGTGAACCTTATAAATATAGGCATCTTCAGGAAGGTGGTCTCGGTAATAGAGAACGTGAAATGCTCCCAGGTAAAACGAATCCAGGACTACACCAACCTCATCCACATACTTCTCGTTGTGGGGGTATTTTACATTCCCCTGCTTATCTTTCACCGAGACGATTTTCACCTTTTGCCCCTTATCGTATCTTGCTTCCATAAGACTACCCCCCGGCGATAGATCCGTCCTATTTTACCACCAATCCACCATCAGTCAATACATCATAAAACTAAAGAGATATAATACTAACTCTAAAGGCTCCCAATTTCGCCCCTAAAACCATGGGACGGGCGGATGTTATAATTAAGAATAGAGCCCCTACTGGAGGTTGATAAATGAAAAAATTTAGGTGTACGGTCTGCAATTACATCTACGACGAAGCAAAGGAGGGCAGGAAGTTCTCGGAGTTACCGGATAACTGGAGGTGCCCCGTCTGCAATGCCCCTAAAGCGGCTTTCGTCCCCCTCACAGAAGAAAGCGGCGGAAAGAGGGAAGAAACCAGTACGGTTTCGGATATCTTTGTCGAACAAATGGCCGAGTGGGGCATCAGGTATGTCTTCGGCATACCTGGCACATCCGCACTGGGTCTGGTCGACGCAGTCAGGAAGAATAAACGGATGAAGTTCATCCAAGTACGGCACGAACAGACCGCTGCGTTTATGGCCGCAGCCTACGGCAAGCTAACCGGACACATAGCAGCATGCCTGACCATAGCCGGACCCGGGGCAACCAATCTGGCTACCGGTCTGTATGACGCCAAGCTCGATCACGCTCCGGTGCTGGCCCTGACCGGATTGGTGAAAAGGCAACTAATTGGTCCCGGCTCTTTTCAGGAAATCGACCAGCATTCCTTCTTCGAACCGATATGCGTCTTCAACAAGATACTGATGGCGGAAGAACAAACGACCAGCCTGGTCACATTGGCCATCAAGCATGCTCTGCTGGAGAGAGGAGTATCCCACATCAGCATTCCTAACGACATCCAGAAGATTCCGTACGATACCGATGTACTGCCAATGCAGGGCAGAATAACCAACAGAAGTATTCTACCGAGCCAGCGTTTGATAAAAGAAGCTGCCCTAACGATTGATGCAGCCGAAAGTCCCGTTATTATCTCCGGTTTCGGAGCCATTGGTCAGGGCGATAAGCTGCTGCGATTAGCCCGTAAAATCTGCGCACCGGTAGTAACGACTTTCAAGGGTAAGGGCGTTATTGACGAGACTGACGGACTATATGTTGGCAGTCACGGGACAATTGGATCAACAGCCGCTGCCAAACTGGTCCGGGGTAGTGATCTGCTGATTGTGGTCGGGTCCTCATTTTCTGATATGACACAGATACCGCCGAAGAGAATGGTACAAATTGACATAGACCCCATGGTGCTGGCAAAGAACTATCCTACCGAGGTCTCATTGTGGGGCAGCAGCACCGAGATACTGCCGAAACTGACGGAGAAGGTCGCCGCAAAAGAAAATAAGAACTATCAGGCTGAAATAACCAGATTGAAGAAGGAATGGACAGAGCTGCTTGCTAAAGAAGCAGACCCATCCCGAACTCCGATAAGGCCGCAGTATATAATCAAGGTGCTGAACGACAAAATCGCAGAAGACGCCGTAATATCCCTGGATGTCGGTGACAACGGCTGGTGGTTTGGCAGAAACTTCGTGATGAAATCCACCCAAAAGATGGTTATGTCCGGTTATCTGGCTTCGATGGGTACCGGGCTTCCGGGAGCCATCGCGGCACAGCTGGCCTACCGAGACAGGCAGGCTGTTTGCATTACAGGAGACGGCGGCTTTTCGATGGTGATGGGCGACTTTCTCACCGCCGTAAAATATGACCTGCCGGTTAAGGTCTTCCTCTTTAACAATAAGCAGCTCGGCATGATCATGCAGGAGCAGAAAGTCGAGAACTATCCCAACTGGCAGACCGACCTTTACAACTGCAATTTCGCGGAATATGCGCAAATCTGTGGCGGTAAAGGAATCAAAGTAAAAAATCCTGCCGAGCTGGAAGGGGCTGTCGAAGA
>JAQUOC010000096.1 GCA_028717305.1 Dehalococcoidales bacterium | reverse complement strand
CGGATACCTGATATATCTTACCGCCGAATTTTGCACCTGCGTGGAGGGTGGTCATTACCGTCTGCAGGGCGGATATATTGGTGGTAGGGTGGATATCTACCGGGATGCCGCGCCCGTTGTCTTCAACTTTAACCGATTTGTCCCGTTCCAGGGTGACCACTATTCTGGAGCAGAAGCCGGACATGGCTTCATCAACGCTATTGTAGACAATCTCATAGACGATATGGTGCAGACCGCGCTGGTCGGTGCTACCGATATACATACCGGGTCGTTTGCGTACCGCTTCCCGACCACCCAGCACCTGGATATCTTTGGCGGTGTATCCTCTTTGCGGCTCGGTTGACTCTAGCCTTTGCTCGGTCACAGCCGGTCTGACCTCCGTTTAGCAGTGTGTAAGAGGGAGAGGGAAGGTTGAACATAAGTACAGATTGCAGTAGCGAAAAGAGGTTACCCGACAGGAAATAATTCTATGTGATATCAAGGTAACCATCTTGCTTAATTATAACACAAGTGAGCTTGCCAAGGGAAGCCTTTTCAGGGATAAACAGCCGGGGCGCCAAGCCCGGATGTTTCTTCAATCCCCAGCATCAGGTTCATGTTCTGGATTGCCTGTCCGGCGGCCCCTTTGACCAGATTGTCGATGGCGCTGACGGTAATTAGTCTCCCTGTCCTTATGTCGATGGTGGGACAAATAAAGCAGTAGTTGCTTCCCCAGGCATGCTTGGTGTGCGGGGGCTCCTCGATCACTCTGACGAAGGGCTCGTCCCGGTAGAAGTCGCGGTAGAGCTTGAGCAGCGCCTGCTGCCCTTCCCGGTCGACCGAGATCTTACCCGGGGCCAGGGGGGCGTAGGCGGTGGTCAGTATTCCCCGGGTCATCGGTATCAGGTGAGGGACGAAGCTTACCTGTGGGGGCGATCCGGGAGCAAGCTGGCTAAGCTCCTGAACAATCTCGGGCAGGTGTCGGTGTCCGTCCAGAGCGTAAGCGGTAACATTTTCATTAGCTTCGGGGAAGTGGGTCTTTAAGCTTAAGCTCCGCCCCGCTCCCGAGACGCCGGACTTGCTGTCGATAATGACCTCCGGAGCGATTATCCCGGACTTGACTGCCGGAGCCAGTGCCAGAATGGCTCCGGTGGGGTAACAGCCGGGGTTAGCCACCAGGGTGGCCGATCCAATGTCAGTGCGGTGTAGCTCGGGCAGTCCGTAGACGGCATGGGACAGCAGTTCGGGCCGGGGGTGACTGACCCCGTACCAGCTAAGGTATGCGGAGGCGTCCTTCAATCTGAAATCAGCGCTTATGTCAATCACTCTAACGCCGCGGTCGAGAAGCGTGATCACCTCTTTAGCACTCTCCTGGTGCGGCATAGCGGAGAATGCCAGCTCAACCTGGCCCAGCTTTGCCTCAATGGTAAGATTTATACCGGACAGTTGCGGAAAGGCCTCGCCCAGGAGTTGCCCCGCCAGAGAGCGCCCGGTGACCGAAGCAAGCTCCACCGCCGGGTGCTGAGATAGTAAGCGGGCCAGCTCGACGCCGGCGTAACCGGTAACATTGATAATACCTACCTTGACCTTATTCACTGGTATTACCTCCTTAACAAAGACTCTTCAACGAACTCCACCAGTTGATTCCTGTTACCGATGACAGTCAGTATGTCTCCTCCCTCAATGGCTATCTCACCGGTGGGATTGGGCAGGAGTGGGCCTGTCGTCTTAACTATTCGTCAGGATAATCAGTCCCTGGCGCAGCCTTTTGAAAGGATTCACTTTTTAACCAACCGTAATCAGGCTCTATTGTAGCATATTATAGCCTCTTGATGGTTGGTAAACCAGGCCCGGGGGTTGAATTTCCGAAACAGTGATTTGTCAGGGGGGTGGGGAGGGTGTTACCATTGCTGCGGTGAGTTTAGAATGGTCGTTGAACTAGCCGGCGTAGCCTTGAAGGCTATCGGGGTGGTCCGAAGCAGACCCGGGGGGTTGGGAAAGCCAGGCCAATCGGGGGCTGTTGCCGAGGTTGTGATTGACCGGAGCCTGGCCGGGGCCCTGGATGGGCTCGATGATTTTTCCCACATTATAGTCTTATACTGGATGCATCAGGTTGATCCCGACGGGCTGTTACTGAAGGTACATCCCCAGGGTAGGCGTGAGTATCCCTTGGTGGGGCTTTTTGCGACACGCTCGCCATACCGTCCCAACCCGGTCGGGATAGCAATGGTGAGACTGATTGAGCGAAGTAAGAATGTCCTGGTGGTTGAGGGCCTTGACGCTATTACCGGCACTCCGGTGATCGATATCAAACCCTATATCCCGCAGGGTGACTCCGTGGTCGATGCGGCGGTGCCCCCGTGGATAGGTGAATATTACCGGGTGAACCGGAAACTCGGGGAGATCTACCGCCGGCTTGTCGACTGCTACGGCCCGCAGCATTGGTGGCCCGCTGACGGACCGTTTGAGATGATGGTCGGTGCCATCCTGACCCAGTCGGCGGCCTGGCGAAATGTGGAAAAGGCGATTGCTAACCTGAGGGCCAGGCGGCTGCTGTCCCCGCAGGCACTGCGCGATCTGCCCGCCGCTGAGCTTGCCGGTCTTATCCGACCCTGCGGTTACTATAATGCCAAGGCCCTAAAGCTCAAGTACCTGGCCCGATGGCTCGGGGAGACCTGTGGCGATGACCTTGAGAAGCTCTTTGCAGTTGATACCGCTGCCCTTCGCCGGGAGCTGCTTTCCGTACATGGTGTTGGAGAAGAGACCGCAGACTCCATCCTGCTCTATGCGGCAAAGAAACCGGTTTTTGTTATCGATGCCTATACCCGCCGCATTATCGACCGTCTCGGGATGACCCCTCGGGCCGAGGGCTACGCCGCCTACCAGTCCCTTTTTATGGATAACCTGCCTGCTGATTGCGAGATGTTTCAGGAATACCATGCTCTCCTGGTCCGTCTGGCCAAGGAAGTCTGTCGCCGCCGCCCGCTCTGCCGGAGTTGCTGCTTAAGCGATATCTGTCCTTTTGATTGTCCAGGCTGAGGGTAGTATACTTTCGGTTGATGGCAGGAGGTTCGATATGGATTGTCAGTACATGGTGGATAGACTGGTCGTCTGGGTGAAGGAGCAGGTGACTGCCGCCGGGTGCAAGGGGGTTGTCCTGGGGATGAGCGGTGGGCTTGATTCCTCGGTAGTAGCGGTACTGTGCCGGCGTGCTTTTCCCGAGAACATGTTGGGGATCATCATGCCGTGCTATAGCTGCGGGGAGGATGCCGAGCATGCCCTGGCCGTAGCCGGCCGGTTTTCTATCCCGACCAGGATGGTCGCTCTGGATTCCGTCTTTGACACCCTGCTTGAGGTCTTGGCCGGCGATGATGTAGGGTCGGCTCCGGGCAAGATGGCCAGGTCTAATCTTAAGGTCAGGCTGAGGATGCTGCCCCTTTATTACTTCGCCAACCGGCTTGGCTACGCTGTGGTCGGGTCGAGCAATCGCTGCGAGCTTGCCATCGGCTACTTTACCAAGTACGGAGATGGCGGAGTGGATATTATGCCCCTGGGCAACCTGGTTAAGGAGCAGGTAAGGGAGCTGGCCCGCTTCCTGGATATCCCGCAGCCGATTATTGATAAACCTCCCTCGGCCGGTCTGTGGCCGGGACAAACCGACGAAGGCGAAATGGGCATTAGCTATCAGGCGCTCGATTGCTATCTACTTACCGGCGAGGCTCCGGAAGGGTTGAGAAAGAAGATTGAGGCGAGGATGGCGGCCAATGCGCATAAGCGTCTGCCGCCGCCGGTCGCTGTTTTTTAACTAAGGATGGCTTAATGACAGGAACCGGCAAGGTTAAGATTGTTACTGATAGTACCGCTTCCCTGTCAGCGGAGGAGATCGCCCGTTATGATGTCCGTGTCGTGCCGCTTAAGGTCATCTTGGGAACCGAGGTCTTCAATGAGGGGGTCGATATTACCAATGAGGAATTCTATTGCCGTCTGTCCAGGGACGGCGTTATGCCGACTACTTCGCAGCCTTCGGTGGGTGATTTTACCCGGCTGTACCGCGAGCTTGCTGAAGAGGGACATCCTATCCTTTCTCTTCATATTTCCAGCCTGCTCAGTGGAACGGTCAATTCTGCCAGAGCGGCCAGGCAGAAACTGCCTCAGGCACAGATTGAGATAGTAGACTGCCTCACGGTAGCCTTACGTATGTTGATTGCCCCTGCCGTCAGGGCTGCGGAAGACGGGCAGAGACTACCTCATCTCAAGTATTCCATTGAAAGACTAAATTCCTGCATGAATGCTTTTGGTGCGTTTGGCACGCTGGAGTACCTTGCCAGGGGTGGACGTATCGGGGTAGCCAAGGCTTTGCTCGGTACCCTGCTCCGGATTAAGCCGATCCTGGCTTTTGAGGGCGGTGAACTCAAGGTGCTCTCCCGGGCGAGAACCAGTGCTAAGGCGATAGAGTATATCATAGAACTGATGAAACTGCGGCAGGGAGGACGGTCTCCGGATCATGTTGGTGTAGTCCATACGGCAAACATGGAATCGGCCCTGCTGCTTAAAAAGGAGGTCGAGGCGTGCTTTTCCTGCGCCGACCTGGAGCTTCTTGAGCTGGGTCCGGTATTGGCCAGTCACCTGGGGCCGGGGTTTTTCGGCATCGGCTTCTATAGCGATGAGGACTGGCAGCCGGAGCAAGCGCGCCCTGAATAAGCGAAGAATGGCTGCTGCCAGGAACTGCTTGTTTTGACAGAACGCCTGTGTTATTATTGGTTTTGAGGCGAAAATGACCACGGAGAAAGAGAAGGCACTAGGGCTAGCCATCAACCAGATAGAAAAGCGGTATGGTAAAGGGTCGGTGATGAAGCTGGGGGGGATAATTGCGGCTGCTTCGGTAGAGGCTATCCCCAGCGGCTGGCTGGCAC
>JAQUOC010000095.1 GCA_028717305.1 Dehalococcoidales bacterium | reverse complement strand
AGCGAAATTCTCTCTGGCGCTGCCGATGGAGAGAAGGTATTCCCAAATCGGTTGCCTCGGGCTGCCGTGTACCAGGGTAAAATCCCCCTTCTCGAAAACCTGGGGTAAGCCATCAAGATAGACCACGTCCTCAGCGCTTAACTGCTCCGCTGTCCAGCGGCAAGCGTAAGCAGCGTCCGGGTTAAATTCGGAGAGACTGAGCTTACCGATTGACGCCCAATCGTGGTTTCCCGCAATACAGACGTGTTCCAGCCGACGCAATATCTCGATACACTGGCAGGGATCAGGACCGTAACCGACGATATCTCCCAGACACCAAACCTCATCTATCCCTCCCCGCTGCTTGATATCAGCCAGTACGGCAGAGAAAGCGGCCAGATTGGCATGAATATCGGCAATAATCGCGCAACGCATCCTGCTTAACAATATAACAACTTTTGGTCGATATAGCCAGAGGGATTTTCTACCTAATTGCCTTGGTTTTTGCTTCGATACAGTCAGACACCAGGTTCTGTTGTTGCCCCGATAAGGGCATGCTATAATCCTAGCTATGAAGGTCTCTGAACTGGGTGAATTCGGGCTGATCGACCTCCTGGATAAAATAGTACGGTGCTCCCGGGATGAACAGAACCCCGCCTGGCAGCAGCTGTTAATCGGAATCGGCGATGATGCCGCCGCCTGGCACAGCGATACTGCAACGCAGCTGGTAACTGTTGATTCCTTCATCCAGGATATACACTTCTCTCTGGCGGTCTGCCCCTGGGAAGAGGTGGGGTGGAAAGCCCTGGCCATCAACCTGAGTGATATCGCCGCAATGGGCGGCATACCCCGCTACGCCGTAGTATCAATAGCCCTACCGGAAACAACCGAGGTGGAAGACATAACCACCCTATACCGAGGAATGGTTGAACTGGCCGAGCAGACGGGGGTAGCTATCGTGGGCGGCGATACCTGCAGCGCAGCACAGATTATGATCAACATCACCGTTCTGGGCAGCACCCAGGACGGGAAGGATGATATTCTCACCCGTTCGGGAGCCAGGGCAGGAGATAAGATAGCTGTCACCGGCTACTTAGGCGCTGCCAGCGCCGGCTGGGAGATATTGAGAAGACCCGGTATTAAGACCAAGAATACTGCCACCTTGGAAAAGGCTTTTCTTCACCCCCTACCCCGAATAGTGGAAGGACAGCTAATCGTCAAGCAGGGAGCAAGGGCAGCTATAGATATCAGCGACGGGCTCTGCTCAGATCTAGGTCACATCTGCCGGGCCAGCCGTCTTGGCGCCAGGATAGAGATCGACCACATACCTATTCACCCCGATGTCAAGGCTAACTTCAGCAATAAAGCGTTTGAGCTGGCACTATCGGGAGGAGAAGACTACGAGCTCCTCTTTACCGGAAGAACCGAGGTCGTTAACAGGATAAGAGAGCTCTCCTCATGTCCGATAACCATCATCGGTGAAATGACCGCCGATAAGACGGGGCAGGTAATCCTGATCGACAAACGGGGAAACCAGTTGGAACTCAATAAGGGAGGCTGGGAACATTTCAAGAAAACCAGAAACTGAAGGAGAGGCATATTTTTCACCAGTCTGATTTAGTCAGCAACAGCCCGGTACAGACCAAGCAAATCGGAGCCCGCATCGGAAGGTTAGCTTCGCCCGGTGATGTTTTTCTCCTCACCGGCAAACTGGGCAGTGGCAAAACCTGCCTCACCCAGGGCATTGCCCGAGGACTGGGCATAAAAGATTATGCCCTGAGCCCATCTTTTGTTATAATGAGAGAGCTTTACGGCAGATTACCGTTATACCACATAGACCTCTACCGGCTTGACCATCTGGAAGAGATAAGCGACCTGGGTCTGGA
Source organism: Dehalococcoidales bacterium (assembly GCA_028717305.1). GTDB lineage: Bacteria > Chloroflexota > Dehalococcoidia > Dehalococcoidales > UBA5760 > UBA5760. Next base: position 3,050 of record JAQUOC010000095.1, on the reverse strand, counting down.
CGATTATCTCTATGGTAGCGGCGTTTCTGTCGTTGAATGGGCAGACAAAGGGCTGAGCCTGTTGCCGCCGGAGCACCTGCTGATTGAAACGGAATATCTGGAAAACAGCAGACGCAGTTTACACTTTAAACCCAGCGGAATACGCTACCAAGAACTGCTGAAAAAACTAAAATAAATGTTCTAAAAAGTCTCTCAGCCCTCAGAAAGAGCGACCGATGCACCTGTCGATAGACACGTCAACCGATACGGCTAGCCTGGCGCTAACAAAAGATGGCATAGTGTACGGCGAACTGACCTGGCGCTGCGGCCAGAACCACTCCGTCCAGTTATTGCCACGCCTGGCCAACCTGCTCAGCCAGGCCGGGTTAAGTCCCGCTTCACTAAGCGGGATTATCGTGGCCAAGGGACCGGGCAGCTACAACGGATTAAGGGTTGGCATCAGTACCGCCAAAGGACTGGCCTTCAGCCTGGCAATACCGATAGTAGGCATCAGCACCCTGGAAGTAGCCGCCTACCAGTATGCGGCAACCAATCTACCCATCTGCCCGATATTCCAGGCCGGGAGAGGAGAAATCGCCGCCGCTATCTACCAGACAAAATATAACTGCTGGCATAAGATTTGTAGCGAACAAATAACCACTCTGGAAACTCTGTGCTCGGAGATAACCACCAGGACGATATTCTGTGGTGAAATCACACCCCTTACCGGCACCAGACTGAGAGAGCTCCTGGGACAAAAAGCCCTGATAGCATCACCAGCAGCCAGCTTGCGTAGAAGCAGCTTCCTTGCCGAACTGGGAGAAAAGCAGCTTAAGACAGGAAGCTACGATAACCCGGCTGCTTTAAGCCCGCTATATCTGAGACGACCACATATTACCAGACCGAAAAAGTCAAGGAGTATGGAGAGCCAAAATGACAACTGAACCTGAAATATCAATCGCTCCCAGTGATATGTGTTTCGGTTGCGGCAGGAATAACCCCTGCGGGGTGAAACTAAGCTTCCACTGGGATGGTAAAGTAGCTAAATCCGAATTTACCCCGACCGAGTTACACCAGGGCTGGAAGGATATTATCCATGGCGGTATCCTGACCACTCTTCTCGATGAGGCAATGGCTTATGCCGCCTACTTCGAGAATGTTGCCGGAGTCACCGGAACCATGGAGGTTAAGTTCAGACGGCCGGTCTCAATAGGTCAACAACTCAAGATAACGGCATGGATAACCAAGCGCGAGCGAAGGTTCGCCGAAACAAGGGCACAACTGACCTTAAGCGACGGCACGGTGGTGGCCGAAGCTAAAGCCACCCAGTATATCATCAGCAAGAAAGGATGTAACTTCTAAAATGATGCCCAATAAGACCAGAGCGGTAATATGGGATATGGACGGCGTTATTGCCGACACTGCCCCCTATCACTTTAAGGCCTGGCAGGAAGTCTTCCGGAAACGAGGGGTAACCATCACCGAGGATGATTTCAAGCGTAACTTCGGGCAGAGAAATGACACGATCACCAGGATAGTGCTGGGTGAAGACATATCTCCGGATGAAGTAGAGAGTATTGCCACAGAAAAAGAAAAGAACTTCCGTAAGAGAGCAAAAAACCACCTGAAGCCGCTGCCGGGAGCGGTAGAGTTGATCAAGTCTTTGCGGGAATACGGTTTCCTGCAGGCTTTAGGCTCTTCAGCCCCTCCGGAAAACGTCCGGCTGATTACCCGCGAGCTGAAGATAGAAAGCCTGTTCCAGGCCATTGTCTCAGGTCGAGAGGTAAAAGAGGGGAAACCAAGCCCTTTAGGCTTCCTGCTGGCCGCCGAGAAACTGGGAGTCGAACCAAAGGACTGTATCGTCATTGAGGATGCTATTGCCGGCGTCGCCGCGGCAAGGAAGGCGGAAATGCACTGTCTGGCGGTCACCAATACCAATCCCAGGGCAAGCCTTAAGGGGGCAGACCTGATTGTCGACAGTCTCAAGGAGGTAACACTGGGTGATTTAGAGGGTCTGCTTGACCACAGCAAGTAGCAGAATATTATTAAAGGAGCTTTAAGAAAATATGGAAAGGTCTTTAGTACTGGTTAAACCGGATGCGGTGCAGAGGGGGCTGGCGGGTACCATCATCGGCCGCTTCGAAGAGGCAGGGCTAAAACTGATAGCGCTGAAGATGCTACATATGAACAGGACACTGGCCGAGCGCCATTATGTAATCCACAGGGACAAGCCATTCTTTGAGAACCTGGTGACCTATATTACCTCGTCTCCGATAGTAGCCGCTGTCTTCGAGGGTGATAACGCGGTGGAGGTAATCAGAAAAACGATGGGGGTAACCGACCCATCCAAAGCTGAAACCGGTACCATCCGGAGTGATTACGGCCTGGACATCGAACGTAACAGCACCCACGGCTCCGACTCAAGAGAAAACGCCGCTATAGAGATCAGGTTGTTTTTTAAAGAGAACGAAATCTTTGCTTGATCCGTTAAGCAACCGCCAGTCTACTGTATCCGGACTACGGGGACAGCATTACTCCATAACTCGTCCAACTGGTAGTGCTCTCGCTCAAGGGCAGCAAAGATATGCACGATGACATCACTAAAGTCCATCAGCAGCCACCCCGATTCCGTAGTCCCCTCACAGTGATGAGGCGTAACACCTGCCTTCTTTAACACCTGACTAACTTCATCACGAACGGCTTCAAGCTGTTTACTGCTATCACCGCTACAGATGACGAAGTAATCGGCAAAGCTACACACCCCCCGGGCATCCAGCAGCACGATATCGGCAGCCTTCTTTTCACTGGCGGCTTCTACTGCCCGACGCGCTACCTCTAGTGCTTCCAGAGACCACCCTCCACAAAAGCTACACCTGATAGCTATAATGCTATCAGGTGTAGCACTACCATTTCAACCTTTCCGAATAATCGGCTAAGAAACAGACAACTATACCGGCTTGATATCCTTGAGGACGCTGTAGATGACATCGAGGCCGTGATTCAGCTCTTCCTCGGTGATGATAAAGGGCGGTACAATCGGCTGCCGGTGCGGGTAGCCGTCACAGTAGGTC
>JAQUOC010000094.1 GCA_028717305.1 Dehalococcoidales bacterium | reverse complement strand
CATTCCGTCTCCGGAAAACGCCAGTTTCTACTTTCTCAACTTCGTTTCCTGGGCAAGGGACAACAGGGTAGATTACTTTTACTTTGAAGCCTTTGACGAGCCGTGGAAATCAGAAGATTCCTGGGGACCTAACTGGGGCATCTGGGACAAAGACGGGAACATGAAACCTGGCATGAAAGATGTTTTCAACGGTAAAACCATACCGGACAACTGGAGTGAATCCATAATTCCCGGAGGTCCCGGAGAGCCTGCCATCGAGTTCACTTATGTGCCGCGGTACGATAGCGCCGAAACTCTCAAGGGGCAAGTCTGGCATATCGAATCTGACAAGCACAAGGTAGCGGTGTTTATTAAAGTTCAAGGCTTATGGTATACAAAACCCTACTGGTCTGACCCCCTAACTGATATCCTGCCTGACGGGAGCTGGAGCTGTGATATTACCACCGGCGGAGTTGACTCATTGGCTACTGAAATAGCCGCTTTTCTGTTTCCCAACGAATACCAGCCACCCTTAATGAAAGGCGCAAATACTCTGCCCGCCGGACTTTATGAAGCAACTATTGCCCAAATATCAGTAACGCGCACGCCCGAATAAAACAAAGAAAGAAAAAGAATACAGTACTGAAACCTAAATTGCCTTCAGGGTCATAAGGTAGGTGGAAACGATGAAAAAGGTCTTAATCGTGCTGTTGATAACGGTCGCTCTATTGGGAGGCTGTACCAGAGCGGATGAAACCCCGGCGATGACAAATCCGGTAGATATTGTTAAAGCAGTTATTGAAGCTTCCAATAGCGATGATATAGAGAAGTACCTCAGCCTGCTAGCAGATGACTTTACCTTTATTCAGAACCCTTCCGGTACCAGGATAGAAGGCAAAGCCCGGTACGAGGAGAATCTCAAAGCATCGGCTGCCTGGAAGCATCATAATACGGTTACCAGCGATTACGAGGTTGACGGCGATAAGGTATCCTGTACATTGCGCGAAACCGGTGATGATTTGCGAATCATGGGACTAAGCGAAGTAAACGCCGGATGTGAGTATCTGGTGCGCGATGGGAAAATTCTCTCTCTCACGATAACAGTGGATAACGAGGACTGGGCAAAAATCATTGAGCTCAGTAGCGGTGGCATCGGGATTAATATCAAATTCAACGATGAGGGTGCGGTAGTAGAGAAGCTGGCAGAAAACTCACCAGCGGCTGAAGCCGGAATCAAGTCTGGAGATATCATCACCGCTGTGGATGGGGTCAGTTATTCGCAGATGAGGGAAGGCGAGTTAGCCCTTAGAATCAGGGGTAAAATCGGCAGCAAGGTGCAGCTAACCCTTCTGCGAGAGGATATCGGTAACCCTATCGATACCGAGGTCATTCGTGTTGATATGAGCCGGCTTCGCTTCCCGGATAGCCAACCTTCATCTGAACCAAATGATGAAACATCAACGCCATCTCCGAGTGAAAGAGTAGAGCCTGATCCCTCTGGCCAACCAGGTCAGTCCGATGAACTGGATATCTTGAATGATATACTGGGCATATACTACCTGGCGGACGGCTATAACGCCCGGCAGGTTCTACCGACCGCTTTCGGGCTCTGCGCCCAGCTTGCATTGTTACCTAATGGAGACGTAGCTCTAAGTAGCTACAACGAGAATATTTCTTTGTTGTCCCATGGTACGGTGCGGACTCTTGTTGCTTCACGCGGAATTATGACCGGCGTTGCTGCTCTACCTGACGGTCGTGTCTGTTATTGTAAAAATGACCGTATTTTCGCATTTCACCCCGATAACGGCGCTACGGAGTTATTAGGGACTATTCCCACTGGCGAAGGTGCCAGCGCACTGGCTACGGACAAAGCAGGGAAGATCTACGCTGCCACCCATAGCAACATTCTATTTCGTTTCAATGGTAATGGTAGCCCGGCGGAGACCATAGCCCATCTTCCGTTCGAATCATCCCCGACAGATATCGATATTACCGACAATGGAGATATTTACGTTACCGGCCCCAAGTTGTTTGTCCTGGTTAAACCGGATGGTCAACTCACAATCTTAGCCGATGATCTGCAAAACGAACCGGCATGGTGTGAAATTGCTCCAGACAACAGGATATATGTCAAAGATATATTCTCCGGCATCAGGCTTTTTGACGTGGAAACCGGGAGATTTTCTAGTGTTAAGCTAAGCGTTCCAACAGGAGTGAGTGATTTTCTGATGCTCTCTCCCGAAGAATTGCTTTTTCTTCCTCGAGGCTCGGACATTATCGTAAGCTATAACCTGAAAAATGGGACAGGTATTCCTGTGGCGGTAAATGCAGTTAACAGCGAGGCAGTGGCTGCCAGCCGTGATGGATCTGTATATTTTGCTACTCCCTCTCTGCCTGGGGTAATCAAATCACATTTTATCCGTGTTTATCCTGACGGTACTAAAATGGAACTAACGCAATTTACCTTCGACAATATATCTTCAGCAGACGTTGATCGAGAAAACCGCCTCTGCTTTTATGCCGATGACAAATTCTATCGACTTGAGAAGGATGGCTCGCTGACCTCATCATCTCCCGTTTTCCCGATCAGTAGCTATATCGACGGAACTACAAAAATTGCCATTGGGCCTGACGGTTCCTGTTACTGTATCACCGTGAATCCCTTTGAATCGACGCAACTTTGGAAAATGGATACCAATGGCAAGGTCACCATGCTACCGGTAAGCTTTGACCTTGCCTTTCACGACAACGCCTACCAGCTCACCGACTCACGAATTGATGTAGGTGATGACGGACGCTTGGCATTTATTGTAACCGCCGTGGGTTCCAAGGGACAGGGACCTTGCTATCAGCGTGTCTACCGAGCTAAAGCCGATGGAAGCAATTTGACGCTCGTAGGGACTTTCGATTCGAGCCGTATTGGAGGCATGTTCGACATCGCCGTCGGTCCGAAGAATGAAGTTATCGTTTCTACCTGCCAGAAAGATGGTGATCGTTTTTGTGAGACGATCTACTTCATAGACAACAATGGCAGTATCTCCAGATTCCTCGAAATGAAAGCCGGTCGCGACCCTAAAGGAATGGACATGGATATTAATGGCAATGCCTGGCTCTGTACCACGGTAGGACTATTTCATATTTATCATTGAATTTTCTTAACGTAACAGTTTTCCACAGTTGACTTATTTTCCTCCATTGATAGAATCCACTAATGGGTAGAAAATACCTTATATTTACAATAGCTTTACTCGCGATTTCTAATTTATTTTTTATCGGAGGAGTTAAAGCCAGTTCAGATGATAATGTCTGGGGTTGGGCTTGGTCGGACAATATCGGTTGGGTGAGTTTTAACTGTACAAGCGAAGAAACCTGTGGCTCCATAGATTATGGAGTTCATATAAACGAAGACGGAACTTTCATCGGTAAAGCCTGGTCGGACAATATCGGTTGGATAGATTTCGCTCCCGCCAGTGGGTACCCCGAAGATCCGCAGTATTCTGCAAAAGTTGATTCAGAAACTGGTGAGGTTTCCGGATGGGCAAGAGCATTGAATTATGGCGATGATTGGGACGGCTGGCTCAGTATGATAGGGACAGACCCGGACTACGGAGTTTCCATTGATTTTACCACTGGCGAGTTTTCAGGCTATGCCTGGAAAGAAGAGGTCATCGGCTGGCTGAATTTTAAGGAAGGTGATTACGGTGTCATGACTTCTTTCTCTTTCGCCCCCAGCATTACCAACCTTACCAACGAATTCCCTGCTCCCTGCTCTCAATCAAGAATACCCACCTTTTCCTGGGAAACCGACGCTGAGCTGCCTTATGACTATCAAATAAAGCTCTGTAGCAACTCAGATTGTACGGGCCCCGGTGATCCATTGGCATCTTATGAGGCTCTTAATACCTCCAGTACTTCCTGGGCTCCGGCGTGTACTTATTGTTGCAATATAGCGCCATATGACAATATTGATTTTGGCGGCGGCACTTACTACGGTCAAGTTAGAGCGAGAGATACAGGCGGTGAGTGGTCTGGTTGGGTGAGCAGTAGCTTTACGACTTACAATTATTGCTATCCTTATGCCGATTTCCTCTGCGACGGGGCTAGTTGTGTTGGAATGGAAATAGACGAGGAAGTAGTTATTACGCTGACTAACAATTCCACTACTTACGATGGTCTTGTCAGTTGTTCCTGGGTCTTGCCTGATATAGCTGAACTGCTTGAAGGATATACTACCTCTGATTGTGAAATTAAAGTCGGATTTTCCGCCCCGCCGCCGGGACAAAGACAGCAAGATATAACGCTGGTTATAGCGGATACCAGTAATTACGAATGCTCTACGACAGATACTATCGAGATTAGGTTCCCTCTCCCCGAATACAGAGAAGTGCCGCCGATAAGCTGGCTAAATAATCTTTTTGCCAATCTCTTTACTAAAGTAGCGAGCGTTTTTGCAAGTTTTTAAAAACATATGACCGACAAATCCAACAAAATAGTTCCAATAATCATCGCGGCAGTAATCATAGGAGTGGTCCTGGTTCTGTATTTTGCCTGGTATTCGCCACAAACGGAGGAGCAGAAAGAGGAAGAAATTGCCGTTCAGCCATCTATTCCTGAAACCATGAAAGCTGGCAACGTGGGCGAGATAGAACAAGGCAAAACCCTGGCGGAGGTAAACCCGGAAGCAGTGAATAATCCAGTTCGCCCGCCGGGTTCTTCCATACCAGCCGCTGTCTTCGATACCAAGGGAGAGGTTGTCTCGATTGGAGAAAATGCTGTCACGGTAACGGGTTCCGGTGAAAACTTTGAAGACCAGAAGGTCAGAGAGCTTACAATCAAATTCACCGGCCAGACTATCACTTTTGAGAAGGGACAGCAGATTAAGTATGGGGGGCTGGAAGGCTTAAGTCATCTTGAAATCGGACAGAAGATACTTGTCAGTAGCTCGGAAAACATCCGCGGCAAAATGGAATTCATTGCAGCTTATATTAACAAACTTTAAAAAGGTCGCAAGCAACATAAAAAATAATTATCTCAATGCAAAATTACAAAAAGATAGCGTTTATATT
>JAQUOC010000093.1 GCA_028717305.1 Dehalococcoidales bacterium | reverse complement strand
GTACGGCAGGAGAATATCAAGTGTAACACGCGGGGCGATTTAGAGCTGCTTAAGGAACGGCTGGCTTCTGACTGCCTGGAAGCGGAGGTGGCTCTGGAGAGACTGGCAGCATTCTGTAATACCGACCCCAGGCTTCCGGATGCTATTAAGAAGGAATTCATCTCTGGGCAGGAGCCGCTGGGTATTACTCCTGGTATGACGCGCGCAGATATAATCAACCGGTTGGAAGCTATCCGCGGGCGTAACAATACTGCGAATATGGCTTTCTATGCCTACCGCGACCTGAAGCGTACGGAGCCGTGGCCGTTTTTGGTTGCTGCTATGCAGCGTAATCCGGTCTCCATTGAAGGTGCCGGGAGAATGGATGGTAGCTTGTTAGTACGGAGGTTGAGCGAGATGCCCGATCTGTCGATATACGATGGTCCGGGGCGTCTGGCTCAGCCCGATGAGGTATGGAACTACGGCCGTGGCGACGGGCTGGAGAAAGCCGTGCTTCTTGCCAATATTCTGCACAGCCGGATGCCCGAAGAAGAAATGGTTGTCGAGGTATCTCCGGATAGGACCTGCCTCAAGGTAGGACAGACCGTATATGATTTTTCCTCACGGAAAGAGATCGGTGAACAGGTCTGGCCGCTATCCCGTTATTGGTAATACCTGTATTACCATAGGATGTCCGGAAATCAACTTGACATAACACAACCAAGTAATCGGAGTGTTGGTAGGGTAGGTGAAGTGTGTGGAGATGGAGAAGGGCAAGAGGGCGTTAGCAACGATTTGCTCAAGGTGCCGGGAAAAAGTGATAAGAGAGTGCATTTTCTCTTTTCGCACTTTTACAAATACCGTGTTAGTTACTCCGGATGGCATCTTTAAGAGTAGAGGTCTTTTGGGGTTATCTTTATAATAAACTCCGGTGGATATTTAGCCATTTGTCCGTTTCAGGGTATTTCCCGACGGTTGTTTGATAACGCTTAGATTACATAACATATATTGTGCGCCCTAATAACAAACAGAAACAGAAGTAGATTTCTCACTCAAGCTGTTTCTTCGCCTTCAAGTCGGCCTTCGAACCGTTCAACTATCTCGGCTTAGTGTTCCCGGATTCTTCCTCCATTATTCACTGTAAGTAATTACCTAAGGAAGCGTTTAGAAAATAAGTATCTATTGTCTCCGTCTCTTTTCTTTGACGGATTTTTCGGTGAACTGCATTTTTGATAACAAAATAGATGAGTTATTCTTGAAATGCGCTTCTTGAGGGTAGAATACCATTAAAAAATGTTTTAAGGCCCCTAGATTTTGATTCTAGAGCGTCTTATTCTTAAATGTCTTAAACTAGGCCCGGATCCTGCCCAAAACATCCTGGATCATTTCAAGGAGCCGGGTAAGTCCCCATTTCTTTTCTGCCGAAACAAGGATCGTATCTTCTCTGGTTATCTGGTCCTGTCCGGAAAGGTGGTCTATGGCGGACGGCTCGTCCCAGGTCCTCTCCCTGCTAAGCAGTAAATCGATTTTGTTAAGTGCCGTAATTATTGGCTTGTCGGCAAGGCCGAGGTCTTCCAGAATACCCTCGACAGATTGACATTGCTCGGCGGCATTGGACGAGGTTAAATCGACGACGTGTAAAAGGATACTGGCTTCGGCTAGTTCTTCCAGTGTGGCACGGAACGCAGTAATAATGCTGGGTGGCAGTTTTTGTATGAAGCCGACGGTGTCGGTAAATAGCACCTTGTCCTTGCCGGGTAGAGTAAGACCGCGGGTTGTCGGGTCCAGGGTGGCGAAGAGTTTGTCTTCGACCAGTACGTCGGAATGGGTTAAGGCATTTAGTAGTGTGCTTTTACCGGCGTTGGTATAGCCCACCAGTGCTACGATGGGGATACCCTGCCGTCTGCGTTGTTGCCGGTACAGATTGCGGTGTTTCTTTACCGATTCAATCTGTTTTTTCAGGTAATTGACCTTGCGGTTAACCAGTCTCCGGTCGGTCTCAAGCTGTGATTCCCCCGGCCCCCTGGTGCCGATGCCGCCGCCCAGCCTTTCCAGGTGGCTCCACTGCCCGGCAAGACGAGGTAGTAGATACTGGTGCTGGGCCAGTTCTACCTGCAACTGGCCTTCTCTGGTTTGCGCACGCTTGGCGAAAATATCCAGGATCAAGGCGGAGCGGTCAATCACCTTTACCTTGAGGATTTGCTCCAGGTTCCGCTGCTGCAGCGGCGACAGTTCGTCGTCAAAGACCACCACGCTATAGTTGAGGCTTTCCTTCAGAGCGATCAACTCATCAAGCTTGCCTTTGCCGAGGTAGTATGTCTTCGACGGTACGTTTAGCTGCTGGGTGAGCTTGCCTACTATGTCAGCGCCGGCTGCGCTGGCTAACTGTGCCAGTTCTTCTATCGAGTCTTCTACCGGCCATTGTTTGTTAACGGTCTCTTTGATTGCTACCGCTACCAGGCATGCCCGTTCTCGAGACGCGTGGGTCGCAACCGGTTTTTTGGTGATAATGGCCCCCGATTATTATGTCAACTTACTTTTTCTAACTCGAACCTGCTTTAGTGGATATGCCATTCGGCTAACCGCGATAATCCTTTAACCAGGTTGGCATCGGATATGGTCAATGAAAGACGGACGTAGCCCTCGCCATTCTGCCCGTAACCTATGCCCGGAGTAACCACCACCCCTATCTTTTCCAGCAGGTCGTTGGCAAACTCGAGAGAGGTATAGCCGCCGGGAACCTTGGTCCAGATATAGAGACCTGCCCTGGGCCGCCTGGCTTCAAGACCGATGTCGCTCAGCATATCCACGACCAGGTCACGCCGTCTCTGGTATTTCAGGCTCTGCTCTCTAACTAGATCCTGAGGACTGTTGAGTGCTTCGATCGCAGCGTACTGAATGGCTTGGGGAATACCCGAGTCTATGTTCGATTTTACCCTCTTCAGGGCGTCTATCATTTCTGCGTTACCGACTGCCATTCCTATCCGCCACCCGGTCATATTATAGCTTTTAGACAGTGAATGGAACTCGATCCCGGTTTCCCTGCCGCCTTCCGCCTGCATGAAGCTTGCCGGTTGATAGTCGTCGAAGGCGACCTCACTGTAAGGAGCGTCGTGACAGACCGTCAGATCATGATTACCGGCAAACTTAGCGACACGGTTGAAGAAATCGAGCTCAGCGACGGCGCCGGTGGGATTATTGGGGTAGTTTATCCAAAGCAGTTTAGCCTTTTTGATTACATCGGAAGGTATTATTTCCAGGTCGGGAAGGAAATCGTTCTCTTCTGTAAGAGGCATATAGTATGGTTTCCCGTTGGCCATTATGGTGCCCATCGCATAGGGGGGGTAGCCGGGATCGGGTACCAGGGCAATGTCGCCGGGATCGATAAAGCACAGAGCGGCATGGACAATGCCCTCTTTGGCACCGAGAAGAGGTAATATCTCCTTGTCCGGGTCGAGGGAAACGCCAAAGCGCTTTTCATACCATCCCGCTATTGCCCGGCGTAGTTCGGGAAGCCCGTCACTCTCCGGGTATTGGTGGTTGGCCGGATCCTGCGCTGCTTGGCAGAGTCTGTTGATTATGTTTTTTGGTGTGGGGAAATCAGGGTCGCCGATAGCGAAGCTGATTACCTCTTCACCCCTGGCCCTTTTCTCGGCGATCTTACGCGTAATCTCCCGGAATAAATAAGGCGGCAGATTCTCTATTCGTTTTGACAGTCTCATCTGGCTACGCTCCGCCCGGCCACCGGCCGGTAAACACTATTTCGGTAGGACCGCTGAGTAATACTTCACCCTTGCCGTCCCATTCTACATTCAATATGCCACCGGGCAGTTTTATCGCTACGCTGCCATTGGTGAGGTCATTTAACCGGGCGGCCACTGCTATCGCACAGGCGCCTGTGCCGCAGGCCAGTGTCTCACCGGCTCCCCTCTCCCATACCCTGGCTTCGATCTGCTGCCGGTCGATCGGCCGGGCAACCTCGAAGTTTACCCGCTGAGGAAATATTCTGTGATGCTCTACCTCTGGCCCTATCCGGGTTAAGGGGAAATCCGCCACCGGTTGCCCGGTGAAATAGACAGCATGTGGATTTCCCATTGAGACAAGGTTCAGGGGTAGTTTCCGATTGTCTAGGTTAATAGTATAGCTCAGCATAGATTTTATGTAAACTAAACTCCGGTCGCTCTCCCCTATTGCGGCCGGTATCTCCCCGGCCTTGAATTTGGGTAGACCCATACTAACCTGGATATTGATCGGTTTCCCTGCCGGTCGGTTTACTATCGCCTTTCTGATGCCGTCTTTTGTTTCGATATAGCAGAATTGTTGTGCCTTATCTCCGGCTAACAGCTTACTGGTTATGATGTATTTCACCAGACACCTCAGGCCATTACCGCAGGCTTCCGCCTCGGAGCCATCGGGGTTAAACATGCACATCCGGAAGTCAGCCGCTTCTGACGGCAGCAGGAGCAGCAGACCGTCGGCGCCGATACCGAAGTGTCGGTCACAGACAGCAATGGCCAGTCGCGACCAATCACGATTGGTATCGCTGGCCTCTACCAGCACAAAATCGTTGCCGGCTCCCTCTAGTTTGGTGAAATCCATTTTCCTGAATCTGCCTCGCTGTTTTGAGGATAACTCATTATATAATATGTTTGTCCTTTCTTGAAGTGGGCGGGCTTGGCAGGAGCTTCGTTTCTGCCGTACCTGCCGTGAAACGGGCAAATGATTCCGTGATTTGTGATTCGGTATTACTAGCGCCGATGTCAACCCAGCTGATCCTGCTGTCCTTCAGTTGAAACCAGGCGTATTGGTGTCTGACGAAGCGGTGGGTCTCAAACTTGATTTGCTGTATTGCTGCCGCCAGGGGCAGACCGCCGTTTAGAAAGGCGCCGATTTGCTTGTAGCCGATGCTGGACATAGCCGGTAGTTCGAGTCCGTAGCCCATGTTAAGCAGCCTGTCCACTTCGGCTACCAACCCCTGCTCTATCATCTCGTCGACCCTTGAGTCGATTCTGCGATACAGGTCTGTCCTGCCCGTGGTCAGACCCATTATCATCGTTTCAAAGGGCGGTTTTTGTTTGCTCTTGAGCCGGGAAAAGGGGATGCTGGTT
>JAQUOC010000092.1 GCA_028717305.1 Dehalococcoidales bacterium | reverse complement strand
CCAAACAGTATGCCAGGTTGGCCGAGGCGAGCCGGACTGCCATCGCCGAGTATGTTAGAGAGGTAAAAGCCGGCCTCTTCCCCACCGAGCAGCAGAGCTTCTCGATGGACGAGAGCATACTGGACAGACTGGGCAAATAGCTTACTGCTCCTGTGGGGCGAGGTGGATAGTAGTGCAGGTCGTCGAAAAAATAGCCGGGATGAGGCACCTTAGGCGGCAGCTTGCCGAACCGGTCGGCTTCGTGCCCACGATGGGATATCTTCACGATGGGCATCTCTCTCTGGTGAGAGCAGCCAGGGCGGAAAGCCGGTCGGTGGTAGTCAGCATATTTGTTAACCCGACTCAGTTCGGCCCGCAAGAAGACCTCGCCAGCTACCCCCGTGATACCGAGCGTGACCTGACCCTGCTGACGAAGGAGGCGGTTGATGCCGTCTTCATGCCTTCGGCTGCTGAGATGTACCCCGGGCGGTTCGGTGTCTATGTGGATGGCGGTAAAACAGCCGGGCGTCTGGAGGGGGCCTGCCGTCCCGGTCACTTCAGGGGTGTTGCTACCGTGGTCGCCAAACTTTTTAATATCGTCCGACCGACCAGGGCTTATTTCGGGCAGAAAGACGCCCAGCAGGTGGCGGTGATTAAAAAGATGGTGGCTGATCTCAATATGGACCTGGAAGTCGTTGCCTTGCCTACCGTGCGTGAACCGGACGGACTGGCGATGAGCAGCCGTAATGTCTATCTTAACCCTGCCGAACGCAGGGCGGCGCTAACACTCTACCGGTCGCTCTGTCTGGCGCAAAGGCTATGGCGGGAGGGTGAGACGGATGCCGGACTCTTGAGACGTAAGATGGTGGCGCTGATTGAGAAAGAACCGCTGGCCAGTATCGATTACGTCTCTATAGCCGGGGCCGAGACCCTGGACGAGCTGGATGAGGTTAAACCACCGGTTCTGGTCTCGCTGGCGGTAAGAATCGGGGGGACTAGACTTATCGATAATATCGTGCTATAATCTCTTCTCAAACGTGTTCTACGGCTTCTTGTAAGCCTTGGACCATACTTAAAGGGGTAAAGATTTATCTTTACCCCTTTTTGTTTCCGGTGAAGGCAAGCTTTTTTACAAGACCGGGTGGGATAGTGACAGGGTCTGTTTCTTGAGTACGGCGTCACCAATCCCTACCCCTAGCATTTTTGCAATTACCTCGCATTTAGCCTTAAGCAGAAAAAATATGTTCCCCTCTTCTTCACTTAAGGACTCGAAGTTCCCTTGCCCCTTGGCAATAATCATATCAGCGGTGTAATAGAGCTCAAGCATCTTGTCAGAGCATTGGGACAGAATAGTGGCCGGAGCATCCGAACCGCTGGATATAAGGTTAGCCACTCTATCCAGGCCGACGTATCTCGCATCAGCCATAGTAGCGTCATTGATGATCGGGCTCTCCCTGACCACGAAGTCAACGCTAATTTCCTTAATCTGCTTGATTTCCTCGATAAGTATCCTGTCGAACAGGATCTCCCCGGCATTGTCTCCCAGGTAAAGAATACGACTGGATTCATTGACACTGTTACAGAAGCTCTCATAATCACTAATATTAAGCTCATCGGCCAGCGCCGGGGCGACAATAGAGTCGATTGACGCATATCTTGAAGTGGGCCCCAGGTCTATGGAATTTCCCCCGATTGCCAGCTTGCTGGCGGCAAGTAGCGGTTCATTAGAATCAGCGACTGCCTTTTTCAGATAGGGATAGAGAGTAAGGGCTCTTTCGTTAGCCTTTCTTTTCTCCGTTTGATAGGGGTCGTTGTTACCTGTAATCTGGTAGGTGAGGCGGTAAACCTTCTGAGCTATCTCCGGTGGTGTAATCTCAAGCGGTAACTCCGGTATCAAACCGGCTACTTCGTTCAGTACCCGGCGGTGGATATTTATGTCGTTGGTGGTTGCTCTAGCCACTCCCAGAGCCTGCCTTAAAAAACAGGGTATACAGTCCAGGCGGGTCTTCAAGATATCCTCCCATTGACTTTAAGTGTAGGGTGAGCGACTCACTCCATGGCAAGGACTTTTTCCAGAGCAGATAGGAAGATGTTGTTCTCATCCGGGGTGCCGATGGATACCCGGATGAATTGAGAGGAGAACTGATTTGAGGGGTCGAACACTATCACTTCCAGGTCTTTCAGCTTTCTGGCCGCATTTGTTTGACTGGTGCGCATGAGAAGGAAGTTAGTGCTGCTGGGGTATACCTCTACCCCCATCGCAGATGCTGCTCTGCTTACCCTTTCCCTCTCCTTGCCGACCAGAGCAGCGTTGTTTTTCATATATTCGATATCCTTCAGGGCAGCGACGGTGGCGTAGGCGCTTGGCGTCGTCGGCCGAAGCGCTACCTCCAGGCTGGAAAGGTCCCTCAGCACGTCTTCTGCGGCAGCCATATAGCCTACCTTCAACCCGGCCAGTCCGAAGGCCTTGCTCATAGTTCTGGTGACGATAAGGTTGCTGTAGTTCTTTACCATATCGATAACGCTGAAACCGGCAAACTCACAGTAGCTTTCGTCTACCAGCAGTATACCTTTGGTGCTTTCACAGATTTTCCTGGTCGATTCCCGGTCCAGGAGCAATCTCCCCGTCGGGTTATTAGGACTGTCTATCACCACCAGGGCGGCGTCCCTTGCTTCAGCGATCAGAGGCTCCATAGGTAAATCCAGGGATGGTCTCATCAGCCTGACTTTACGCAGCCCGGTCTTTAGCGATTCCGCCACCCGGGCGATGATGAAGAAGGTAGGGTCTATAATGACAATTCCCCCCTTCCTTGCGAAGAGCTGGATGAGCTGACCGAGCAGTATCTCGACCCCGGAGGTAACGAATATGAACTCCTCAGCTATGCCGCAGTAGCCGGAGAGCGCACTTTTCAGCTCGGCTATTTCTCTTGCTGTGGCGTAGCGATTTACCCCCTGCAGGCCTTTACGGGCGGCTCCGATAACGCCGGACGGGGGAGGGTAGGAGAGCTCATTTCTATTTAATTCAGTAACCATTTTTCCGGAAACTACCTCTAAACGACCTCTACTACTACTTCTTCATTGTAGTGGGTTACCACTCTCATAAAGCCTTTCAGCTTCTTGTCTATCCGGGCGTCGTTGGTGTCGACCCTCAGACTGGCAGCCCGGTTTATCTTGTCTCGAGTAGCCACCACGATAATGTCATCCTTCTCAATCAGCTTGAGTACAGCGGGAGAGAATTCCTGATTCCCTCTGCCGAAGATAAAGCCGTTGCCCCCGATGGGAGAGATGATAATTTTCACTTTGTTGTGATGCTTGAGCAGCTCCAGGATTCCTTTCTCGTTCAGGTTCTCCGCCACAACCCTGTTATTGTGGATAGCGTCGACACCGAGCAGTGTTTTCCTGACCTTGAGGCCTTCTGCTATTGCCGTGGTAGTGGAACCGGCCCCGAGCAGGTACAGCGTGTCTGCCAGCATGCCTTCGATGATGTAGCGTGCGATTGCCTCCTGATTTTCGTGGGATGATTCGCTGTAGGTAGTGGCTTCTTTCCCCGACTGCACCAGCCCGGCTACCTCGGGGACCATCAGGTAGCCGTAGAGCTTGCTCTCCAGCCTCCCTTCCCGGTAGGCCTCTTCGTTGATGTCCATGACCTCTTTTTCCGAGATGGCGGCATTGCCCTCGATAAAGGCATCGACAATCTCTGCTGCTGCTATGGCATTGACCGCAAATACGGCACCGAACATCTTTACTCCTGACGGTACTCCGATGACCGGGATCTTCAGCCCGACGGCGTCGTAGACGTCCCGGGCAGTGCCGTCCCCGCCGACGAATACCAGCAGGTCGACTTTATTGCTCATCTCCCGGCCGATTCTCCGAGTGTCGTCGGCCGATGTTTTTCTCCCGCTTAACGAAGATACCACGGTAAATTTGATTCCGGCATCTCGTGCGATGTCTTCTCCCATCCCGCCCGGAGCAACGGAAAATGCTGACTTGTCCTTGAGTTTCAGGTGGGACAGAAAGGCCTTTGCCCTGGCTGCAGTAACCGGCTCCGCGCCTAGTTCGACGGCTTTGGGATACATCTTGCCGTCCGTCCCCTTCAGACCGACGCTGCCGCCCATTCCGGCTATCGGGTTCACTATCAGACCTATTCTTTTCGCCATGTCTGCTTATCCTCCCTCTTTATCGGGCTCCCCTTTCGTCCTGGCCCTGTCGGGCAGTTTCCGCATATAGAATTTATTCCCCTGATATTCCAGCTTCACCAGGGCGCCTTCCTCAACCAGATTTTCTATCACGGACCAGTCATCGCCCGTCTTCTCCAGCAGTTCTAACACGGCTTCTTCTCTCATCGGGTGTACTGAAGTGATGCCGAGCAGATCGTTTTTGATGTTGCCGGTAGAGGCAAATTCGTTCCCTTCGTAGCCGATGAGATACTCGACATTGCCCAGTCTCTTTGAGAAGATCTGGTAGGCCATATTTATCGCTGACTCGGAAGCCGCCTTTATCTCTCTTCTGGCCGGTGGCCTGGTCGGGATAGCCAGGTAGGCCCTGTCCGGCTTCAGCTTGGCCAGGAATTGAGCTATCTTCTCCAGCTCTTCGCTGTTGTCGTTGAAGCCCTCGATGAGCATGGTCTCGGTAACCAGCTCGCCCTTGAAGGCGGCGGCGAAATCAAGCATGCCCTCTAAAATCGCTTTAAGCTCCAGCGACTTGTGGGGCCGGATTATCCGGCGCCAGACCTCTTCGCTTACGGCATCTATCTTCAGCGAGACCCAGTCGGCTTTGCCTAGTTCCTCCCTGACATCCTCGCGCCAGATAAGAGAGGCGTTGCTGATTATCGCGATCTTTATGCCGAGCGGCCGCAAAAGCTCGATCTCTTTACCCAGGTTGATGTCCAGAGTGGGTTCGCCGTCGGGTACGAAAGTCAGATATTCTACCGGCTCGTTTCTCTCTCTGATTTTGTTAACCTGATTCGTTACTGACCGGATAATCTCCTCCGGCCGGTAGAAGGAGTCCCGGTCCACCTTCATATTGATGGTCTTGCCGAGCTGGCAGTAGACGCAGGCATAGGTGCATATCTTGGGCGGGATATTATTGATACCCAGGCTGCGTCCTAACCGGCGGGATGGGACCGGGCCGTAGCTGATAGAATCCATTACTATTCTCCTTATTCCCTTCGTTTCAGGAAAATATC
>JAQUOC010000091.1 GCA_028717305.1 Dehalococcoidales bacterium | reverse complement strand
CTCTTACCCTGTACCTTAAAACCACCCAGTTGATTGATCGACTGGGGTGTCAGGCCGATGTGTCCCATCACCGGTATCCCGCAGTTAACAATGCTCCTTACCGTCTCCGCCATATGCACACCGCCCTCGAGCTTAACCGCCTGGGCGCCGGCCTCTTGAATAAAGCGGGCGGCGTTACGCTGGGCATCGGTAATATTGGCATAGGTCATAAACGGCAAATCACCGATTACCAACGTGCGACTGGAGCCTCTGACTACAGCCCTGGTATGGTGCAGCATCTCATCCATCGTCACCGGTATCGTCGACTGATAACCCAGGACCACCATTCCCAGGCTATCCCCGACCAGTGTGAGGGGCACTCCCACCTCATCAATGATGCCGGCCATAACATAGTCATAGGCGGTCAGCATAGCGATTTTCTCGCCCTTCCGCTTCATTTCTTTTATTTCGTTAATGGAAATCCGCACTTTTTCTGCTCTCCTTTCTCTTCTCATCCGGGGTATACCGTACCTGTCATCAGAATAGGGAAGACGGAACCGCCTGTTTACTTTTAACGATGACATTTTGCGCATCAACATAGACCAGGTTAGGCGCCAGATCAGGCGCCTCATCATCGCCAAGATAGCAGTAGGTCAGGATGATAACCTTGTCACCCTTAGCCACCATTCTGGCCGCAGCACCGTTTAAACAGATTTCACCAACTTCATCCCCCTCGATGGCATAGGTAGAGAAACGAGCGCCGTTATTGATATCCAGAACTTCCACCTGCTCGTAGGGTAGGATATCAGCCGACTGCATCAGATGCCTGTCAATAGTAATACTGCCTTCATAGTCAACATTGCACCGGGTAACCCGGGCCCGGTGGATTTTACTCTTCAGCATTTTTCTCATCATTGTCTTCCCCCCGTAGCTTCGGTAAACTCTTCTGTCGTACCTGTCAGCACCGCCTCCAGCTCCTTCGCCCGCCGCCCGTCTATCTTTCCCTTATCCAGGGCAACCGGAATGGTCTTCAAACCCAGTTCCCGGTAGGTAGAAAGCAGGTCGGGGGCCGCCTCTTTAAGGGCATCGAGGTGCTTACTGACGGTATTTATATCTCCCCTAGCGATTGGCCCGGTGAGGCAGCCGGGGATGCCGACGGCCTCAATATTGCGGATGGTACCCCGTATCAACGGCAGCAGCGCCCGGATAGCCTGCTGCCGGGGGATCCCAAAGGTTTGCCAGAGGTCGGCCGCCAGCTTCTCCAGGGTGACCAGATAGTTGCAGGCAAATACTGCCGAGGCATGATAGACCACACGGGCTGCTGCCGTTAGCTCAATCCAGTGAGCATCGAGAGCAGCAGCGATATCCTTAAGTGTTTCCAGCAAGGGCGGCTCAGCCTCGATGGTAACGGTGGAGCCGGGGATATTCTGAAGAGCCATTTCCACACTGGCAAAGGACTGCAGAGGATGAAAGACTCCGGTGAGGGCTCCCACCTTGCCGGCCGGCGCCAGAATCCCGGTCGACTCCGACCCGCAGCAGTGAACCACCCCCTGCCCGCGACGCCAGTTTACCCCGGCTGCCACTGAGGCGATGGCATCATCGGGAGTGGTGATGAAAACAAGCTCGGCAGCGTCGGCTACTTCCTGTCTGCTACCCACCACCACACACCCCTTGACTCTTTCCGCCAGTTTTCCGACTGAAGACCGGCTCCGGCTGGACACGGCTACCACCGGGTAGCCCCTGCTGTTCAGCTTGATCGCCAGCGCGGTACCTACCGTCCCCGCCCCGATAAATCCAATATCCGCCATAGCTGCTCTTCCCTCGTACTCAAATAAGAAGTGCCTTCTCTATTTTTTGACAGAGAAGGCACTAAACAGAAATCCTGATTTTTCTGCCGTCTCGGTCATCACAGATCCAAGCGACCAAAAATGTTCATCCGCATTAATCTACCAAGCTCACCGCCGCCCGGGTCGGTGGCTGGTAACTACCACAAACCCAAGTATAAAAAACCAGAAGGGTTTCGTCAAGTCCGGTACGCTAGCGCCGGGGGAATAAGTCACTTCAGTCGTTACTTCTCGGCATCCAGCTTGGCCAGGCACTTCGCGGCCAGATCGCCGAATACAGGTACCCGGTACGTCGTACCGTGATAGGTCCGGTACATCAGCACCGCCCAGAGTATCCACCAGATGGCGAAGAAAACCCCGAACACAACCATACCGGCAATAAACATCGGCGAAAACAGGCCCCATCCGTAACCGACGCCCCAGACCAGGGGACTGCCGAAATTACCGGCAACACCCCAGATAATATGGAGGATGCCGAAGGTAACCAGAGACTGCATGGCATGGAAACGGATCATGTTGTTCTTCTTCTCGATGATAAGAAAGATGATACCGGTTACCCAGAAGCCGGCATAACACAACAGTCCCATCTTGTTCTGCTTCATTTGCACATCCGAATCACCAGATGAGCCCATTAGGAACCTCCTTAATATCAAGACTACCCTGTATTGCCTCAGGGGCACTCCACAGGTGCGATATCAGCTTATATTGGACATCCACCCGGTGTCAACACCCTTAAGAATCTGAACAAAAACGGTGCCAGAAACCCGCCGAATTACAGAAATAGCCTGAAAGAATGTTTCCCGGCAGGAGTCGGACTGCGGTCACAGGCAAGTCCGCCTCCGGCCGCCTCATCCGGTCCGAAAACCACTCGGTGTCACGATAAGCACGGGAACGGGAGAGTGGCTGGACACCCTGTTAGCCACACTGCCGAAGTGCCAGCGTGACAGACCCGACTTGCCGTGTGTGCTCATAATAATCAGATCAACCCCGTTCTCCGTAGCATAGTGAAGTATCTCATCGGCCACCGAACCATGGGTTATAGGTACCATCACAGTCTCGGCAGACAGGCCGCTCTTCTTCAAAGTCCCGGCCACCCGGGCAAGATAATCTCGAACGGATTTCTCGTATTTATCCTCTTCCTCACGGTAGTGGTCGGCCATGGTAATGGTTGACTTGAACGATATCAGAAGGGGCTCAATTACCTGAAGCAGCACCACCTCTTTAGTCTGGCATCCTCGAGCTATCGCCTTGACATGTCCAAGCACATGCTCGCTGATCTCTGAACCATCCAGTGGCACCAGTATTTTTTTGTACATCTCGACTCCTTTCAGCAAGATTACTTAACAGAGGGTGACTGTGATTGTTGGAATTAGAGTTTAGCCCCCTTTGGATACCTTGTCAATAGCAAGAAAGTTTAATCCCCGGCAGAAGCGCCGCGATTTTATCGATGGCTGCAATAGTTAAGCAGCCTCAGTTTGACGGCGCGACTCCGCTAGGTTACAATAACCTTTGTGCCGAGGTAGCTCAGCTGGTAGAGCAGCGGACTGAAAATCCGCGTGTCCTCAGTTCGATTCTGAGCCTCGGCACCACTATGTAGCGGGCGGAAGTGGCTCAGCGGTAGAGCATCTCCTTGCCAAGGAGAGGATCGCGAGTTCGAATCTCGTCTTCCGCTTGTGCCGAAGTGGCGGAAGAGGTAGACGCGACAGTCTCAAAAACTGTTGGGGAGCAATCCCCGTGTCGGTTCGAGTCCGACCTTCGGCACCATCAGGGTTGCTGAAAGTCGAAACGACAGCTTGAGGCCTGATTTTATGCTATAATAATCCCGTTGCCGAGTTGTGTAGCGGTAGCACGGAGGACTTTGAATCCTTTAGCCCTGGTTCGAATCCAGGCTCGGCAGCCACAATAGCAATCCCCGGTAGCTCAATCGGTAGAGCGGGCGGCTGTTAACCGCTAGGTTCAAGGTTCGAGTCCTTGCCGGGGAGCCAATTTTACTGATACACAGAACTTAATCAGCTTGGGAACGCGTATATCTCTGAATTAAACCTCTCAAGGACAAATATTCTCGATTTTCATCGGCGATTTGAATTGCGAAAATATCATCGAAGCTGGTATCAACCAAGTACTTATTTAACTCAACCAACCTCGTCGCTGCGTCTTGAACTGTATCGCCTCTAGCGAAGCCTATTACTTGCATATTCTCGACGTCCGGTTCGGAACTAATGCTACTGGGTTGAAACGTCGAGCCTTCAGTGGTAAGGAAAATATATTCTGCCATTATACCCTCCTGTACCTTCCTCGTCCCAGAAATTCCAGGTAGCTACTGTCTCTCAATATCTGCAGTTGTTGCCTGATCTTGTCTCTTATGTGGAGGTTATGCGGATGTTTTCTCTGCAATTCGTTTTCAAAATTATAAACTTCAGTTAGTGAGAACTCCTTCTTACCGAGCCTTTCAATGCAATTCATAATGTCTATTGTCCAACCTCGCTCCTTAACCTTCGGTTCTTCTTTCAGGAACAGCGTTTTCTGCCAGCCCTCTAATACAGTTTCATGGGGCAATATCACCCTATCCTTGACGTAAAATATTCTTCCAGTTTGTGGAATGTCTTCCAGTATGATATTACAGCCGACCCAACCAGCCCTACGTGCAGTCATGGAAAGAGGTTTACGCTTTTCTATTACCTGAGGAACGAAGAAGTACTTCGGTATGACGCAGAAACTTAAGACTTCATAATTCTGTGGACTGTAATTCAACAAAAACAAATTAGGATTGAGGTTGCTTTTCAGCCGTTCTATTGCTGTCTTGAAAGCTCCATCGACAATTTTACCGCCAAAACCACCCCCCTTACCCTTGAGTTCGTAATCTTCTTTGCAGATGGGACAGTAGAAGTCAGCAACGGGACGATTATGTTCATACCTATTGATATTTGCGCCGCAAGACGGACAAAAAACTTCGTTGTTAACCCAATCCTCAGTCAAAACCCTGATTTTCTGAGAAGGGCTTTTATACCCTGCCATCAAATCTTTGTTAAGAAGAAGACGCATGATAACCCCATTTAGAAAGAAAATATGGGGGGTCAGCAAAATGATAATAGACTACAACTTTTCTCTCTCTAATCCTCATCGGCGTAGGTCCTGGCATACAGAAACTCACGATACTGCGTTAACATATCCTCCAGCATCCGTTTAGTGTAGCCCGGCTGTACTGATTCCAGGTATTTGATATGGTCTTTTACTATTTCCGGCTGCTCCTTAGCCAGGATGATACCCTTCGTCATTGCCTCGCTAACCATTTTGGTAATTCCGCCCAGCTGTTTCTTCTCTTCCGCCGACATTTTGTGGTAGTCCTTGGTACTACCACCATACTGCTTGTAGGTACTTACGCCGATCCACTTTATGAAGTCGGAGATATGCTGTGGATCTAT
>JAQUOC010000090.1 GCA_028717305.1 Dehalococcoidales bacterium | reverse complement strand
TGTGAGACGGTTTTCAAATGCCTCTATGTGGAAGAAGGCAAGGTGACCAAGGCCGAACTCAATGCCCCCTTCGCGATCATCGCCTCAAGAGCCAAAGGTTCGGGAGCTGTTCCGAATGGTGGAGCTGGGGGGATTCGAACCCCCTACCTTTTGACTGCCAGTCAAACGCTCTCCCAATTGAGCTACAGCCCCATGCGGATGAATATAATTTAGCATAAAGAGGGTCGGCTGGCAAATACCGGCGGTTGCATTATCACAACATAAGGCTCGCCGCTTTCATATTCAACGGGCTCCTTTCATCTCAGTGAACACAGGGCAATTGCATGACGATTCAAGGATGGGTTAAAATACTAGCTAATGAACGTACTGGAGATGTTGCGATGACAAAAACCAGAATACCCCAAGCAGCAATTGCCGTTCTGACTGTCGGTACGCTTTTCCTGGCGTCGTGTGCCTGTCAGGCGCCCGGAGTAACACCGGAGCCGACGGCAAAACCGAAGACCTACTCGGCACCACCAGCGATGGTGATTGATACCAGCAAAGAGTATGTTGCCACCATCGAAACCGAGCGTGGGGACATGGTCCTGGAGCTATTTGCCAGCGATGTCCCCAATACGGTAAACAACTTCGTCTTTCTCGCCAATGACGGGTTCTATGACGGGGCGACATTTCACCGTGTCGTACCGGACTTCGTTGTTCAGGGGGGTGACCCCACCGGTACGGGGAGGGGTAATCCCGGTTACTCCTTTGCCGACGAGTTCAGCGAGCATACTCATCTTGCCGGCGCACTGTCAATGGCTAATTCCGGTGCGGATACCAACGGCTGCCAGTTTTTCATCACCCTGACCCCGCAGCATGGTCTCGACGGCAAGCACTCGGTGTTCGGCCAGCTCATCGATGGGATGGATGTCCTGCAGCAGATTGAGCAGGGTGACATCATCATAAGGATAACCATCGAAGAGAACTGAACCGGCGGGGGTAAGCAGCGGACTGGTAGCAAGGGCCACTGACTAGGAGGCCTAAGATCTCTTGGTTAGTATCGTCATATACTGAATACCCATTGCAAAAACAAGCTTGCTTTGCCGGTGGGCAAGAGGAGTACCGGTAATAAATCCCCCGATACTCTTTGGCGTCAATCTGTGCAGGTGTATCTTACTTGCCAGCAGCGGGTTTCGGTATTGCCTTATCGCGGCACCGATAGCCTGCATTCCCCGAAAGAGCTCCCAGGGATAGATGATAATAGCGGTTCCTCCCGGCTTGAGAACCCTGGCGACCTCGGCAAAGAACCGCCCCAGATCCGGCAGGTGTTCAATCGTGTGCAGTGAATAGACCTTGTCAAAACTGCCTTCGGCAAAGTCAAGATTGGTAATATCGCCATACTTTACCCTGGCGGTAACCGCATTCTTCAGTGAGTCTTCGCTGATATCCACACCGATTACGCCGCTGGTGTAGTCCTCCATTGCTTTAACATAGTAGCCCCGGCTACAGCCCAAGTCCAGGATCATCTCTTTCTCTTCCGGCTTGAGATAGTCTACCAGGACCTTAAACAGGGCGGAGTTGAAGTTGAATGCCATCCGGTAACCTTTCCCCGGCAGGGCGACCTCATTGGAAGCCTGTCCGTTGGAAGACATGATGTTTTTGCTCTCAAATCTCCCCGGGGTATTTGGGTCGGTCAAGGTATTCCTCCTCGTTATGTATATGATTCTCTTATGACGGACTGCTTGACGTCAGTTATGGTGACCGGGTGTCGGCCCAATATCACGATTGGTGCGTTCTAAATTACTTGACTACGTCACGCCTGCGGCAGACGGCGCCCACTTCTGTCAGGTGACACCCCTGTAGCTTCAGGATTTCCAGGCCGCTGTCTTCCAGTTGCCGGACGAATTCCTCTCTGGATAGAGCGACCTCGTCACTATATATCCACTGGTTCAGCCTCTCCAGAAGGCCTCTCCAGAACCGGTAGGTTACACTGGGGGTGGGTACCAGGATTATCGCAATACCACCCGGGGCCAGCAGATCGCGGTGCAGGCGAATCAGATTCCGCTGCTCCTCGGGAGTGTAGTGTTCGAGAAGCCCCTGGGAATGAACGATGTCATACCTCTCCTCTAGATTAAGACTGAACAGGTCCCTGAGCAGAAACTCCTTCTCGCATTCCAGCACGGACATTCTTCTTTCCGTATCACTGATAACGCTGGCGTTGGCATCGACCAGAGTCACCTTATCCACCTGATACAGCCTGGTCATCTGCAGGGTATGATAGCCGGTGCCGCAGCCCAGCTCGATTATCTTAATCGGCTTATCGAAGCTGAATCCGCTGAGCAGGCTGGCGTAGGCCTTCCACACCGTCCAGAGGAACCTCTGGCTGACCCGGACGCGCTTGTGATACCTGTCCCAGTCGGTGGCAACTCTTTCCATGAACAACTCCTTGTTAACCTATTTTCAAGATACGCCGGGTATGTTGGGCATGTTGAACAGGCCCATCCAGCGCAGAAAAGAACCCAGGCCGAGATAGCCGCAATAAGCAATACCAATAGCTTTGACCGTCTGTCCGGCCCAGCAGGCAAAGGAAAACTTTACCAGTCGGAAGCGCATCGTCCCCATGCTGATTGCCATCGGTGTGAAAAACGGATTGGGCAGCACGGATAGTACAAACACGGCCAGAGTGCCCCTACGGTGGGCGAAGTGCATAATCTTGTGCATCTTTATTCGTCTCAAGAATCGCGACCAGCGTGATGAGTATACCTCATCGGCCGGGTCCGAGATTTCAAAGTGGGGGAAGATGCGGCGCCCGCCGCGACCGGTCAGATAGAGAAGGGTGCCACCGGCACCGAGCCCTGCCCCGGTGGCTATTCCTACCAGCGCCGGATGCAATACGCCGCCGAGAGTAAAGGTGAATACCATATACGGAACCGGCAGCGGGATACTGAAGCCGCTGACCAGCGACATAAGAAAAAGGCCCAGATAGCCGTACTGTTGAAAGCGGAGCACGAACTCCCAATGGTAGACAAGAAGAACACAGGCAACCACAATCCCGGCGACAAAACAAATACCGGCGATGTACTTCTTACGGTTCGAGCCCTTCTTCGCCTCTGCGTTAGTCGCTACCGTCATCAAGCATTTCCTGTTCGTGCTCCTGCTTTCGCCGCCTTACCGGCGGAGAAGGTCAGTTTATCGTCGCTCAAGCCAACGACAATCTTATTACCCTCGCTAAACTCTCCCTCGAGTAGCTTACTCGACAGCGGGTTCTCTACATAACGTTCTATAGCCCGCCTGAGTGGTCTCGCCCCATAGGTCGGGTCGTAGCCCTTCTTGACCAGCCATGATTTGGCAGATTTGGTCAGATCTATGGTCAGTCCTCGCTCAGTAAGCCGTTGCTGCAGGTCTTTGACCAGCAACTCGACGATATCCCTGAGCTGCTCCTCGGTCAGTTCGTGGAAGACGATAATCTCATCAATACGGTTGATGAATTCGGGACGGAAGGTCTTCTTAACCGCCTCCATCACCTTCGCCTTCATACGCTGGTAACCCTGCATCCCGTTTTCCCCATCGCCCTTTTGCGTACCGAAGCCGAGGTCTGCACCCTGCCTGATTGACTCGACGCCGGTGTTGCTGGTCATAATAATGACGCTGTTTTTAAAATCGACGGTCCGCCCATGACCGTCGGTCAGCCGCCCGTCGTCAAGGACTTGGAGCAGTATGTTGAATACCTCCGGGTGCGCCTTTTCTATTTCGTCGAGCAGGATTACCCGGTAGGGACGCCGCCGGACGGCTTCGGTGAGCTGTCCACCTTCTTCGTACCCGATGTAGCCCGGCGGTGCTCCGATGAGGCGAGATACGGTATGTTTCTCCTGGTATTCAGACATATCCAGGCGTACCATGGCGCCTTCGTCATCAAACAGAAACCAGGCCAGAGTACGGGCCAGTTCGGTCTTGCCGACGCCGGTGGGACCGAGAAACATAAAGCTGCCGATGGGCCGCTTGGGATCTTTCAGTCCGGCACGGCTCCTGCGGATAGCCTCGGAGACAGCGTTTACCGCCTCTTCCTGGTTGACCATCCTGTCGTGAATCCGCTCCTCCATGTGGAGCAGCTTATCCGTTTCACCCTCCAGCATCTGGGAGACCGGGATTCCGGTCCATTTCGAGATGAGCTGGGCGATATCTTCTTCGTCAACCACCTCGTCGATCTTTTCCTTTTGCAGCCAGCCATTCTTAGCGTGGTTGTACCGGTCCTCCTGTCGCAGTCTCTCCGCCTTGATCCGGGCAGCCTGCTCATAGTCCTGCCTTTGTGAGGCAGCTTCTTCCTCGTTAAGCAGCTGTTTTACATGCTGCTCCAGTGACTTTACTTCCGGAGGGGCACTCTCGGCATCGATCCGTATCTTGCTTGAGGCCTCATCGATAAGGTCGATCGCCTTGTCCGGTAGAAAACGGTCGGAGATGTAGCGCTGACTCAACCGGGCGGCTGCCTCCAGCGCTCCGTCGGTGATCTTGATCTTGTGGTGCGCCTCATAGCGGGGACGGAGTCCACGCAGCATTTCGACGGTCACCTCGACGCTCGGTTCGCTGACGAACACCGGCTGCAGGCGTCGCTCCAGGGCCTTGTCCTTCTCGATGAACTTGCGGTATTCATCGAGGGTGGTTGCGCCGATACACTGGAGCTCTCCGCGCGCCAGAGCCGGTTTGAGCATGTTGCTGGCGTCAATCGCTCCCTCAGCCGCTCCTGCCCCAACCACGGTATGGATTTCATCGATGAATAGTATTACCTCCCCCCGTGACTGACGGACCTCGTCCATTACTGCCTTTAGCCGCTCCTCGAATTCACCACGGAACTTACTGCCGGCTACCAGAGCCCCCATATCAAGGGCTACCACCTTACGTCCTTTGAGGGAGTCAGGAACGTCATCGGCGGCGATCTTTTCTGCCAGTCCCTCAGCGAGGGCTGTCTTACCCACTCCGGCATCGCCGATAACCACCGGGTTATTCTTGGTGCGGCGGGTAAGTATCTGCATTATCCGCTTGATTTCCTCTTCGCGGCCGATGACCGGGTCGAGCTTGCCCTGGCGGGCGAGCTCGGTCAAGTCGCGGCCGTACTTTTCCAGGGAACGGTATTTACTCTCGGCCCGGCTATCGGTAACCCGGTGACTGCCGCGGAGTTTCTGGAGAGCGGCGTAGACCCTCTCCTGGTCGATACCCAGCCGGTGCAGGATTACCTACGCTTCGCCCTTCTCCTCAGCAGCCATGGCAATGAAGAGGTGTTCGCTTCCGG
>JAQUOC010000089.1 GCA_028717305.1 Dehalococcoidales bacterium | reverse complement strand
TCCACCGGGCTAAGCCGGACTACCGCCCCTCCTTCGAGCTGGTTGATTTCATCGTGGTGGTGGAGAGAAGACGGCGGCTGCCGACCATCGCCGAGCTTGAGGATATGCTCTCCGAGGCGACGGTGAAGGTGAAGGTGGGTGGGGAGATAATTCATACCGCGGCTGAAGGTAACGGTCCGGTTAATGCCTTGGATCATGCCCTGCGTAAGGCGTTGCTTCAGTTCTACCCAAGCTTAGCTGCCGTCAGATTGGTGGACTATAAAGTCCGTATCCTCGAAGAAAGCGTTGGTACCGAGTCTCAGGTTCGGGTGCTCATCGAGTCTAGCGATGGAGTCCATGAGTGGCGGACTGTGGGCAGCTCGGCCAACATTATTGAGGCTAGCTGGTTAGCTTTAGCCGACAGCTTGGAGTATTGGCTGTTAAAGCAAAAACCGGATAGGGTGAAAGGAGCCAAGGCAGATGGAGATTGAGAAGGTAACCGTTAAACCGACCTGGGGACTGGCCTGGGGTCTCTGGTGGAGGATGCTGCTGATTAACATCGGCATAGTGGCGATCATCATCGGCATTACGTTTGCTGTCGGGGCCGTTTTTCTGGAGTCTCTGATCGGACCCTATTTCGGGGGAAACTGGTTCATTCCCTGACCAGGCGCGGGTTAGAGTATACTCCCACCAGCAACAACTTCTGTCCTCTCATAATAAAAGGGCTATTGCAGGGCGGGACTGCATTCGATTATGCAATCAAAGTGGCTAAAAGACTATACGATAAGTACATAGGGGAATATGGGACTATTATTTGCCCTCATATCCAGGTTCAATTGTTCGGAAGGCATTTCTACTTCACTGATACAGACGAGGCCAGGAAATTTGAGGAAGCTGGTGGGCATTCCAGTCCGGACAAGTGCTGTCATATTGTTGGCAATGCTGCACGGTGGGTAATGGAAATCTTGCTGGATAGGGTGGTTCTGAGCTAGCAAACACAGTTAAGACTGTTCACGAGGAATGGCGTGATGACAAATACTGAGGTGATAATATTTTAGAAGTCTTCCCTGCAGATTGTGTTTTGCATTCGAAGATGAATCATTCCCCTGTTAGTGATACCGGCACGAGCTATTCTTATGTTGGGGGTATTGACTCGTAGCCGTTTATGAACTGGTAGGTAGCAGTGGTCTAAAATGATGTCAAAGGCATTGAGAAAGATAGTCCGAATCGATGAGCAAAAGTGTAACGGCTGCGGCCTGTGCGTGCCAGCCTGTGCCGAGGGTGCTCTTCAGATAATTGATGGTAAGGCGAAACTGGTCAGCGACAACTACTGCGATGGCTTGGGTGCCTGTCTTGGAGAATGCCCTCAGGGTGCTATTACCATTGAGGAGAGAGAAGCAGAAGAATTTGACGAGGGAGTTGCCCGGCAGCACCCGGATTCGGAAAAAGGTGCGGGAGAAGAAGCTGCCTGCGGTGGCTGTCCTTCAGCCGCGGTTAGACAGATAGCTCATCAGGAGGTGAGGGATGTCTTCCCTATGGGTCAATCCCGTCAGCAGTCGATGCTCTGTCACTGGCCGGTTCAGCTCAGCCTCGTACCTCCTTCGGCGGCTTTCCTGAATGATGCCAGGGTGATACTGGTGGGTGACTGCGTTCCATTTGCCTATGCTGACTTTCACCGGGGATTACTCCGGGATCACGCTCTGTTGGTGGCCTGTCCTAAGCTTGATGACTTTTCCGCCCATTTAATTAAGCTGACCGATATTCTGAGCCATTCGAAGGTAAAAAGCATCGACGTAGTTCGTATGGAGGTGCCTTGCTGCGGCGGGCTGACGCAGATGGTAAAGCAGGCGATGCAACTAAGCGGCCGGAATATTCCCTTACAGGAGACCGTCATCGGTATTAATGGTGAGATAAAATAAACAGTGATGTTGATGCCGGTAAATAAAACCGATAAGGAGTGAAAATGATTGAGCAGTTACGTAAAGATCAACTCTCGGCTATGTTGGAAAATTTGCCGGTGGATATAACCTTTGTTGATGAAAATGATGTCGTTAGGTACTGGAACAAGCACGATAACAGGATTTTCCAGCGCCCGCTCTCGTCGTTAGGTAGACCGACCCAGCAGTGCCATCCCGACCGGGCCTTAGACAAGTTGAACCGGATACTGACTGACTTCAGGAGTGGCAGGAGGGATTCCGTGGAGTTCTGGAAGGATATTGAGGGGCGTAAGATTCATATAAGGTATTTTGCTGTGCGGGATACGGATGGCAGATATCTCGGTACGCTGGGTACGGACCAGGATATTACTGATATAAAGCGGCTTGAGAGCGAAAAGGTGACTCTTGATTAAGAGGAACGACGAGGACTAAGTCCTGGCTTGATTGTTTTTATGAACCCTTCAAATTTTTCTAATGTTATTCTCACAATCAAAGTTATATTGAAGTCATCATAGTCAAAGCTGAAAACGATCCGATACAGCGTCAAAACCACACAATAACATGCTTGAAATGCATGTTATTTCTAAATCAATAGTCATGCTAAACTTTATAAATTAATTATCCTTATTATTAGCTTTCTTTGGATACCAGCGTTCGTTGAAATCAGGGATGTTTTTACTACGGGTCAAGATGATGATCTCATCCCCTTTATGGAATTTTGTATCATTATCAGCAAAGTTAAGTTTATTGTCACGATAGTAGAAAACAATATGTGCATCTTTGGGAAGCCCCAGTTCACTGGCTTTAATCGCGTCTTCTTCTCGGGCTATAAAGACAAAAAATCTGGCGTCCTCCTTGAGCAGTGTGGATAAATTAATACTATCAAGTCCTCGTACCATATTGTCTAGGTGTCGACTCAATGTCCATACTGGAATGATTGTATCTTCAAGCCCAAGTTCACGGCACAATTGCTCCAACCCCGTGTCTTCTATGCTAGTGATAACGCGCTTAAAACCCATTGAGCGCCCCAACAATGAAGTGATTATATTAATCTGATCGCTGTCGGTCAGACAAAACAGAATATCGCTGTTCTTCGGATCTACCTGACTTAATATTGCTGGTTTGGCAGAATCACCGTGTAGGAAGCTACAATCTAATTCTTCGCAAAACTGGTCAATTTTTTCTTTGCTGACTTCAATAATAATGACTTCGTGCCCCTCGTTGATCAGCGTTTTGGCAGTAATAATGGTTAACGGACTGGCGCCTGAAAATACGATCCTCATATCATTCCTCCAGTTTTCTTCCGATCCACGTACGTGGATAGAATAACACTAACCAGGCTAAGATTTCTAGACGGCCTAATAGCATATCCGCGCAAAGAACCATTTTCAGAAGTGGGTGTAGGTCAGGAGTAGTTATGCCTGATGATAGACCGACGGTGCCAACCGCTGAGACTACCTCAAACAATGAGTCAAGCGCATTATGCCCCATACCGACAAATATCAGCCATGAAATTGTGATACACGCCAGATAGACAAGAATGATACTCATAGCGCCCTGGATTTCATCTGGCTGCAACCGGCGCCTGCCGATGCTAGCTTCAGCGATAGCCTGCCGCGGCATACTGGCACGTTGAAAAAAGACATAGATTACTTGTGTTACTATCAACAAACGCAAAATTTTGATGCCTCCAGCGGTAGAACCGGCGCAGCCACCCAAAAACATTGAGCAGATAAGTGCAATTTTTGCGCCCGCGCTGATTTGAGAAATATCCAGTGTGGTAAACCCTGCTGTTGAGATAGCGGAGAATGCGTTTAAGAACCCATGGCGCAATGCTTGGGGCCAGTTGAATTCATGACCGTTGAATAGAAACAATGCGACAAGTAATGATGTGATAACTCCGGCTAGGAGAAGCCACCGAAATTGGCGATCGCGTATGAAAGCCCCTATACCATCCTTGAACGACCGATAGTATAAGACCAGTGGAACTGCGCCTGCTATTGATAATAATGTTACCATTACCTGTAGTGAAAGACTATCTAATCCGGCAAGACTGGCATTATGAGGTGAAAAACCACCCGTGGAAACAGCTGAAAAAGTATATATGACACTATTAAACCATCCGGTGCCCAGTAACCCTAAGGTAATGATTCCAAATCCGGTCAATAAGGAGTAGACGATTATCATACGTCGGGCATGTGATCTGGTACTGCCGACTAAATCCTCTTCATAGTCTTCTATGTCTCCGATTCTTTTGGCAGCTAACCCCGGACGAATCATAATTGCTACCGATAGGATAACGATACCCAGTCCCCCGACCCACTGCGCCCAAGACCTGGAGAATAGGAACATGGGTGTTTTATCCTCTACAGATGCTACGACACTCAAACCTGTAGTTGTGACACTGGAGACGCTCTCGAAAAATGCGTCGATAAAGCTCAGTCCGGAAGCCGTAATAGGCCATATCATAACTAATGCTCCTAGCAGGAAAATGAAAACGGTAATGACCATGGCCTCGTTCGTCTGGATACGTTTAGGGGTGGGTAACCTTTGCAGGAAGAAGCCTGTGGTAAAGACACTGACAACAATAATCAAATAGCGGAGTGAAGTGTGGTAATCACCGAGTAGTATAGATACGGCTAAAGGTACCAGTGAGAGTAGCGCTAGAACAACCGAGATCTGCCCAAAGTATTTCAAGATTGGTAACAGTCTAACGGAATAACTCAACGCACGCATGATTTTATCTCAGCTTATTTTCAATAAATCAAACTAACAAAGTTCTGTCAGATACGCTGTTATTTATCATGCTCCGTAGATAAGTTCGGCATGGTGTCAGATGCCACTAGCTGGTGGCCTAAGGCTATCAACGGACATACCTGATTGTATTACCTAATCCACTCACAATCAATAGTTTTAAAAGTGTAGATTTGCAGATATCAATCAATAATGGGATTTTATGGGTATAGCTAAGTGATCAGTTCAAAGAGGAGAATTTAAAAAACTCCACATGGAGCGGGTGAAGGGATTCGAACCCTCGACGTCTTGCTTGGGAAGCAAGCACTCTACCGCTGAGTTACACCCGCTCGCAGACACAAAGTGTTCGCCGGTCAGTTACGGAATGAGTTTATCATATCAAGGTCAGTAGGGACAAGCTCTGGGATAATTGCCGGCTGTCTGTAACGGGCAACTTGACATAATTACCATTACTACCGGTGCGGTAGATAAAAACACCCTGCACCTGTTACGGCACAGCGTGACGAGAGTCGGTTAAGTTAGCCTGAAGTTATACAGGGCGTAACTATTCCGGGTCGCTTGGATCCAGATCAATAATAGGGGTGTTCTTATATATTATCTTCATGTAGTTCCAGCACTGCCAGCCATCCTCAT
>JAQUOC010000088.1 GCA_028717305.1 Dehalococcoidales bacterium | reverse complement strand
GGCTAAGAGGACTATCGGCCAGCGTCACTATGATGTACAGCTAATCGGGGGCATTGTCCTTCACCAGGGGAAGATTGCCGAGATGAGAACAGGTGAAGGCAAAACACTGGTGGCTACTCTTCCTCTCTATTTGAATGCACTCGCCGGCCAGGGCTGTCACCTGGCTACGGTTAACGATTACCTGGCGAGGCGTGACCCCTACTGGATGGCGCCTGTTTATTCCGCACTGGGGGTTAGCGTAGCCAGCATCTATCCCCAGCAAAATCCTGATGAATACAGTCCGGCCCGCCTTTATGACCCGGACTTCGATTCCGGTGATCCGCACTGGACCCACTTCAGGCCGGTCCCCCGTGCCGAGGCTTACCGGGCTGATATCACCTACGGTACCAGCAGCGAGTTCGGCTTCGACTACCTGCGGGATAATATGGTCATAGATCTTTCCCGGTGCGTACAGCGACATTTTAATTATGTCATCGTCGACGAGGTAGATAACCTTCTTATTGATGAAGCGCGCACGCCGCTTATTATCAGCGGTCCGGATGAAGAGGCGGGTCAGAAGTATCATATCTTCGCCGGTATCGCTCCCCGTCTCAGGCGTGATGCTGACTATGAGGTGGATGAGAAGGAACGTCGTATTGATCTGACTGATACCGGCTATAATAATCTGGAAAGGATGCTGCAGCGCGAGGGACTGTTGAGGGAGGCCAGTTTTTATGATCCGTCTAACGCCGACCTGCACCGCCACTTGAGGAATGCCCTTAGCGCCAAGGAACTGTACAAGAGGGACCAGCAGTATGTGGTCAAAGACGGTCAGGTTATTATTGTCGATGAATTCACCGGCCGTTTGATGTGGGGCCGACGTTATGCGGAAGGCCTGCACCAGGCCATCGAAGCCAAGGAGCATATCAAGGTCCAGCAGGAGAGCCGGACCTTTGCCACCATTACTATCCAGCACTATTTTAAGATGTATCGCAAACTGGCCGGGATGACCGGCACCGCTCTTACCGAGGCTGAGGAATTCTCCAAGATATACGGTCTCGATGTAATCGAGATTCCTACCCACCGGCCGATGATCAGGAAGGACTATGAGGATATCATCTATAAGGATGAAAAGTCCAAGTTCAGGGCAGTGGTGCGTGAAATCGAGGAGCATCATCAGCAAGGGCGTCCGGTGCTGGCGGGTACCGTATCTATCGAGAAGTCGGAAGAGTTGAGCGAAATGCTGAAGCGTAGGGGCATCGTCGCCCAGGTGCTCAATGCCAAGCTTCATGAGAAAGAGGCGGGTATCATTACTGATGCGGGACGACCGGGAGCGGTAACCGTGGCTACCAATATGGCCGGGCGCGGCGTCGATATTGTTCTGGGTGGTAAGGAGCCGCCCAGAGAAGATAAAGACGCTTGGCAGGAGTGGCAGAAGCGGCATGACGGGGTTGTCGAGCTTGGCGGCCTTCATGTTGTTGCTACGGAGCGGCATGAGGCAAGGCGTATCGATAATCAGCTCCGCGGCAGGGCCGGCCGTCAGGGCGACCCGGGCAGTTCGCGCTTCTACGTTTCTCTGGAGGATGATATTGTCCGGCGTTTCGGTGGTGATCGTATTAAGGGCTTGATGGAGTGGGCCGGTATGGATGAGGATACGCCTATTGAGAACAGGCTGGTTAACAAGGCCATCAGCGACTCGCAGCGTCGTGTCGAGGGTTATCATTTCGACATGCGTAAGCACCTGGTGGAGTATGATGAGGTGGTTAATCAGCACCGCGAGCTTATTTATAAAGAGCGTCGTAAGATCCTGGGTGATGCCGATCTTCGCGCCAACATAATGTCTATGGTCGGAGAAGAGCTGCGGGGAATGTCGAGCAAGAACAGCATCCTGGATAACACCGACAGCATAATCCGGAGGCTGGTTTCCCGCCACTTTTCTGCCGGTGCGTCCGAGCCTGACCTGAGTGTATTTATCAGGGATGCTTCCAGCCAGCTGCCCTTGCCGTCCTGGTTTACTGCTGAAGCTATTTCTCGGATGGGACAGGAAGATATCGAAAAAGAGCTTATCGATTATGTTGAATCCTGCTACGAGAGGTGGTCTAAGCAGATGGAGAGGGGTGGCGAAGTGGATGGCGAGAGCCTGGCGGTGATGGAGAGGTTTGTTATGCCTGCTTTGCTCAGGGAAGTTGCTGTCGTCTTCCCTATACCGCCCTCGCTTAATGCCGGCATGCTCGCCCGTACCGGGCCGGGTTTGATTGAGAACGTACTTTTTGAACAGGCCGAGATTGCTTATCAGAAGCTCGAGGGAGAGATAGGGGCGGAGAATATGAGGGTGGTGGAGAGGCGGATGCTGCTGCATTTCCTGGACCGGTTGTGGATAGAACACCTGACCATGATGGAGGATAAGCGCCGGGAGGCGGGGTGGCAGAGCCTGCGGCAGGTACGTTCGCTGGATGCCTATAAGAACATCGGTTACGAGCAGTTCCAGGACCTGCTTTCTACCATTCGGCACGATGTAGTCCACTCTATCTTCCATGTCACCGTTACCAGGAAGGATGCCCCTCAGCCAGCGACTCCCATGACTAAGGTTATTCCCTCCGGCTCGGGAAAGCAGCCGGTAATGGTCAAGGGTAAGCGGGTAGGCCGTAACGAACCCTGCCCCTGCGGCAGTGGTAAGAAATATAAACACTGCTGCGGAAGGTAACACAAAGTCGCTCTGGATTCTACTGGCTACAATGAGTGTGGTAGCCGATGAAGAATAGTGAGATTGCCGGAATATTCCAGAATATTGCCAGTCTGCTCGAAGCTAAAGGCGAGAATCAGTTCAAGATAAGGGCTTACCGGATGGTGTCTCGTTCTATCATGCGTCTGCCGGTAGAACTGGAGCAACTGGTCAATGAGGACAGACTTAATGAAGTTCCCGGGGTAGGGGATGCGATTACCGGTAAGATTAGTGAGATGATAACCACCGGGCGTCTTGGTTATTATGAGCGGCTGAAGGCTGAATTTCCCGAAGCAATGACGGCGTTGCTCGGCGTGTCCGGTATCGGATCCAAAACCGCTATGCGTATTCTACGCGAACTTGACATAAAGTCTATAGATGCGCTTGAGCTGGCGGTGGCTGACGGGAGACTGGCTTCGCTGCCCCGTATGGGGAAAAAGACTATAGAGAATATCAATCGTCACCTTAAAGAGTTAAAAAGAAAAGGCCGGTTTGTCTCTGGATAGTTTGGCAGCGTCTGCCAATGAGGGCGGTGCGGGGGCCTGTATCGCCCGGCAGGGTATTACCGAATGTTATGATTTAGAGAAATCGGTTGTCTGTTTGAGCAGTTAGGCTGGTTACGAAGTGGTAGTGTCGGATAAGCATTTGTCATCTTCTCAAATGATTCTCAGCGGTAACGGTAGCAGTGATGCCGAGGTGATCAGGTCTTTGGCACAGGCGATCAGGGACGGAGAGCACTGGTATATCGCCTTGCTGCAGGCAATCGGCTTGTGGAATACCGCTGAGGAGGTTCATAACGGGCGTCGGTATTGCTATCTTGTTGCCGGTGAAGCCTTTGATTGTCTGCTGCTTGCCGAGCGTCTCTGCGGTGTGGTGGACCATCTCCTGCCGCATGATGAGAAAATGGCCTTCCTTTTTCACGGGCGGCCCCCCCTGGAACTCACTGTCAGGGAATTTAAGTCGCTGATCGGAAGCAGCAAGTATCGCCACTACCTAAACTTCTTTTACGGTGTTACTGTGGAGGAAGCCCTGTTTCTGGTCGTGCAGGATGAGGTGCGTAAGGAGCAGCGGGCTTCGGGCTACAGTAAAGAGGGAGAAGTCGTCAATGAGGTCTATCGTCGTGTATACGGGGCGACAAAAGGGGTCTTGTTGAAGCGTTTCCGGACTGAGAAGAGTTATCCCCACCTCAGATCGATCGGCCTCGGTGAACTAAAGGAGTTTACCTACTGGCTTTTCAAGTATCGCTTGAGACAATGCGACAGGGTCCGGATTGCCAGTGATACCAGGAAGGCTCTAAACAGGTTGGCGGCAAACGGTTTCCCCCGGGGACTCAGTGATCGGTCCCCGGGGAGCCCGGTTGATTGGCATTCTTTGTAGATCCCACGGCCGCCAGGCATCCAGACAGGTGGTCAGTCTTGCTTTTCAGGATTCCTTTGCGGCCTGGTCCGGTTCTTTTGCTACGGAGGTCAAAAGCCCGATGGGAAAGACCCACCGTTTGAACTGGGCGTTGGTTACGACGGCTGCCGATCCGTAGATTGCCGAGCCGGCGACAAAGATTCCTTCGATACCGGCGACCTTAACCGGGATGATACCGTAGAAGTGTCCGGCCAATAGGGCAAAGAGTATTGTTAGTGATGCGAATATGGTAACGTGTACCCGTGATATTTTACAGGCGCCGGTGGTCATATAACCGGTAAAGATGCTCCAGGCTATCATCGTCCAGGCAAGCCCGGGGCCATCCAGAGTAATGATGCCCAGCCACTGCAAGAGGAAGGCGAAGGCTAGACCTATCCAGAATAGGCCGTAAGATGTAAATGCGGTAAAGCCGAAGGTATCTCCACGCCGGGCGTCGACTATACCGGCGATGACCTGGGCTGCTCCTCCCCAAACGAAGCCCCACATGATGGGCATGGTAACATCTATCAGCCCGATATTGTGTATTTGCAGTAACAGGGTGTTAAAACCAAAGCCGGCTAGCCCCAGGGCACCCGGGTTACCCCATACAACCTTGTCCGTTGACATAAATTAGACCTCCGTTTAGTTAGAGTTGATTGACCGAATTTTATCCGGATCTAATAGCTGCCATTCCGTTCGGTAAATAGCGTCTCCTGCCGTTATTTGTCTCCCTTTACCAGGGTGGAAACTACTGACGGGTCGGCCAGAGTACTGGTGTCACCCAGATTTTCGGTATTACCGGCGGCGATTTTGCTCAGTATCCGTCTCATAATCTTCCCGCTGCGGGTCTTGGGCAGCCCCTCGGCAAACTGGATGGCGTCGGGGGTGGCTATCGGGCCGATTTCCTTGCGGACATGAGCCTTCAACTCTTTTTTGAGCTCTTCGCTCTTCTCAACGCCTACCTTTAGTGTGACGAAGGCGTAGATACCCTGCCCTTTAAGATCATGGGGCATACCGACTACTGCCGCTTCGGCAACATCTTTGTGGGAGACCAGAGCACTCTCGACCTCGGCGGTTCCGATACGATGTCCGGAGACGTTGATGACATCGTCAATACGTCCCATCAGCCAGTAAAAACCGTCCTCATCTACCCGTGCCCCGTCACCGGAGGTATACGTACCGGGGAAGCGTAGGAAATAGGTCTCCTTGAATCTC
>JAQUOC010000087.1 GCA_028717305.1 Dehalococcoidales bacterium | reverse complement strand
CGGAGCTGTGACCCTCGGCTTGCTGTCAATGTTTAATAGAGATCCTTTGTCTGGAATATCGCTTGAGATTACTGCCTTAGATTGTTGTACTGAGGCTCTGGATCGGCAAAAAGAAATAATTGCTAAGGCAGGCTTTGATTTGAGTCAAGTCGAATATCACGTTACGGATATTCGCAATGTAGATGATTGTCTAGAGACCGCAGAAGTGGAAAGTCCGTATCATTTTATATTTGTTGCAAATTGCCTTACAGAAATCCCGCGTGAGAATGGCATCAACTTGGTAACACGTCTACCTGAGATGCTGGCAAGAAAAGGCGCTATAATTATTGCTGAAGCCCAGAGGAACTATACGAAGGCACTTATTAAGTCTCTTGCCGTAAATATGAGAAAACTTGGGCTAGCTGTTTATTATCCATGCCCGACCGATGGTTGCCCTTACCCTTCTTGGTGTTGGGTATGGAGATATAATGGGTATGAGATTCCAGACATACGGGTTAATGGCAAACAACTCCAAGAAAATACTAAAGATGAGCTTGTAGCCATTTGGTTGATCGTGACGAACCAGGGTATTTCAATTTACGATCCTTTTCGCGGAAATCGTCCTGATTTATTCTGGGGTCCAATATCGAAGGAAACAGGAAGGGCTCGCGCTATTTGTAGTGGGAATCTGTCCTTTGAAGATAGGAGTTTCTTCCCCAGGTACAGGCGAGGGCATATTGTTGGTCTTTCCGAAAAGAGTGAAGTGATAGAGCATTATAAAATATAAATCGAGTTTCGCTATTGAATAGAGAATAATATGATAATCTCTGCAAGCAGAAGAACCGACATACCTGCATTCTATCATGAATGGTTCATGAATAGGATTCGAGCCGGATTTTGTAAAGTGCCAAATCCGTTGAACACGAAGCAGGTTTCAACTGTATCGCTTCGCCCGGAAGACGTCGATGCAATAGTTTTTTGGTCAAAGAACCCTGCTCCATTGCTGCCGTATCTTAACGAGTTAGATAGACGAGGATTTAGTTATTACTTTCAATTTACTTTAAACAACTACCCTAGAGCGCTTGAACCTAATATTCCTTCGTTTAGCAGAAGGTTGGAGGTATTTAAGGAATTAAGCAAATTAATTGGACCTTCCCGTGTGGTATGGAGGTATGACCCAATAGTGATTTCGAATATTACGAATCTCCAATTTCATAGAGAAATGTTTGCGTTGATAGCAGAAGAGCTGAGAGGGGCAACTCAACGAGTTATGGTCAGCATTGTTGATTTTTATAGAAAAACAGATCGACGTTTATCTCAACTAGAAAAGGAAGAGGGTTATACCTTTGATAGAAATGTAGTGGGTGACCAAAATACCTCCTACCTTCTCAAAGACCTTGCTGGAATCGCTGCCAAAGACAACATCGAGATATTCACATGTGCGGAAGAAAAAGATTATAGTCAGTTTGGAGTTCCGCCCGGTAGGTGTATTGATGAAAGAATCATCACAAAAATCCGAGGGCAAGAACTTAAGTATAAAAAGGACCCGTATCAGCGCGATTCATGTTTGTGTATGATCAGTAAGGACATTGGAATAAATGACACGTGTATGCATGGCTGCCAATATTGCTATGCGACAACGAATTACGAAGTTGCTCAGCGTAGATTTGCTGAACACGACCCCACGGCACCTGCAATCTGGGGAAAAGTCACTGAGCAAGTAGAAACCGAAGAAGAATATGGTCAGATGAGACTTTTCCATCAAGGATAATAATAACAAGGGTGATAACCGGATAAGCGGAATTCGTGAAGTGCATTTGAGTAATGACCTACTCGATCAGACTTCTTTACGATATACAATTTCAATGCCTTTGTGACTTTTCTAATGGGCACCAGATTGAAGATGTCTCATCTCCAAAGGCTATGGCCTTGCCTTCTAGGTAGCAAATCCCAACCCAGGCACAAAGCAACGCATCGATTGCATCCTCATACCTTTTCAATGTTGCGAGCGAAGGCACTTCAACGGCCTGAGGAAGACGAAGCGGAATCGGTCCGAAGATTCGGGCGAGCGTTCCTATGATGGTTTGAAATTCATTAAGGAGCTTTTCTATCCGCTGCACCGTTGTCGTTTTTGGCCAATACCTGAGCGACTTTGCAACCTTGTAAGGGATTCGGTATTCACTTCCAAGTAAGGTAAGAAGCGCCGGGTGAGGATACACCTCCACGAGACGCATAGTTCTTCCAGGTAATTCTGTCTTAGTCGCGATACTGTAACCAGCGGCTTCGAACTGCTCTGTTATATATTTGCCAATCTTACCTGGCCGCATAGAGCTTGGAGTATGTGTTCCACAGCCACGTCCTCCGTATTCTTTCGAAATACAGTCATCTGCTTTCCGCCGCCCGGTGATTTTTACAGTTGCCACAGGCATATCGATTGTCACAAGGTCAATATGCGCGCCTCCCAATCGACTGGCGGCGTCAAGTAGAGAGTTAACCTGGGGCGTTCCGCCATTGAAACGAGGGGCATTCCAGTCAACATCGGAACCGTTAGAAAGCGACAAAAATGCCTCATAGCTTGGAGCGAGAGCGACACAACGCCACCTTTTACCAGACGAAATCACAACTGCCACCCCGCTTGGTTCGCTTTCTGTCCAGGCGGCATCAATAGCAAGAATCACGCTCACAAATTAAGCTACAGCCTCCCGAGGTACGAATTAAACATCCGACTCCTTAGATAATTCAGGAAGTGTTTGTTGCCAGAATTTATTGAAAACCTGATCTAGAAGAGGATTTCTGACATCGCTTATTCCTTTTTGCTTTATTTTAATTCCTA
The DNA here is from genome assembly GCA_028717305.1 of Dehalococcoidales bacterium. GTDB lineage: Bacteria > Chloroflexota > Dehalococcoidia > Dehalococcoidales > UBA5760 > UBA5760. Next base: position 2,524 of record JAQUOC010000087.1, on the reverse strand, counting down.
TCAATTCCCTGATATTCATTACCTTCCATTCCGGATTCGCCCACTTGGTTTTCAGAAAATCGAAAGGGCTTTCATATTTAGCCCATGATAGCAACCATTCTAGGTCTTCAATCGACATCAATTCGAAGTCAAATTCGGGAATTCCCTCACGCTCGAACTGCTGTTTGATTATATCGTTAAAGAGTTGATTGGAGTAAAGTGGCTCATAAGTCACAACACAAGGAAAAAATTCTGTATTGTCATTGCAGGGAATACCTGTTTGTCCTGCTTTCATGTCGGCGATCTTCCCGCTAAATTTCGTTAAAGGCTCTATAATATTACGCTTAACTAAGGCAGCTATATCAGAATAGTCCCCGTATATTTTCGTTTTTTTATTCAGCCTTCCAGAGCGAAATTCAAAAACAATCGCTGAATGATTCTGAATTACAGTCCAATCTGGTCCTCGCTTGTGCTCTTTGCCGTAAGTAGGCTCTGGGAAAACGTTCTCCTTACCAAGAGCATGTTTTAGAAGTAAGCCTCCGTAGTGCTCGAACGCATAGCCGAACCAATCACTGAATGGATTAGAAGTCTCGCCGCTGAACAAGTCGAGAAAATCGTAGTAAAGTCCTTTCGTAATTACATGAGGCACAAGCATTGGAACTGGAATACTTATTCGTCCATCCTTTCTAATAATGATCGGACGATCGAAGAGAGGATTGAATCGGTATGTACCACCGTCTGGGAAACTCTCCACTTCACGCATACACATACTACGGAAAGTATCGAAGTCTGCGGAGGTCCTGGCCAGAAATTTCTCAACCTTTCCTGGCACCAGATATTTTTTCATGCTCTCTACAGGCGTGTTTTCGATAAATGAGCGTTGGAATACCGAATGCTCTAGGGAGGCCGCATAAAGGGCAAATCCTATTGTCATATATTCAATTACATGGAGCCCAAAATGTTCATATGCTTCTCTATCCAGGTTTAGAGAAGGAGACCCTACCTTTGAATACAGGTAGAGAAGCAAGTGCCTTGGCAATACATTGAAAATCCCTTCTTGGAACGGGAATTGCTGGTAAGCTAAGCGCACCATCATGCCGAAGATAGCTTCTTTTGGATCTGGTGGTTTTTTATCATCAATTGGATTACGAATTGTTGAAACGTTGTTTACCAGAGCGATGAACTCCTTGTTGCTAGGTGTTTTCCCATGCGCATATCTGTGATTTTGCAGAGTAATCATAGCTAGCAATGCTATTTTGTGGTGAGTTATGTGGAAAGACTTGTTGATAGTGAAGCTACCTATTCTGACTGGCCAATTTCCTACAATGATAGTTTTCTTCTCTCTGAGAAGCTTTAGGCTCAGGCGATTGCACAGCTCAAGTATGATACTGGGGTCATACTGAACAACTTGATTACGATATTGACTTTCGGTAACTGATTCTACATCCCTCATCTTATTTCAGGCTCTAACAGTCTCCTTTGCGTGAGCTCTTTCGTCCATTATACCCACTTTATTGCTTGCATAAAAATGGGGAGGTCAGGGAGAGGGAAAGGAATCGTGCTAGGTTGTCAAATATCTCAAAAGCTCTTTTTGTCGGACAATGAAGCTAGACACACACAAAACACGAAGCACTTTAACAACCGAATACGAAGCTAAAAGCCCCGACCTGAACGCTTGCCCTGAAAGGGGGTTCAAGCGTGGTAACAACTACTTTATGCTCTCCAGAAGATGAAAACCCCCTATCCTATGACCGCCTTGACGGCGAATGGGCACAATGGTTTCGCACCGCCCAAAGGTTTGAACACAAAGTGCCTTCACAGGACAGGGGGGACATCAGACATAGTATCATACTGGAACTGGCTCTGGCTAGGGCTAGAGACGGCAAAAAGCCATTCAGCGAGGCGATGATGTGCCGTATCGCAAGCTGTGTGGTGGCTCACTACTGGCGGAAGCAATACAGGCTTACCAATGGGCTTGATTGTGGAGCTTGTAGCCAGAAACAAAGAGCGAAGTGTAAAGCCGACTATCTGTATTCCCAGTGTCCGAAAGCTGTCAAGATTGAAAGCCTAAATAAACCGATAACCGATGAGAACGGCAACGTAACCGAGCTTGGGGATACCATAGCCGATGATAAGGCGATTGATATTGGAGCTTGGCTTGATGCCCGAACTTTCCTGTTAAGTTGTCCAAACAGACTAATCCAGATAGCCAATAAAATTAGGAACGGCGATAATCTGACACCTACCGATAGTCAATACCTCTGGAGATTTAGGAAACGAGAACAAAATACTTTACTGGCGATGTAGAGATTATACCCCGCTCTACCAATATATATAGTGGAAGCACCGATAATGCCAGCGAGTTGCGGGTTATCGGTAGCTTACTACTGGACGAAGCCGATAGCCTTGCCCACTATCGGATAGTCAAAAGGGGGTGTTCCAATAGAACAATTGAATATTGAGGGCAAGCGTTCAGGTGAGGGCTTTTGTGCTCACAAGGCGATACTGGTAAATGCCCTGTCCAGAGCATTAGCCGAGAGGGTGA
>JAQUOC010000086.1 GCA_028717305.1 Dehalococcoidales bacterium | reverse complement strand
CGCGGGCCATGGCGGAAAATGCCGAGCTTAGCAGCGCCTACAAAGCGGATGCCGTAGTCCGTAATCTGATTGACTCAGCCAGCAGGGTGGAGGGTATCGCCCGCCATGCCAGTACTCACGCCGCCGGTGTCGTAATCGCCAGGGATTCTCTCACCAAGTACGTCCCGTTACAGCGGGTAAGCAAGGGTAACGGCCAGGAACTGGTGATGACCCAGTTCAGTATGGGAGATATCGCCCATATCGGACTGCTAAAAATGGACTTTCTGGGTTTGGCCAACCTTACCATTCTGGGTATTGCCAAGGATATTATCGGTAAGAACTGCGGCGTGGATATCGACCTGGGTAATATCCCGATGGATGACGCTAAGACGTTTGAGTTACTCGCCTCCGGTGAGACCGCCGGCATTTTCCAGCTGGAGGGAAGCGGTATGCGTCGCTACATCAGGGAGCTTAAGCCGACTACTTTCAGCGATATTTCCGCTATGGTGGCACTGTACCGTCCCGGGCCTATGGAGCATATTCCCACCTTCATCAAAGCCAAACACGGTATAGAACCTATCCGCTATCCCCATCCTGCCCTGACCAGTATTCTTGAAGAGACCTACGGGGTGATTGTCTATCAGGACCAGGTGCTCTTCATCGTACGGGAATTCGCCGGCTACAGCCTGGGCGAGGCTGATATTTTTCGTAAGGCAATGGGTAAGAAGATTCCCGAGGTTATGAAAAAAGAGAGGCACAGCTTCATTACCCGGGCCGAGCAGAAAGGGTTCTCTACTGAACTGGCCGAGGCGGTCTTCAAGCTGATTGAACCCTTCGCCGGCTATGCCTTCAACAAGGCACATAGTACCAGCTACGCCCTGATTGCCTATCAAACCGCCTACCTTAAAGCGAATTATCCGGCTGAGTATATCACCGCCTTTCTTATTGCCAACAGCGGACAGTCCGAGAAGGTGGCCAGTGCCGTCTCTGAGTGCCGCCGTCTGGGTATTGCCGTGCTGCCTCCTGATATAAACCGTAGCCGGGCGGGCTTCTCCATAGAGAAGATTGGAGATGGTACTTCAGCCATCCGCTTCGGCTTGAGTGACATCAAAAATGTGGGGCCCGGTCCGGTTGAGCCGATTATTGCCGAGCGTGACAGGGGTGGGGATTTCAGGTCTATTGATGACCTCTGCCACCGTGTCGACCTGAGCGGCATCAATAAACGGATACTGGAGAGCCTGATTAAAAGCGGCGCTCTGGATCGTCTGGGCAGTCGCGGCAGCCTGCTCGGGAACATCAACGGTATCCTTTCTCTGGCACAGCGGGAACAGCGCCTGCGGTCGACGGGGCAGTCCACTATGTTTGATTTGTGGGGCGAAGCGATGCCGGTTCCCAGGCCCGGCCTTGATCTGGAGGGCGACGACATCCCGGTCAGGGAGAAGCTGGCCTGGGAAAAGGAGCTTATGGGAGTATATCTCTCGGAGCATCCCTTCAGTGCACTGATCCGAAAAGGGGCCTTACTCAATGCCACACTGTGCGGACAGATTGATGCCAGTATGGTGGGCCAGAACGTGGTAGCGGCGGGTATGGTGGGATCGGTACGCTATCTGCTCACCAGGGACGGTAAGCCCTTTGCCAGCGCAGTCTTGGAAGACCTTGACGGTAGAATCGAGGTTATGGTCTGGCCCAGAGTGTATGCCGATACCAGGGACTTGTGGCAGGAAGGGAATATGCTGCTGGTCGAGGGTAAGGTAAGGCAAAAAGATGAGCAGGTGCGGCTGAACTGTGATTCAGTCCGCTACTATCAGCCGGAGACGGCCCCTACCGAACCGCCGGATGTTCCTGAAGCTGAGGAAGCGCCGCCACTATCCCAGGCGGCACCGGCAACGGGCCTTCTGATAATCAGTATTACTCAAACCGATGATAAAGCAGGGGACCTCACCCGTTTAAAAGAACTGGTTGACACACTGAGCGGGTTCCCCGGCAATGATGAGATCCGGATTAATGTTACCAATGAGGAGAATGTGAAGACCCTTAAGCTGTCAAATCTGAAGGTTGACTGTTGCCCTGAGCTTCTTACGAGTCTGTCAGAACTGGTCGGTGGGGATAATATCAGGGTGATTAAATAAAATACATATAGCGGTATATTTTCTATATCCCCAGTATCTGCCGCTTCTTGGCAGCGAACTCTTCCTCGCTGATTATACCCTTGTCCTTAAGCGACGCCAGCTTCTCTAACTCGTCGATATAAGAAAACGTCTGTGGCGCCGCCCCGTGTAGTAGCTGGGGAGCAGTCGTTCTGGGGACAGCCATTCTGGCAGCAGCCACCTTCGCCTCGATTGCTGTCTTTATGCCTTCGAAGGATGACTGCTGGGCAGCCTTGAACGTTACCGTATTCTCCTCCCGACTGGTAGAATTTGTTTGCCTCTCTGTTGCCGCTCCCTCGATGAGAGAGAACCGGATATAGCCGTTGGCAAAGGTCCCTGCCTTTCTGAGCTGTATTGATGCTATCTGGGAGAAAGGTATTTCCTTGTCCCCCTTGATCCCCTGGGTTAGAAAGACCATCGGGTCGCTACGCTTGATACGGATGCCGTTCTCCAGAAGTACCAGGTGGCCGTCAATTCCCCTGGCGTCCATCAGAATGGGGCTCATCGACTGCCCCCTGCCCTTTACCAGCCGCTCCCCTTCCTCGATCGAGGCCCTCAACTGGTCAACATACCTTTGTTTCTCTTCCGGGGTATGCTTCATCACTACATCTAAACAGACAGGTTTATAGCATAATCATAATATTATATCATATTGCCGGGTCTTGATGATGAGAAGGTAGCCTGGCAAGCACGAAGGTGCGTGGTGTATACTACTAAAAAAGGGGGCTATCTGCTTGCGGCATCGATTAACGATTAACGGGGAAATGCAGTGGTCTTGCCGGGACGGTGGAGGCTAAGGTGCCGAAGAGAGAAGACGAGTACCGTATACACGGCAGGGGGCCGAGAGGTACACCGTTATGTCCCTTCTGCGGTCACCCCGAGGTGTACCCGATCAAAGCCAGGAGGATGCTCTTCTTTACCAGGGTAGTAGCCTGGTCCTGCGCCAACGAAAGATGTAGAATGTACCGGAAATACTTCCCGTCGCCAAGCTACGGATCGGGTGGACGGTGAAGATTTCCGGTCGGATAGAACCGACTCACTAGGAAGCCTTTGATAACACAGTAGCACGAGGAAACAGTAAAAATGCCGGCAAAAGATACATCGCAGGGGCACAGAAAAAGGTTGCGGGAGAGGTTTCTTCAGGGGGGTCTGGCCGGTTTCCAGGACTACGAGATTGTGGAGCTACTGTTAACCCTAGGCTCACCGCGTAAGGACTGCAAGCAGCAGGCTAAGGGGGCTATCGAGAGGTTCAAGACCCTAAGAGGTGTTCTGGAGGCTCCTACGGAGGAACTGGAGGAGATAGCCGGCATCGGCCCTCATAATGTCCTCGGCATCAAGCTGGTGCAGGAAACAGCCAGGAAATTTCTCAAGGAGCGGCTTATTGATAGGCCGGTCTATCAGTCATCCCGGGAAATCTTTGACTACCTCTACCACTCAATGAGAGATCTTAAGAAGGAGGTATTCAAGGTCATCTACTTGAACAGCCGGAATCAGATTATTGAAACCGCCGATCTTTTTCAGGGTACGGTGAACAGCAGTGCTGTCTCTCCCCGGCAGGTTATCGAAGGCGCCATAAAGCATAACGCGGTCTCACTGATCTTTGCCCATAACCACCCTTCGGGGGACCCGGTACCCAGCCAGAGTGACCGGGAAGTGACCCGGGACCTGGTCTATGCGGCGGGTGTTATGCAGATTAAGGTACTGGACCATATCATAATCGGCGATAATACCTACTTCAGCTTTGCCGGGGAAGGACTGATTGAGGAATACGAGGCTACCTTCCGAAACTAAGAACGAGGCGGGAACGCGAAAGCCGGGTTCTCCAGGGAAAGAAGGCGCTCTTTTATCTCGATACCGTTGCTAAAGCCGCCGAGAGAGCCGTCACCCCTAATGACACGGTGGCAGGGAATAATGATAGGTAACGGATTGCTACCCAGCGCCTGTCCGACCGCTCTGGCTGCCCTTGGCTTGTTAATCTTTCCGGCCACCCAGGCGTAAGTCCTGGTCTCGCCATAAGGGATAAGCATGGTCGTTTCCCATACCTCATGCTGGAAGGATGTGGCTCCGGAGAGGTCGAGCCGATCGGGAAAGTCCACCCGCCTGCCGCTAAGATAGCCCTTCAGACGCTCTACCAGGTCATCGAAAAGGTGAAGCGGGGCCGGAGGATATCTTACCCGGTTGCCCAATAACTCACAGGCTTGCTGCCGGGAGGACCGGGGCAGGATTATACTTAGTAACCCCTGCGCCGAACCCAGTATCCCCATCCAACCCATCCTGGTATAAAATATGATACCGTTTATTCCATCTGCCATTGACCTACTCCGGCAACTGGACGGGCCTTTGATTATACCCCCTCGGGCTCGATGATTCCGTAGTTATTGTCCTTACGGCGGTATAGCAGATTGATCTTCCCCGTACCATCATTGAGGAAGAGGAAGAAATCATGTCCCAGAGTCTCCATCTGGTAGATGGCTTCCTCAACCGGCAGCGTTTCCACGGCAAACCGTTTAACCTTGACTACCCCGGCCGGGGGTTGTTCTGTCTCTCCCTCAACATCCGGTTTATTCCGGCCCGGTAGGCTGCCCTTACGCCGGTCATCCCGTTTCCCCTTATGGTGCGTTATCTGCCGGTTTGTCACGGCAACCACCCGGTTGATAGCGGTGAACAGGTCGGCCGCCCTTTCTTCACTGCGGAGCTTGGTGCCACTACCATTTACTATCACCTGCACCACAAAGTGCTGCTGGGGGGACTTGGTCTTTTCTTCGAAGATTTCTACCCTTACCTCGGCGGCATCGGGTAGATAGCGATCCAGCTTACCCAGCTTTCGTTCGATATAGCTGCGTACCTCCGGCGATATCTCCATATTCTTAGCGGTTATCATTAATTCCATATCTTTAAACTCCCGATACAATAATAGTATTATCCACCTTTAAGCAAACTGCTAAATCTCTATTGCCATAACCAGCCCCCAGACCGATGCGGCCCCGGCACCTTTCAACGCTGCGGCACAGGAATCAAGGGTAGCTCCCGATGTGGTGACGTCGTCTACGAGCAATACCTGACTGCCCTCCAGCCGGTGGTCCCGGCAGGTAAAGGCACCGGCCACATTCTCTCTACGTTCTTTAACGTTTTGTGTCTTGGCCTGAGGAGGAGCCAGCCTGTCCCGGATAAGACACCCATCTACTACCGGCAGTCCGGTCAGTTTGGCCAGTTCCCGGGCCAGCA
>JAQUOC010000085.1 GCA_028717305.1 Dehalococcoidales bacterium | reverse complement strand
TGGATCAGAAACGCCATGACCGACCCCTTCAACGTAATCGCGACCAAGCCGATTACAGGTTATTCTGATTTTCAGGGTTTGAAGATGAACGCCACCGGGCCGATGGCACCTCCCTTTGTCGGGGCCGGCTGTTCAACAGTGGTCTTCCCCGTTGAGGAGTTCTACCTGACCGGTCAGACCGGTGTCGTCGACGCCCTCTTCTGGGCAGGGGCAACCGAGTACACCGGCATGAAGCTATATGAAGTCTACCCGTATATAGTAATGCCCTGCCTGGTCGACTGCTGTAACTCATCAATACTGATGAACCAGGAACTGTGGGATTCGCTACCCTCCGATATCCAGGCTATTGTGTACTACGCCACTGAGCACATGAGTGAATACTGTTTCATCAAGAGGTTCAACGGCCAGAGTTTGGACATCAAGAACTGGGAACACATTATAACCCTGGACGACGAGTCGATTCAGAAGCTGTACGAGCATGAGCTGGAGGAGTGGTACCGGTTAGCGACGCTGGACGCACGGAATGCCCAGGGAATCCAGATTTTGCTTGAGTACCAGCTCGAGCTGGAGGAAATGAACTGGACGCATCGCGCCTACAGATTGGACACACAGCCGATCAAAGACCTCCTGGCGCGTGTAAAAGCGCTCTAACCATTAACCAGTAACATTAGTAATAACATACAGGTAAAGTGTTCGCGGAATGATCCTCCTCCCTCGGATGAAAAACCCCAACCGGGGGAGGAGGGGATTGTGGTGATTACTCAATCAAGGAGATAAAATGCCCAGGGTATTAGCGAACTACGTACGATATATCGATACAATGAACCGGAAGGTGGGAGTGGGCGTCGGTTACGTCGTCTTGGTCATAATCGGCATCCTGCTCGTTGAAGCCATCCGAAGGTACGGATTTAATATGCCCACCGTATGGTCCATTGAGATGTCACAGTTTCTCTTCGGGGCCTACTTCATCGTCGGCGGCGGTTACGCTCTTCTCAGCGGCGGCATGGTCAGGATGGACATTCTCTATTCCCGATGGTCGGTGCGGAAGAGAGCGATCATAGACGCTGCCCTGTTTGCTTTCATGGCTATCTATTTAGTCACTACGTTAATAGCCTGTACCGAACACGCCATGCTATCAACGCAAATGCTGCAGCACAGCGGCAGCCCCTGGCGCCCCCCGCTTTACCCTATCAAAATTACTGTGGCAATCGGAGTCTTTCTGCTGCTCCTGCAAGCAATATCCTGCTTCATTAGAGATATCGCAACTATTCGAGGAAAGCCGCTACCATGAGTATACAGATAATTGCTTTAGTAATGTTCCTCTCAATGGCAATGCTTCTCATCAGCGGACGGTATATCTTCGTCGCTGTAGGCAGCGTCGGTGCCATCTTTGCCCTCGCCCTGTGGGGTACCGGCGGCATGGACATGGCCTTTTTCTCCGCCTACAGCTTTATGAAGTGGTACGTTCTGCTGGCCATCCCCCCCTTCATCTTTATGGGGTTGATTCTATCCAAGTCAGGAGTAGCCGACGACCTCTACGACATGATACATAAGTGGTTTGGCGGTATCGCCGGTGGCCTGGCCATGGGAACGATCGGCATCAGCGCCCTGATAGCCGCCATGGTCGGAGAGGCCACCTGCGGTACGGTAACGGCGGGCCTCATCGCCATGCCCGCCATGCTCAAGCGGAAGTACAACAAGCTGATGGTGACCGGGGTTGTTCAGGCAGGCGGTGCCCTCGGTTTTCTTATTCCGCCCAGCGTAGTCTTCATCATCTACGGGATAATCGCCAGGGTCTCCATCGGGCACCTGTTTCTCGCCGGCGCGATACCCGGCGTCCTGTTAGCGGTGATGTACGTTATCTATATCGGCGTAAGGTGCCGCCGGAACCCCAGTATGGGGCCTCCCCTACCGGTTGAAGAACGAGTTAACTTCAAAGGAAAACTCGTTTCGCTGAAAGGCGGCATTGCTCCCATCATCCTTATCTTCACCGTGCTGGGGCTGCTCTTTATGGGAGTAACCACAGTAATGGAATCTGCCGCGGTCGGAGCGGTAGGCGCCATGGTATGTGCCGCAATACACCGGAAGCTAAGCTGGTCGGTTGTCAAGATAGCCATGGCGGAAACACTGAGAGTTTCCTGCCTCTTCCTCTGGATTCTGGTAGCTGCCCTGCTTTTCTCTTCCGTCTATGACGGCCTGGGTGCCGTCAAGATTCTCCAGCCGTTTTTCCTATCGCTGGGAAACCCGGTACTGGTACTTGTGGTGATGCAGGCCAGCTTTATCGCGATGGGGACATTCCTGGATGACACCGCAATGCTTCTTATCGTCGCCCCGCTTTACATCCCGATAGTGGCAACTCTGGGTTACGACCTGGTCTGGTACGGCGTCCTTTATGTAATTACCTGTGAGATGGCCTACCTGACGCCGCCATTCGGCTACACCCTGTTCATCATGAGAGGTATCGTTCCCAAAGAAATTACCATGGGGGATATCTACCGCTCGGTGATACCATTCGTGATTATTCAGGGCGTCTGCCTGGCCCTGGTATTCGTCTTCCCGCAAATAGCCCTATGGTTACCCAACCTGATTATGGGTGGGTAAAGCAGCATAAAATGAGAGGTGAAGGAGAGTTTCATAGCCAACATCGAGACGCTCTCCTTCGCTTCTCGGGTAGTAGATTGTTGTTCTGTTACGGAAATAACATCTTGAGGGAATATATCCACCCCCAAGATAAACCTCAGAGAATGGAGCAAAAGAAAGATGGGAAAACTGGATGGGAAAATAGCGATTGTAACCGGAGCTGCCAGAGGTAATGGCGAAGGGGCAGCCAGGGTGATGGCAAGAGAGGGGGCTACCGTAGTGCTGACCGATGTTCTGGACATGGTCCACGACACGGCCAAGAGCATCGTTAATAACGGTCATAAGGCCATTTCTTTCAAGGTAGACATCACCAAGCCGGCTGAGGTCGGCAGTGTCGTTCAGGAAGTACTGAAAAAATTCGGCAGGGTAGATATACTGGTCAATAATGCCGGCGTGCTTAAACTGGTACCCCTTGTCGATATGACGGATGATGTCCTGGACAGGATGTTTAATATCAATGTCAAAGGCATGTTCATCTGCGCCAGGGCCGTACTCCCCGGTATGATAGAGCGGAAGTACGGTAAGATAGTTAATCTATCATCGGTTACCGGTCCGATCGTTGCCGATGCGGGCGAAACAGCCTATGCGGCTACCAAGGCAGCAGCCTGGGGTTTTACCAAAGCGCTGGCCATGGAGGTCGCCCCATACGGAATAAATGTGAACGCAATCTGTCCCGGGATGATTGAGACCGATATGGTAAGACAAATGGCGAGAGAGACAAACCCGGCAGACCCGGACAGCGTCATAAAAACGATGGCCAGAGGAATTCCTATGGGCCGACTGGGTACAATCGAGGAGCTGGGTGAACTGGTGGCATTTCTAGCATCGGAAGAGTCAAGGTACCTGACGGGTACCTCCGTCGTTATTGATGGAGCCAGTACCTTACCCGAGTCCAACGTAATGGGGGTCACCTGTTAATCATTCTCCTTAACTCTAACATGACCCTATGTTGCCAGACATACCGGCTGCCGTAATCCTTGCATAAACCAGTTGACTGCAGGTATACTGGAAACGAAGCCAACTCTATCAGTATAAACTGAATGGCGCCTACGGCTTCTTACCACAGCAGTTGACTACCCGAGAGGTGATTAACAGTGATTTTCGGCCGGAAGCGAAAAAGAAGCAGCACACTAAAAGACAATCTCGCGGAGTGGCGTGAAATAAGGGAAGGCAAGAGAACTGCATTCGATCCGGACGAAGGGCAGGAAAAAGATGACCAGTGCTTCGTGGTAACAGCGGTCTACGGCACCCCACTGGCCCAGGAAGTAGACACCATGCGCACCTTCAGGGATGAGTTCCTGCTGCGTTACCAGTCGGGCAGGCTGTTTGTCAGCACCTATTACAGAGTAAGCCCTCCCGCTGCCCGATTCATATCCAGTCGCAGACACCTGAGAAGCTTCCTGAGAGCGGTGCTTCTGGCACCCGTTGTCAACGTGGTAAAAATGACCCGCAGCCGATGGTCACACCAGCCGGCAACAAGGCCTTCCGTTAACCACCCAGTATCTCATCCACCAGCCGGCTGACATACCGGGCGATTGCCGGCGACGAGGTCAGTCCCGGTGATTCTATACCGACCAGATTAACGAAGCCGGGCAGGCCTCTCTTGTACTCGTGTTCTATCACGAAGTCACGCTGTTCCTCTCCACTACCCTGCAGCATCGCCAGTATGCCTGATGTCTCGGGCGCTAAATCAGACGGCTCGATAAACGGCAGAGCTTTCATCATGCTTGATTCCAAAAAGGCATACTTCCGGGAATCATCAACTTTATAGCTTATCTCATCAACGTAGTAGAAGTGAGGACCGAGGCGTAGTCTCCAATCAACGTCAAAGCAAACATGCACTCCGACACTGATATCCGTAGGCACAGGGTATACCAACCTGTTAAGCAGTTTATTCTTGCCACCGCTTACGCTGTAATACTCGCCTTTACACCAATGCAGGCTATATCCCGCCTCTGCCAAGTCTATCCCGGCCATCTCAGCCACTTTATCGCTATGAAGCCCGGCACAATTTATCAGTACCCTGCTCATGAAGGAAAAATCACCTGACGCATCATTGACACTGATTTGATAACCATCAGGCTGTTTTTCTATACCGTTGACCTCGGTCTTATACACTACCTGCACACCGCTTTCCCTGGTCCTGGCGAGGAAGTAACTCATTAGGGAATATGAGTCTACGATACCTGTAGTTGGTGAAAAGAAGGCGGCCTCTCCCTTTAAATTCGGCTCAAGCTGTCTCATTTCCTTACCAGAAAGCATGTTTAGCGGGACACCGTTATCCCGGCCTCTTAAATACAGCTTTTCTAATTGACGAGATTCTGCGTCGCTAGTGGCGACGATTATTTTGCCACACTTCCGGCAGGCTATCCCGTTCTTTTCACAGAGTTCGTAGAGAAGACTGTTGCCTTCCAGACACAGCTTCGCTTTCAAGGAACCTCTGTCATAGTAAATACCGGCATGAATAACTTCGCTGTTGCGGGAGCTCTGTTCCTGTCCGAACTTTTCATTTTTCTCCAGCAGATAGACCTCTCTACGCCCCTTTGCCACCATGGAGGCTATGGCCAGCCCGACTACGCCAGCCCCAATGATAGTAATATCGACTCGATGCGTCATATGAAAACTCCTCAAATTAATATGAAATAATCGGCGAAGTCACGCCTAAGCAGATCCGTCCGTATCTCTTCCATGTAGCACCGGCGTTTTACCGGACGTGTCACAATTATAACACACCGGCACACTGCCTGGGTCTAGAAGACCGCGCCGGTACCCCATTTCAGTAGTTGCCACCTGTCATTAATCCCATCATTAATCCCAAATAATCCTTTATGATTCCGTGCATTCCGTTATAAAATAGCTTACAATAACCTTAATACAAATACCCCACGGTTGTATCTGTACGACGACTCACATTAAGTAGG
>JAQUOC010000084.1 GCA_028717305.1 Dehalococcoidales bacterium | reverse complement strand
TTCCGGGCATCTTATCGTCCTTTGAATGAGAATATTATCAACGGCAGGATAAGGGGAGTAGCCGGTGTTGTCGGCGGTGATAGCGTCAGGGTTACTCCCGATGGCGCTCATGTCGTTCTGGTTAAGGAGCTCATCAAGAACGATGTCCTGGTCCTGCAGACTGGTTTCAGTGCTATATCCTGTGCCGAAGCCGGCCTGATGGTGCCGGAAGCGGCTGCTGCCTATGCCGGTAAAGGACTGGCATCGGTATGTGAGGCTATTGGTATCCCACCGGTGTTGCACCTTGGCTCCGATGTCGATAATACCCGAATTTTAGTGGCGGCGACGATGATGGTTAAGGACGGCGGTCTGGGTGATGACATCAGCGACCTGCCGGTAGCCGGAGCTGATCTGGAGTGGGTCAGTGAGCCGGCCGCCTCGATCGGTCAGTATTTTGTCGGCTCGGGAGTATTCACCGTGCTGGGCATAGACGCATCGGCTCTCGGTTGCCGGGGGATGACCGATTTTCTATCTCATGATTTTGAGAAGCTTTATGGTGGTATGTGGGCGTTTGAGCCGGACCCGGTCAGGGCGGCTCAACTGATGATTGATCATATTGACCGAAAGCGCCGGGCATTAGGTATTGATAAGTCCAGAGAGAGAATCCTTTATGATATGGATATGAGGCGTGAACTGGACGCGGCCTAAGAGACAAAATCCCGAGAGGGGAAGGGAAGAAAAGTGTCGAAGATAATTGCATCAGCTGCTATCCGCGGAGCCCACAAGATTGTCGGACAGGCTAATCAGAAGTGGCGGGAGGCAATGGATAAATGGGGGGCTAATCAGCCGATCGGCTTTCCCGACACCGCCTATTATCTGCCGGTAATCTACGGAATAATGGGACATAAGGTGGAGAAGCTGGGTGACGCCGGGCCGGTACTGGAAAGATGTCGCACTCTGCTGCCGCCGCCGGTAAGAGAAGAGCATGCTCTACCCTATCTGGCGCCGGCGCTTGATGCCGGCATGGCGACCTTCTTCGCCGAGGAAATCATCGAAGCGATTCGGTATCTGGAGCAGCCCGATTTTTACACCGGGCAGGAAGATGTCACCGAAAGTACCATCTGGCTGGGGGCTGCCGATGATATTATTCTGAGGAAGCGGGGGGTCGAGTTTGTTGACGGCACCGCCCCCGGCTTTGCCGCTATCGTCGGCGCGGCACCCAGTCCAGAGATAGCTAGAAAGGTGGCCCAGGAGCTTCAGGAGAAGAACCTCTACGTTTTTATGGTTGGCCGTTATAACGGACGGGGGTTTGCCGAGCAGCTGCTGGAGGCCGGCGTACAGATCGGGTGGCCGACCCGGCTGGTCTCCTTCGGACCTGATATTACCTCGGCCGTGTTTGCCCTGGGCTTTGCCACCAGGGTCGCGCTTTCCTTCGGCGCTGTTGAGCCCGGTGATTTCCGGAAGATCCTTATCTATAATAAAGACCGGGTCTTTTCCTTCGTCATGCCGATGGGTTACGTTACCGATGAGTGGTATGCTAATGCGGTGGGAGCGGTCAACTGGGGTTTTCCCACCATTGCCGATACGCCGATACCCGAGATCCTTCCCACCGGCATCTGTACCTATGAGCACGTTGTCTCTAATATCCCGCATGATAATATCGTAGCTAAAGCATCCGAGGTAAGGGGGCTGAAGACCAGTATCGCCGAGGTGCCCATCCCGGTAGCCTTCGGCCCTGCCTTCGAGGGTGAGCGTATACGTAAGGGCGAGTTCTATCTGGAGATGGGGGGCAACCGGTCTGCGATGGTTGAACTGGTAACCTCCCGGCGGATGGACGAAGTAGAGGACGGTAAGGTTGAGGTAATCGGTCCCGATATCGATGACGTCGAGCCGGGTGGCACTCTGCCCCTGGCGATTGTCGTTGAGGTTGCCGGCAGGGAGCTCCAGGAGGACTACGAGCCGATCCTGGAACGTCAGATCCATCACCTGGTTAATTATGCTCAGGGAGTATGGCACAGCGGGCAGCGGGACATTGCCTGGATGCGGATCAGCAATACGGCTAAGGAAAAGGGCTTTAAGATAGGTCATATCGGTTCTCTGCTCCACGCCAAACTGCACCAGAGCTTCGGACGTATCTTTGATAAACTGCAGGTCAAGCTCTACACCGATGAGGATCAAGTAAGGCAGGTATTGGGGCGGTCGAAGGCGATCTATGCCGCCCGGGATGCCCGGATCGAAGGGATGACCGATGAGACTACCGATACCTATTATTCCTGCCTGCTCTGCCAGTCATTCGCTCCCAATCATGTCTGTGTCATTACCCCGGAGAAGACCGGACTCTGTGGCTCTTATAACTGGATGGACTGTAAAGCCTCCTTTGAGATTAATCCTACCGGTCCCAACCAGCCGATAGAGAAGAGGGAGACCATTGACCCTAAGCTGGGGATTTGGAGGGGGGTTAACGATTTCATCTATAAGGCCTCCCGCGGCAGCCTGGATCACTACTGCATGTACAGTATCGTAAATGACCCGTGGACCACCTGTGGATGCTGTGAGTGTGTCGCTGCTGTCCTGCCCCTGTGTAACGGAGTAATGACGGTCAACCGGGATTTCACCGGGATGACGCCCTGCGGGATGAAGTTTACCACTCTGGCCGGGACTATCGGCGGCGGCATCAGCACCCCCGGTTTTATCGGTCATGGCAAATATAATATCTGCCAGAGAAAGTTCATCAGTGCCGATGGCGGCCTGTTGAGGATGGTCTGGATGCCTAAGATGCTCAAGGAAGAGCTTCGTGAGCGTATCCGGACCAGGGCTGATGAGCTCGGCGTTCCCGACCTGTTTGACAAAATTGCCGACGAAACAGTCGGCTGCACGGAAGAAGAGATTCTTCCCTTCCTGCAGGAGAAGGGACACCCTGCCCTGGAGATGGAGCCGATACTGGGTTAAGAGAGGAGTCTATCTAATGCCACTTACCGGAATAGAGATATTCAAGCTGCTTCCCAAGACCAACTGCGGCGAGTGTGGAGTACCCACCTGCCTTGCCTTTGCCATGGGTCTGGCGGCGGGAAAGGCGGAGCTTTCCTCCTGTCCCTATGTTTCCGATCAGGCCAGGGAGAAGCTGTCAGAGGCCTCGGCGCCGCCGGTGGCCACGGTGACCATCGGTACCGGCCCCCGTGCTCTCAAGGTTGGCGGTGAGACGGTTATGTTCCGCCATGAAAAGAGGTTTGAGAACCCCCCCGGGTTTGCTATCCTCATCAGCGACACTATGAGTGATGCTGAGGTCGATAACAGGCTGGATAAATCCGGCATTAGTTATGAGAGGGTAGGGGCCATCCTCCGTCCCGAGCTGGTCGCACTGAAGTGTAATTCCGGAGATGCGGCCCGGTTTGCTGCCCTGGCCGGCAGGGTAAAGGGCAAGAGCGATGTCGGTATCATCCTGATCAGTGATGACCCGGCTGTTTTAGCCTCCGGCTTGCAGGCCTGTGCCGACCGGAGGCCCCTGATATATGCCGCCGGCAAGGACAATCTGGAGGCGGTAGCGGAGCTAGCCAAAGCATATTCCTGTCCGGTAGCAGTAAAGGCCTCCGGTCTGGAAGAGCTCAGCCAGCTGACTACCCGGCTTACCGGGGCCGGCATTAAGGATATCGTGATCGATTCCGGAGCAAGGTCGGTCCGCCGGGCACTGGAGGACCAGGTAAACATCAGGAGCCTTGCCCTGAATAAGAAGTTCCGGCCCCTCGGCTTTCCTACCATCGTCTTCCCTGCCGAGATGACTGACGACCCGATGAAGGAAGCCCTGATTGCCTCCATGTTCATTGCCAAATACGGAGGTATTATCGTCCTCTCTGATTTTCAGGGGGAGAGCCTGTTCCCGCTGCTTGTGGAGAGGATGAACATCTATACCGACCCCCAGCGTCCCCTGGCGACTACCGAAGGCATCTATGAGATCGGCGGACCCGATGAGAATTCCCCGGTGTTGCTTACCTGCAACTTCTCCCTGACCTACTTCATTGTCTCCGGTGAGATCGAAAGCAGCCGGGTCTCCAGCTATCTTATCGTTATGGATACCGAAGGTCTTTCCGTCCTGACGGCGTGGGCGGCTGGGAAGTTCAGTGCCGATGTCATCGGCACCTTCGTCAAGAAGTGTGCTATCGGTGACCTGATCAAACACAGGAAGCTGATTATCCCCGGCTATCTTGCCGTTGAGAGCGGGGGGTTGGAGGAGGAATTACCCGGCTGGGAGATTCAGGTCGGTCCCCGGGAGGGGGCTCACATCACAGCTTATCTCAAAACCTGGCAGGGACAGGGAGTAGAGCGGTGATTCTGATCGGGGAAAATATTAATATCGTATCGAAAACTCTCGGACCTGCCTTCAAGTCGAGGGACCCCGGGCCGGTTCGGGAGATGGTTCGGGCCCAGGTTGAGGCCGGCATGGACTACCTTGACCTCAATATCGGCCCCGCCCGCAGGGGTGGAGAGGAACTGATGGAATGGGTGGTCGGGACCGTGCGCGAGGTTAGCGACACGCCCCTGTCTCTGGATACGACCAACCCGGCGGCGATAGAAGCCGGGCTGAGGGTCTACGGGGATGGCCGGGCGCTGGTTAACTCGATATCCCTGGTCCGGATGGAAGCAGGATTTCCCCTGGTCAGGCGGTACCGTGCCGAGATGGTCGGACTCCTGTGGGGTAGAGAGGGAATGCCCCGGGATGCTGCGGAGAGAGGCATGATAGCGGCCGAGCTTGTCTATGAAGCGAACAAAGCGGGGATACCCAATGAGGATATCTGGGTAGACCCGATTGTGACCCCGGCCAGCAGTGCCGATACCAACCAGGTACAGCCCTGTCTGGAGTTTATCAGTATGCTTCAGGATATTGCTCCTGGCTGCAAGTCTACCGTGGGGCTGTCCAACATCTCCAACGGAGCTCCTAATGATCTCAGGCCGTATCTCAACCGGACCTATTTGATGATGTTGATGAAATACGGGCTGCACTCGGCAATAGTGGATGCCTTTGACTCCGAGCTGATCGAAATTGCCCGGGGCGATCGGCCGGAGCTGGTGGATCTGGTGCACCGGTTGATGGATGGTGAGAGGCCGGACCTTGCCTCTTTGGATCAAGAGGAGGCCAGGTACGCCAAAACGGTCAGAGTGCTTACCGGCGAGTCGCTCTATTCCGCTTCCTGGCTTGAGGTGTAAACGGCCTTTTAGAATTGTTACTGACCTGAGGAAGAAGTACTGAGAAGGGAAAAAGAGGAATAATAAATTGAGCTTGATGAGATCTCAACTGGAGGCGGGAGAATTTACCGTCACCGCCGAGATAGGCCCGCTGAAGGGGACCGATACCAGCGGCATTCGCGAGGCGGCCGAAATTCTTAAGGGCAGGGTGGCTGCCGCCAATGTTACCGATCAGCAGAGTGCGGTGATGAAGCTGGGGGCACTGGCTGCCTGTCACCTGGCCCTGGATGCCGGACTCGAGACCGTGTTTCAGGTGGTCACCCGGGACCGGAACCGGATAGCTCTGGAATCGGACCTGCTCAGTGCCGCCGCCCTGGGCCTGGAGAATGTCCTGGCGGTTACCGGAGACCTGCCCTCGCTCGGTGATCACCCCCAGGCCAAGCTGGTCTATGATGTGGATTCGGTGCAGCTCCTCGAGATGATCAAAACACTGAACGGCGGCTACGATATGGTGGGGAATGAGCTGCAGGGCGCCCCCGATTTCTTTGCTGGGGCGGTGGTCAACCCGGGTGCCGACTCCGAAGCCTCCTTTGAGCTGCAGATTATCAAGATGGCGAAAAAGATTGAAGCCGGGGCCAGGTTCTTTCAGACCCAGGCCGTCTTTGATGCCCGGCTCTTCGAGAAGTTCGTGAAGAGGGTGGAGCAGGAGGGTTTCAGGGTCCCGGTCCTGGTGGGTTTGATACCGCTGAAGAATGCCGGCATGGCCCGGTATATGAACAAGAATGTCTCGGGTATTTTCGTGCCGCAGGATATTATTGACCGGATGGCCGCTGCCGACGATAAGGTCAAGACCTCGATAGAGATTACCGCCCAGTTGATCAAAGAGAT
>JAQUOC010000083.1 GCA_028717305.1 Dehalococcoidales bacterium | reverse complement strand
ACCAATACCTTGTCCCACTTCTTGAACCAGTCCAGTTGTTCGGCCTTCTCTGCCCAGAAGGCTTCGGGGTCGTCAATAGACTTCTGGTAGATTTCTTTGTATTCAGCCATGCTTTTGACATAGGCGTTTTTAGCAAGTTCCTCCGGTGGGTAAATGGTCCTCTTCTCTGCCATCATTGAGGTAATTGTTTTCTCTTCTTTCAAAATCGTGCTCCTTATTCAACATAAAATATTTACTGCCCGGGTTCGCCAGGCCGTCCGACCTTAATTAGTTAGTCTTTTGTGGAGGTGCATGGTAACACGGTAATTACAAAATAACGGACTATAGTCCCGTTGCGATCAACTCCACTCCACCTCGGCATACACTAACCGCCACAAAATCAGTTGTAAACGAATCAATCAGGTCATGCCCGCCAGCAACTAACACCTTTTATGTCTGGTATCGTACCTTTTTCAGTTAACGGCTGTATCTTACTGGTGATAATTATACACCAGCGGCGTTGCCGTGACAAGGCTGATCGTTCTGATCATGGCATAGAGGGTTGTGATTATTGACGGTATAAATTAGAATTAGTTTGATGTTGATTATATTATTTGGTAAGGAATACTGTATTCGGTGAAGACGCGAATTCTTATTGCCGATGACCATTCCGTTCTGAGGAAGGGACTGCGACAGCTGCTGGAGATGGAGCGTGACTTCGAGGTTGTTGGCGAGGCTGGTAACGGCGAGGAAGCGGTCAGCTTGAGCAGTAAGTTGAAGCCGGATATCGTGATCATGGATATCGTCATGCCCGAACTCAGCGGCATTGAGGCGACCAAGCTAATCAAACGGGCTAATCCGGCTATTGCGGTACTGATATTTACCGCTTATAGCGATATTCGCTACATACTGGGGCTTCTGGAGTCCGGTGCCTGTGGCTACCTGCTGAAGAATGCGCGCAGCAGGGAAATCGCCGGTGCTATTCGTGCCGTGCGCTCCGGTGAGTCCGTGCTTGACTCAGCGGTGACTCATAAGCTTCTTCAGCGCGTCATCGGACTGTCCGGCGATACCGGAGATGGAATGTCCGGCGGCCATCTGACCGCCAGGGAGATAGAGGTGTTGAGGCTGGCGGCCAGAGGAATGAGCAATAAGGATATTGCCGAAAAACTTTCCCTGAGCTTAAGGACGGTAAAAGCTCACCTGACCAACATCTTTGCCAAGATGCAAGTTGGCAGCCGTACCGAGGCGATCATGAAAGGGTTTGCCAAGGGTTATATTACCCTTGATGACGTACCTCTGGGGGATTGAGTGCCATCGGTGGGGAGTTAAGCCTACCGGACGCCCCGGGGTATTTGCGGGAATACGCGTTCAGGGCCTAACAGGATAGCATTATTCGACGAAGGGTTAAGATTGATTTGTTTGCCAGGATTATTGACGGTACGCCCATTCCTTTATTCGTAATTGACCGGCAGCATCGGGTGGCCATATGGAACACGGCGGTCGAGTCCCTTTCCAGGATCTTAAGGGAAAGGATAGTCGGCACCAGCGAGCAGTGGCGGGCCTTCTATTCTGAAGAGAGGCCGGTTATGGCCGATTTGGTACTTGACGGGGCCCCGGCCGATCAGATTGAGTCATACTACCCGGGCAGGTGCTGGCAATCCTCTCTGATTGAAGGGGCCTATGAAGCTGAGGATTACTATCCCTTACTGGGAGAAGCCGGCAAGTGGCTCTATTTTACGGCCAGCCCAATTAGGGATGGGAACGGCAGGGTGACGGGGGCGGTAGAGACCTTGCAGGACATCACGGAGAGCATGAGGGTTGAGGAGGCTCTGCAGGAGTCAGAGAAGAGCTACCGTGAGTTGTTTGATGGCGCTCTTGATGCTATTTGGGTCCATGATTTGGTGGGCAATATACTGAAAGCAAACCATGCCGCCGAAAAGCTCACCGGGCTTAGCGGTGAAGTGCTGGCGAAGAGTAACATAAGGGATTTCCTGTCCCGGCATAGTCTGCAGGTGGCCAGGGAGCGACGCCACAGAATGACTAGAAATGGTAAAAGTCTGGGGAAGCCCTACCGTCAGCGCATTATTCTTCAGGATGGACGTGAGACGACCGTAATGTGTACCACCAGGCCTATCTTCAGCGATGGCCGGCTTATTGCTTTCCAGAATATTGCCTGGGATATTTCCCAGCAGGAGCTAATGCAGGAAAACCTGCGCTATTATATGCAGCAGGTTACCATGGCGCAGGAGCACGAACGCAAGCGTATTGCCCGTGATTTGCATGATGATATTGCCCAGTCACTGCTTCTGGTGACACAGGGGTTGGATATGCTCAGCTCGACCGAGCGGCCGAAGCTGTCCGGTGACCAGCTTAGACAGCACCTGGAAAAGCTGCACGACCAGGCTGTTGATGCTCTGGAGGCTGTGCGGCGTTGTGCTCATAATTTGAGGCCCCGCATAATAGATGACCTCGGTCTAGTGGCTGCTCTGGAGTGGTTGACCGATGAACTGGTGAAGAATCAGGGAATTGATGCCTCTGCTGAAATCACAGGGCAGGAACGGGCTCTGCCTGCCGAGTTTCAGTTGCTGCTGTTTCGCATCGCTCAGGAAGCGTTGAACAATGTCAGAAAGCACGCCCGGGCATCTACTGTTGTTCTCAGGCTGGAGTTTAGTGACGATAGCCTGACCATGACGGTAAGCGACAACGGCAGGGGCTTTGAGGTCCCCAGGATAGTAGGCAATCTGGCCGGTATCGGCAAGCTGGGTCTGGCCGGGATGCAGGAGCGGGCCAAGCTGATCGGCGGTAACCTTAGGATAGATTCGGAAATAGGCGAAGGTACGACTATTACGGTCAGGGTTCCCGTCTCGGTTCCTATCTCGGAGTAGTCTCGTCGTTACCGGTCCCGGGGCAGACTATTCTGTTTCTTTGGTTGCGAAGGAATCGAGCTGTTGCCGGAGCCTTTCCAGTTTTGATTTCCTTAAGGTCAGCTTTTCCTGTTCTCTGTCGATAACGGCTTTCGGTGCCTTGGCAAGAAAGTCGCTGTCCTTTAGTCTGGCTTCCAGTTGTGCGATGGCGGACTGGATCTCTGTCATCTCCTTTTGCAGGCGCTTCCTCTCCGCAGCCAGGTCGAGCATGCTCTCCATAGGTATCACTACCTCGGTCTCCCCGAGCACCAGCACCAGAGCATTTTCCTGGGCCGGCCTTTCTTGCCGGTCAGCGCCGAAGGTAACCGGTTTTGCCCTGGCCAGGGCCTGGATTGTTTCAGAGTAGGGGCTGATTGCATGCGAAAGACTGCCGGCGTAAACGTGCGCTGTAATCCACCGGCTGCTCTCTACCTTGTATTCGGCCCGGACGTTGCGGATAGAGCGTATGATTTCGATTATCGATGACATTACGCGTTCCGCCTCCGGATCCATAGCTGCTTCCCCGCCTTCGGGATAGGGAGCTATCATTATCGATTCCGTGTCTTGACGTGCCGGAGTACTGCTTTTCAGGTTCTGCCATAATTCCTCGGTTAAAAAGGGCATAAAGGGATGCAGGAGACGAAGCGACGTCTCCATAACATGGACCAGGATCGGGATGGGTGACACGGTATCCCCGGCCGATTGGAGGCGGATCTTGGCGATTTCGATATACCAGTCGCAGAACTCTCCCCAGAGAAAATCGTGTATTTGTCTCTGGGCTTCGCCAAACTGAAACTCTTCCATCAGATTGGCGGCATTTCTTATGGTGTGATTGAGACGGGACAGAATCCAGCGGTCTTCTATCGGGAGTAACCCCTCATTTATCCCGGTCCCCGTACTGCCGGGTGCAGCGCTCCTTATGATAAACCGGGTGGCATTCCACAGCTTGTTGGCAAAGTTGCGGCCTGCTTCCAGACGTTCCGGAGTCAGCTTGATGTCGTTTCCCGGCGACGTTCCTGTAGAGAGAGCGAAACGCAGGGCATCGGTACCGTACTGGTCCAGGGTATCGAGCGGGTTGATTACATTGCCCCGGACCTTGCTCATCTTTTCTCCCTTCTCGTCGCGTACCAGACCGTGGAGATATATGGTACTAAAAGGAATCTTACCGGTGTCTTCGATGCCCATCATGATCATCCTGGCTACCCAGAAGAAGAGGATATCGTAGCCGGTTTCCATGACGGTGGTCGGGTAGAAATAGCGCAGGTCTTCGGTATCGTCGGGCCAGCCCAGCGTGGAGTGCGTCCACAGCGCCGAGCTGAACCAGGTATCGAGGATATCCGGGTCCTGCTCGATATTAAGCGAGCCGCAGGAGGAGCATTCTTTTACATCCTCGACGGCTACCGTGAGATTGCCGCAGTCCCGGCAGTACCATACCGGTATGCGGTGCCCCCACCATAGCTGACGGCTGATACACCAGTCGCGGATGTTTTCCATCCAGTTGAGGTAGACCTTGGTGAAGTGCTCGGGGACGATTCTAATGTCCCCGCCGGTTACGGCTGAGATAGCCGGTTGGGCTAAAGGCGCCATCTTGACGAACCATTGCTTGCTGACCACCGGCTCGATTATTGTCTGGCAGCGCTGGCAGTGGCCGATCGAATGGGAATAGGGCTCTACCTTAACCAGCAGCCCTTCTTTCTCCAGGTCGGCCAGTATCGCCTTGCGGCAGGAGAACCGGTCGAGACCGGCGTAGGGTCCGGCGTTGTCGTTCATGGTGGCGTCGGGGTTCATAATGTTGATCAGCGGCAGCCCCTGGCGCTGTGATACCTCGAAGTCGACCGGGTCGTGCGATGGGGTGATCTTAACGGCGCCGGTTCCGAATCCGCAGTCAACCGCTTCGTCGGCCAGGATGGGTATTGCCCGGTTCACTACGGGCAGAATGACCTTCTTGCCGATGACATTGCTGAACCGCCTGTCATTGGGATTGACTGCTATCGCGGTATCGCCGAGGATTGTTTCCGGGCGGGTGGTAGCGACAGTGATGAACTTATGGTTGTCTTCTGCCAGATGATATTTGACATAATACAGGTGTCCGTTGACGTCTTTGTGATCTACTTCGAGGTCTGAAATGGCAGTGGCGCAGCGGGGACACCAGTTGATAATCCTCTCTCCGCGGTAGATCAGGCCTTTTCCATAGAGACGGACGAAGACGGTACGTACGGCCCGGCTCGGTCCCTCGTCCAGTGTAAAATGCTCCCGGCTCCAGTCGCAGGAAATCCCCAGCCTCTGGTGTTGCCCGGTGATGGTCTTGCGGCACTTCTCTGCCCAGTGGTCCATCCGGTTCAGGAACTCCTGCCTTCCCAGTTGGTGACGGTCCAGTCCTTTCCTGGCCAGCATTTGTTCTATCACAACCTGGGCGGCGATGCCGGCGTGGTCGAAGCCGGGGAGCCATAGGGTGACCTCGCCCTTCATCCGGTGCCAGCGGGTCATGATATCCTCCAGGGTAGCGGTCAGCGCATGCCCGATATGAAGCTCGCCGGTAACATTGGGCGGGGGCATGATGATGACGAAAGGCTTCTTTTTCGGGTCTATCCTGGCTGTGAAGTAGCCCTTCTCCATCCAGAAGCGGTACCAACTGGACTCGACCTTACCCGGTTGATATGCCTTGGGCATTTCTTCTCTCATCTTTGCCTGTTCCGTCATAGTTGCCTTTCCCCGCGTTTAGTTCAAGTATCAAAAAAGGGTGCTCCGTCATCTCGATCTGCGGAGTGCTAGATAAGCCTGACTACCCTGTCCAGTATCCTCTCCGCCACCTCTCTCTTGCTGAGCAGGGGCAGGGTTTCCTCATTGCCCTGTTTGTCTATGATGGTTACCTTGTTGGTATCGACGCCGAAGCCGCTATCGGTATCGGTGATGTCGTTGGCGATTATCAGGTCGAGTTGCTTCTCCGCCAGTTTTTTCCTGGCATTGGCGATGATGCTGTCAGTCTCGGCAGCGAAGCCGACCTTAATGATGTCTCCCTTTACCTGGCTCAGGATATCCGGCGTCCTGATTAGCTCTAGGTTCAGGACGGCACGGACTTTCTTAATCTTGGTCCGGGCGGTCTTTTTCGGCCGGTAGTCGGAGACGGCGGCTGCCATAATCAGGACGTCCGCTCGAACTACCGATCTGGTTACCGCCCTCTTCATC
>JAQUOC010000082.1 GCA_028717305.1 Dehalococcoidales bacterium | reverse complement strand
CCAAAGCCGGGGTGGTAGGATTCAGTGACGACGGCAGCCCGGTAGCAACCTCCCGACTGATGCGTCAGGCGCTGGAGTGCAGTTTAAGCTCGGGGCTGCCCATTATCGACCACTGCGAGGATACCACCCTCAGCAGGGGTGGTCTGATGAATGAGAGTGCCCTCTCCGCCGAACTGGGGCTGCCGGGGATACCGGCCGCCGCCGAGGAGATCATGATCGCCCGCGACCTGATCCTGGCCCGGCTTACCGGGGGGCGGTTGCACATCGCCCACGTCTCCAGCGAAGGCTCCGTCGAGCTTATTCGCCGCGCCAAAGACAGGGGGATAAGAGTTACCGCCGAGGTCACACCGCATCACCTGACTCTAACCGAGGAGAAGGTCAGGGGATATGATACCAACGCCAAGGTAAACCCGCCCCTGAGAACCACGCAGGACACCATGGCCCTATTAGAGGGACTCAAGGATAACGTAATTGACATCATCGCCACCGACCACGCTCCTCATACCGAGACCGACAAACTCGGCGGATTTGCCCTGGTTCCATTCGGCATCAGCGGTCTGGAGACCGCTCTAGGCAGCCTGCTGGGCCTGGTGCACAAAGGAGAACTATCCCTGACCACCCTGATCGCAAGGCTTACCCGGGAACCGGCCCGGATTATCGGCGACAGGCACGGCAGGCTGGGCACCCTGGATATCGGGGCTCCCGCCGACGTGACCATCTTCGATCCGGACATGGAGTGGATAGTGGACTCCAGCTCCTTTGTCTCAAAGGGCAGGAACACCCCCCTCAAAGGGGCAAGGTTGAAGGGAAAGGTGCTGGCAACCATCGTGCAGGGCAGACTGGTCTACCAGGACGGCTCAATTAAGGTTCGAAGGACGGGGTCATCAACAGAATGGGGAAAGGAACCGTTATGAAGCAGTACCCGGCCGCCATCATCTCAAGCAGAGAAGCAATGCCCGGGACTTATCTCCTCTGGCTCCGGTCTCTCCATGTAGCCTCCGGAGCCAAGCCGGGGCAGTTTGTCATGGTGCGCTGTGGTGAAGACAATGAGCTGCCGCTGCGACGTCCCCTCAGCATACACCGGATAGACGGCGATGGGCTGGCTCTTTTGTTCAATACGGTAGGTAAAGGCACCCGCTGGTTATCCCAACGTCAAAAGGATGAGCCTATAGACCTGCTCGGCCCGCTGGGCAACGGTTTCACCATCTACACCGAATCCAGACAAATCCTGCTGATAGCGGGCGGTATGGGTATCGTGCCACTGGTATATCTTGCCGATATAGCACTTAAGCACGAGAAAAGGGTAACCCTGCTTGTTGGAGCCAGGTCTGCCGCCCAGCTTCTCCCCGAGGAACTCCTGCCCCGGGGAGTTACCCTTGTCACCGCCACTGAAGACGGGACACAGGGTTATCAAGGGTACGTCTCAGAACTGCTGCCGGACCACGCTGACAGCGCCGACCAGATCTTTGCCTGCGGACCCACCGCAATGTACCGTGAGATGGTGCAGAGAAAGCGAGGGCTCGGCCTCGAAGGGAAACCTATCCAGATCTCCCTGGAGATGAGGATGGGCTGCGGGCTGGGGGTCTGCTACGCCTGCACGGTGAGAACGAGAAGCGGCCTGAAGCAGGTTTGCCAGGACGGGCCGGTATTTGAACTGGATGGTATCATCTGGGACGAAATGATTCCGGACTGACAGGGGCCGAGGAACTGAGAAAAACCAGATATTGTACAACAGGAGTCAGAGACATGATAGTAACCAGTGAGATTACTCTTAATACCAGAGGTGAATGTGATATCGTCGATATAACACCCGACATAGAGCAGGAAGTAGTCAGGGCCGGGATGACTGATGGCATTGTCACGATATTTGTCGCCGGCTCAACAGCCGGCCTGACCACCATCGAGTTCGAGTCCGGAGTACTGGCCGATCTGCAGGGTATGTGGGAGCGAATCGTCCCCAAAGATATCACCTACGCCCATGACCGCCGCTGGGGCGACGGCAACGGCTACTCGCACGTCCGTGCTTCACTGCTGGGGGCCTCGCTGACAGTCCCTTTCAACAATAATAGGCTAATGGTAGGTACCTGGCAGCAGATAGTCCTGGTCGATTTCGATAACCGGCCCCGCTCGAGACGGGTGATACTACAGATCATGGGTGAGTGACCGAACCTGCCTATTCGACAGGAGACTTACTTCGAATCAGAGAAAAAAACTCGGCCCTAGTCTTGGGATCAGTACGGAATATGCCCCGCAGCCCCGAGGTTACCATATTACTGCCCGGCTTCTTGATACCACGCATAACCATACACATATGTTCCGCCTGGAGGACCACAGCCACTCCCTTGGCGTCAATCCCGTCGGCAATAGCATCGGCAATCTGAGAGGTCATCCTCTCCTGAAGCTGCAGGCGCTGGGCTACAATCTCGACGACTCTGGCCAGTTTACTAGCACCGACTACGCTTCCCCCGGCATTTGGGATATAGCCGATATGAGCCAGACCGTAAAAGGGCAACAGGTGATGCTCACACATGGAATAGAACGGGATGTCCTTGAGGATGATCATTTCCCGGTGTCCCTCTTCGAAGCTTACCGTGAGCACTTCCCTGGGGTCCACACCCATTCCCTTGAATAGCTCGGCATACATCTCGGCGACACGGCGGGGAGTACCCACCAGGCCCTCACGCTGCGGGTCCTCTCCGATAGCCTCAATAATGGAAACTACCGCCGCCTGAATTTTATCCGAGTCAAACACTGCCTTCCTCATTGATTCCTCTAAGCTATTTCTTTAGCCCCAACCCAAAGCCCGTTCCACAGCAGTCAGGTCAGCCGGCAGCTCAAGGAAGGGCTCTGCGCTTTTTAGCGCATTATCAGGGTCCTTAAGGCCACTACCGGTCACCACACAGACCACCCTCTTCTGCGAAAAGTCCATTCCACAACGATAGAGCTTGATTAGACCGGCCAGGGGAGCTGCCGAAGCCGGCTCACCGAATATGCCCCCCTTAGCCGCCATGAGCCGGTAAGCCGCCAAGATCTCATCGTCGCTGACCATATCGATAATTCCCCCGGACTCATCACGAGCCGCCACCGCCTTTTGCCAACTCGCCGGATTACCGATTCGTATCGCGGTAGCGACGGTTTGCGGCTCCTTAACAGGATATCCCCGGACAATAGGGGCAGCACCTTCAGCCTGAAAACCCATCATCCTGGGTTTAGCCTTCACCTTACCCAATCCGAAGTATTCCACAAAACCTTTCCAGTAGGCGGTAATATTCCCGGCGTTCCCCACCGGGATAAAAAGGTAGTCCGGCGCATCCCCCAGGTTATCAACAACCTCGAAGGCAGCCGTTTTCTGGCCCTCGATACGGTTGGGATTGACCGAGTTCACCAGGGTAACCGGATGCCTGTCGGTAAGACTTCTTACGATAGTCAGGGCCTGGTCAAAATTACCATCAATAGCAACTATCTTAGCCCCGTAGACGACAGCCTGAGCCAGCTTACCCATCGTGATTTTACCCTTGGGTACCACAATAATAGCCTCAATTCCGAGATAGGCGGCATAGGCCGCCGCCGAGGCGCTGGTGTTACCGGTAGAAGCGCACATTACAGCCTGGCTGCCGGCCTCCATCGCCTTGGCCACCGCGACAACCATGCCCCGGTCCTTAAAGGAACCGGTAGGCTGACACCCTTCCAGCTTAAAATAGAGCTCCCCGCAGCCAGTCTCTTTCTCCAGAGACGGACACCTGACCAGCGGGGTATCCCCCTCGCCTAATGAGAAAAGCGGTGTATCAGGGGTAACCGGTAAATAGTCTCTATATCTGGCTAGCACTCCGTTTTTCATTGCTACTCTATTATAAAGCCTCCACCCGAACTAAGTTGCTTACTTCCTTTACCCCGGATAACCGGGCTAACTCTCCGAGCGCCGATTGCATCGATTTTTCCAGAGCAGGATAGGTAATAATAACAATTTCAGCGGTCTGAGCCACCCGGTCAGCCAGCTTCTGGATGGCAGAGGAAATACTGATCTGACGGTCACCCAGGGCCCTGGCAATCTGGGCCAGGATACCAGGCCGGTCAACAATATTGAGCCGGAGATAGTAGCTGGTTTCAATATCAGACATGGGTTTGATCACCCTACCAGGGCCAAACTCCCACCTGGCTCCGCCGCTAATACCACGCAGGACATCCTGCGCCGCCGAGACAACATCAGCTATTACAGCGCTGGAGGTAGGCAGCGGCCCCGCACCCTGACCGAAGAAAAGGACTTTATCAACCAGGTCCCCCTCAACCAGAACAGCGTTATAGACACCGTTGACCTTAGCCAGAAGAGAGTCTTCCGGTATAAAGGCCGGGTGCACCCGGACCTCAACCACTCCGTCACTCTCTTTAGCAATGGCAAGCAGCTTGATAGCGAAACCGAGCTCCCGGGCATACTGGAAATCACGGCTGGATAGTCGTGAAATCCCTTCGTGATAGATATCATCAGGTCTGACCTCGGTGTGGAACGCCAGCGAGGCCAGAATAGCCAGTTTATAGGCAGCGTCTATCCCCTCGATATCATTCTCCGGATTAGCTTCGGCATAGCCCAAATCTTGAGCCCTGGCCAGAACTGAAGAAAAGTCCGCGCCCTCTCCAGCCATCCGGGTCAGGATATAGTTGGTCGTCCCGTTGATAATCGCATAGATACCTTCTATCCGGTTAGCCACCAGGTCGTAACGGAAACGGGAAATCAGGGGTATACCCCCACCAACACTAGCTTCATAACGCAGCACCACCCCATTCTGGTCTGCCAGTTTCAGAAGCTCAGCCCCATGCTTGGCAATAACTTCTTTGTTGGAGGTAACAACATGCTTACCGTTACCAAGCGCCCGGGTCAAATACTCCAGGGCCGGATGCTCACCCCCGATGGCTTCGACAACGATATCTATCCCGGGTGAGGTAAAAAACTCTTCATCATCGGTGGTAAAGAAATGAGCCCCCATCTCCTTTACCTGCGGACGGCTGAGATCATCGGGCAGCACCTTTACCTTATGCAAGACAAGAGGACAGCCGACCTGATCAGCCAAGACCCCGGCCTTATCACGCAGAACCCGGGCAACCTGTCCGGCAATCACCCCCAGCCCCAGTATACCAACCCCGACGCTATCCCTTTCCATCGTCTCGACACCCCCAGTTCAACTACCGACAGCCCTATCTATCGCCCAGGTCATTTTTTCATCATCCAGGTAGCTTTCCACTACATTCGCCGGATCATCCCATAACGAAGAAATCCACTCATCGAGAGCCATACCCTTCAGAAACTCCCTGTCGCTCTCCGAAATCTGCCTGCCGTCCTCAATGTCCAGGACATCAATCAACCAGTAGCCGCCCTTGGTGACAACCGTATCATCCTTTATCGGCTCACTCAGCACCCCCGGTTCAGCGGCCAGAACAAAATCAGCAAAGGGCGCAGGTATCTCTTCAGGATCGAGCCAGCCCAAATCACCGCCGTCTTCTTTCGAGACGGCGTCCTGAGAAAGCTCGCCGGCTATTTCGGCAAAGTCACCACCAGCCCCGGGCTCCAACCGGTCTATCACTTCCCGCGCCTCTTCCTCACTGCCCAACAGCATTACCTGAACATTAAACAGTTCACCCTGCTCATCCTCATCTTTCTCCACCAGCTTGACCAGCCAATAGCCGAAGTCTTTAGTCCCGGTGTCGTCATAAACCGGCCCGCTCAGCCCAACCCCGGCAGCGAAGACGTAGTCCTCAACCACACCAAGCCCCAGCCCTTCCGACAGAATTTCCGCCGGGTACCAACCGGCCTGGTCATCCTCAGTCAAGTTAAGGCTGTCCAGGGAAAACTCACCGGCCAGTTCGGCAAAATCTTCGCCAGCCTCAAGCATCTTCCTGACCATAGCTGCCCGGCCCTCGCTCTCGAGGAACATCGCCATAATCTGTCTCTGCTCGGCAAACTGCGGTACCTCTTTCTCGAAATATTCGTCAAGGAACTTACTACGTAACATATCACCCCTGACCAGGTTACGATATTCGTTACCCAGAGGGGGATCATTCATCTTTAACTCTGCACTAACCTCACTATCGCTAACCACGATA
>JAQUOC010000081.1 GCA_028717305.1 Dehalococcoidales bacterium | reverse complement strand
AATAGGAGCCGTAATATCGTTAGCCAGAATAAGGTCTACCCGAACATTCAAAAACTCCCCGGGGCTGACCTTTTTCTTATCGGTATGAGCAGCAAGTATCTTCTCAGCTAGGGTCAACAGAGTCTCTCCTTTCCCTCCGGGAGATACCGGAAAGATGATTACTAACGAATATGACGCGGCAGCAACAATATTGCCAGGGTAATCCCGGTGGTAGCTCCGGCAACCGGATACAGACCGGCACCGGCCGCAAGCCCAACAGCCGCCACCGCCCATATGGTAGCCGCAGTTGTCAGCCCCTCAACGATATCACCACCACCCCGGTGAATAATCGCCCCGGCACCGATGAAGCCGATCCCGGCTACTACTCCCGCTGCCACTCTGCTGATATCACCGGTTGGGCCGAAGCCATATACCGAGGCCACTGTAAACAGAGCGGCTCCCACTGCGATGAGAATGTGCGTCCTCAGACCGGCCGGTTTATGCGACTTCTCACGTTCGTAACCAATAGCCGCCCCCATCCCAGCCGCTGCCAGGATACGAATGACCATCTGTAACTCAACCGGCATCTAAAACACCCCGCCGGGTTATTTGGCCGCCTTCTTGGCCGCCAGTAACCTGTTTAAGGCATTCATATAGGCCTTGGCGCTGGCAACGATGATATCGGTATCACCGCCACGACCCGTATAGGTCACACCATCGCTCTCTATCCGGATTAGCACCTCACCGATAGCATCAATACCACCGGTTACCGACTTAACACTGAACTCGGTGAGCAGGTTAGACACGCCCACCAGCCGGTTGATGGCCCTGTACACCGCATCGACGGGACCAGCCCCCAGCGCTGCATCAGCCAATACCTGTCCATCGGGACCAATCAGCCTGACCGATGCGGTGGGTATGCCTTTATCACCGCAGGATACCTGGACACAGTCGAGGTGATACGCTTCAGATGCAGTACGTAACTCCTGAGCGATGATGAACTCAATATCCCGGTCGGTAACCTCCTTCTTCTTATCGGCAAGCTCCTTAAAAACACCGAAGGCATGACTCAGGTCGTCATCGGATAAACTGTAACCCAGCTCCGCCAGCCGCTCCCGAAAGGCATGCCGACCGCTGAGCTTACCCAGCACCAAGCTTGAGGCCGGTATGCCAACCGTCCTCGGGTCTATTATTTCATAGGTTATCGGCATCTTGATGACGCCATCCTGGTGAATACCCGACTCATGTCGGAAGGCGTTAGCACCGACGATTGCCTTATTGGGCTGCACCGGAAAACCGGTCATTTCACTCACCAGCCGGCTTGAGCGGTAGATCCGCTCGGTATTAACGCCGGTGGAGAGATGGAAAAAATCCTTACGAGTCTTAACCGCCATCACCACTTCCTCAAGCGAAGCGTTGCCGGCCCGTTCCCCGATGCCATTAACGGTACACTCCACCTGCCTCGCCCCACGTCTGACTGCTTCCAGACTATTTGCTACCGCCAGACCCAGATCATTGTGACAGTGGACACTAATAACAGCCCGGCTGATGTTGGGTACATTCTTAAAAATTCCCTCAATCAGGCCGCCAAACTCACCGGGTATAGCATAGCCGACGGTGTCCGGAATATTAACTGTAGTAGCTCCGGCATCAATAACAGCGGCCACGATCTGATACAAATACTCCCGATCAGTCCGGCTGGCATCCATGGGGGAAAACTCAATATCGCCGGTATACCGCTTAGCCCTGGCTACCATATCACGGGCAGTCCGCAGGACCTGCTCACGGCTCTTCTTCAATTGATAAGTAAGGTGAATATCCGAAGCCGAAAGGAACACGTGTATTCTTGGCTGCCCGGCCTTTTTCAGCGCTTCCCAGGCACTATCAATATCATCGGGGTGGGCCCGAGCCAGGGCGCAAACCACCGGAGCCCGGACCTCCCGGGCAACCAGGCTTACCGCCTCAAAATCACCCGGTGAGCTAGAAGGAAAGCCAGCCTCGATAACATCTACCCCCAGATCCTCCAGCTGCTTGGCTATCTCCAATTTCTCGTGGATATTAAGCGCCCCACCTGCCGCCTGCTCTCCATCCCGGAGGGTGGTATCGAAGATAATAACTCGATCCATCATTACTCCATCCCCTCTTCAAGTAAACCGATAAGATTACTTAGTTCCTTTTAGCCACGGCATCATCTGACGCAGCTCTGCTCCTACCTCTTCAATCAGGTGCTCGGCATCCATACGCCTCAGGGCATTAAAGACCGGGCGACTGGCCTGGTTCTCCAAAATCCACTCCTTGGCGAAGCTGCCGTCCTGAATCTCAGCCAGGATTTGCGCCATTTCTTCCTTGGTCGACTCATCGATAACCCGAGGCCCCCGGGTATAGTCACCATACTCAGCGGTATCGCTTATTGAGTAGCGCATATAGTCCAAGCCGCCCTGATACATAAGGTCGACAATCAACTTCATCTCATGAAAGCACTCAAAGTAGGCTATCTCCGGTTGATAACCAGCCTCGACCAGTGTCTCAAAGCCAGCCTTAACCAGAGCGGAAACACCACCACACAACACCGCCTGCTCACCAAAAAGATCGGTCTCGGTCTCTTCGGCAAAGGTCGTTTCGAGGACGCCGGCCCGGGAGGCACCGATACCCTTAGCATAGGCAAGTGCGACATCCCTTGCCTGACCCGATGCATCCTGATATACCGCTACCAACGCCGGGATACCTATCTTATCCGTATATAGTTGCCTGACCAGATGACCGGGGCCTTTAGGAGCTATCATGGTCACATCAATTCCCGCCGGTGGGACAATCTGCCCGTAATGAATATTAAAACCATGAGCAAACATCAGGGTGTTGCCGGGAACCAGCTCTTTCTCAATCGACCTATAGATAACCGGCTGAACGGTATCCGGCGCCAGCATCATAACAATATCGGCCTCTCTGGCCACATCGACAGCACTCGATACCTTAAAGCCGGCATCCTTGGCATCTTTCCAGCCCGGAGTCCCTTCCGCTTCAGCCACGATTACCTGACAACCACTATCCCTGAGATTCTGAGCATGAGCATGCCCCTGGCTACCAAAACCAACAACACCTATCACCTTTCCTTCAAGCAACTTCAGATCACAATCACGGTCATAGTATATCTTTGCCATAACCTTACCTCCTTAAATTATTTAAATAAAACAGCAGACGCGACGACTATGACAATACTACTTACTAAAGTCTATCCCTTTTACCCTGTATCTGGCAAGAAAAGACAACGAGACGGATATGAACCTTTCTAAAAACCATGGCTATTACCACGAAGCAGGATAGACCGTGAGGATATCCCACTGCAGGATAAGCTTACCCACCAAACATGGAATCTATCATTCCGCTACCGAAAATTCTAAGATTTACCCTTCTTTCCCTTCTGCGATCCTGGTATTCTTTCCTCCGCCGGCAGCATCTTACTCCCCCTGGTGGTAGCTATACGCCCTGTACGGCTC
This sequence comes from Dehalococcoidales bacterium, assembly GCA_028717305.1. Lineage (GTDB taxonomy): Bacteria > Chloroflexota > Dehalococcoidia > Dehalococcoidales > UBA5760 > UBA5760. Next base: position 2,694 of record JAQUOC010000081.1, on the reverse strand, counting down.
ATCTCCCTAACGCCAAAACCACGAAGTAGATTAAATAATGAATTAACCTTATCCTCATCCCCGGTAACCTCAACCACTACCGAATCGGCGGATACATCCAGAATATTGGCCTTAAAGATATCAACAATCTCAATAATCTCGCTCCGGGTAGAGGCGGTAGCCTTTACCTTAATCAAAGCTAACTCCCGAGCCAGTATACGCTTATCGGTAATATCGGTCACCTTAATTACTTCGACCACCTTGTCCAACTGCTTCCTGACCTGCTCCACAATGTCAGCCGGGCCACCTACCACAATCGTCATACGGGATAGATGGGGCAACTCACTGCTCCCCACGGCGATACTCTCGATATTGAAACCACGCCTACGAAAAAGGCTTACCATCCGGTTGAGCACCCCCGGCTTGTCCTCCACCAGAGCCACCAGCGTATGTTTCATCACTGTCATCCCGCTACCTCTCTGTCCTTCGGTCTGTCCATAATCTCAGCCAGCGCCGCACCAGGCGGCACCATCGGATATACATTCTCCTCCGGCTCTACCACAAAATCTATCAGAAACGCCCCTTCTTCCTCCATCGCTTGCTCAACCGCCGGCACTACCTCTTCCCTCCTCTTCACCCTCACCGCCGGTATACCATATGCCTCCGCCAACTTGACAAAGTCAGGACCAGAAAGCGGCGTCGCTACATACCTCTTCTCATAAAACAACTGCTGCCACTGCCTCACCATCCCCAGATAACCATTGTTGATTATCGCTATCTTCACCGCCAGCCCCTCCTGCATCATCGTGGCTAGCTCCTGTATCGTCATCTGAAAACTACCATCACCATCTATACACCAGACCGTCCTGTCCGGACAGCCTATCTTCGCCCCTATCGACCCCGGTAGCCCAAACCCCATCGTACCTAACCCACCAGACGATATCAAACTGTTCGGCCTGTCATAACAATAATGCTGCGCCGCCCACATCTGATGCTGCCCTACCCCCGTCACCACTATCGCCTCACCACCGGTTACCTCAAATATCTTGCTCATTACATACTGCGGCAACAGACTCCCACCACCTACAGCATCCTCTAACAAGTGCTCCGCCTCATCAATAACTTCAGCCGCCTGATCAACCCGGGCCGGACGCTCCTCAAAAGTCGGATTATAACCGGGTAATTTTACCTCATCCGGATAGCAGTACTCCGTCCGGTCAGTAAAAACGTCCTTCGGGATATCAATCAGAACCGACCCCGGCTGTCCCGTCCGGGCAATGTAAAAAGACTCCTTGACAATCCCAGCCAGTGAATCCACATCGAGAACAAGGAAGCTGTCCTTGGTAATCGGTGAAACGATACCGGTAATATCCGTCTCCTGGAAGGAATCCTTACCGATAAAGGGCCTGGCTACCTGACCGGTTATCGCCACCAACGGCACTGAGTCCAGGTAGGCATTGGCGATGCCGGTTACCAGGTTGGTAGCTCCTGGACCGGAAGTGGCCAGGCATACGCCTACCTTGCCGCTGACCCTAGCATAGCCATCGGCGGCATGAGCCGCCCCCTGTTCGTGGCGCATCAGAACATGACGGATCTGGGGGTATTGTGGCAGTGTATCCAACAGCGGTATGAGCGGTACTCCAGGCAGGCCGAAGATGACCTCCACTCCCTCCTCCACCAAGCTCTCACACATAATCTGGGCACCCGTCATTCTCATTACTGTCTCTCCGGCTTATCCCCAAGCAAGACATACAGGACTTACTGCCTTACCCGAATTGTCAGTGCATCACCACACCAATCAACCGCTTCAATTACAGAACGGTCAATATATACCCTTGGTGGTAATATCGGTTACCTTGACTACATCCACGATGTTTTCCAGATGCTTTCTCAGCTGTTCCAGCATAGCGGTTGAACCACCAACCACAATGGCCACACGAGATAGATGGGGCAACTCACTGCTTTCCGTATTGATTGTCTCAAGAACATTAATGCTCTCGATATTGAAACCACGCCTACGGAACACGCTTGCCATCCGGTTGAGCACCCCCGGCTTGTCCTCCACCAGAGCCACCAGCGTATGTTTCGTCACCGGCATCCCGCTACCTCTCTGTCCTTCGGTCTGTCCATAATCTCAGCCAGCGCCGCACCAGGCGGCACCATCGGATATACATTCTCCTCCGGCTCTACCACAAAATCTATCAGAAACGCCCCTTCTTCCTCCATCGCTTGCTCAACCGCCGGCACTACCTCTTCCCTCCTCTTCACCCTCACCGCCGGTATACCATATGCCTCCGCCAACTTGACAAAGTCAGGACCAGAAAGCGGCGTCGCTACATACCTCTTCTCATAAAACAACTGCTGCCACTGCCTCACCATCCCCAGATAACCATTGTTGATTATCGCTATCTTCACCGCCAGCCCCTCCTGCATCATCGTGGCTAGCTCCTGTATCGTCATCTGAAAACTACCATCACCATCTATACACCAGACCGTCCTGTCCGGACAGCCTATCTTCGCCCCTATCGACCCCGGTAGCCCAAACCCCATCGTACCTAACCCACCAGACGATATCAAACTGTTCGGCCTGTCATAACAATAATGCTGCGCCGCCCACATCTGATGCTGCCCTACCCCCGTCACCACTATCGCCTCACCACCGGTTACCTCAAATATCTTGCTCATTACATACTGCGGCAACAGACTCCCACCACC
>JAQUOC010000080.1 GCA_028717305.1 Dehalococcoidales bacterium | reverse complement strand
ACAGCCGGACGGAGAGGAGCGCTGGGAAAACGTACTGGAGCTGCGCACGGTAGCCCAGCAGTACGGCGAGCTCGAGCCCGGGGAGGGTCTGACCTTCTTCCTGGAAGAGGCAGCCCTGGTCTCCGATGTCGACGGTCTCGATGACAGTCCATCCGCAGTGACCCTGATCACCCTGCACCAGGCCAAGGGGCTGGAATTCCCGGTGGTTTTTATCGTCGGGATGGAAGACGGCATCCTGCCCCACTTCAAATCGCTCGACGACCCGGCCCAGCTTGAGGAAGAGCGGCGGCTGTGCTATGTCGGCATCACCAGAGCCGGATACAGGGTATATCTGGTCCGCGCCTTCCGCCGTAATTTGATGGGGCAAAGCGCAGTGAACAGTCCCTCGCGCTTCCTGAACGACATACCGCGGCACCTGATCTCCGGCGACGGGCTGTGGATGGGAACGGAGAGCCGGAATACCCCGATAGCGCATTCCGGGAGCAGTCTGCCCACCGGAGAACTGAAGGCCGGCGACCATATCCGTCACCCTGTCTTCGGCAACGGAGTGGTGGTAAGCTTGCGGGCGGTTGACGGTGACAGCGAGGTGACGATCGCTTTCAACGGAGCCGGGGTAAAGAAGCTCCTGCTCAGCTTTGCCAGGCTGGACAAGGTGGAATAAGAATCCGAGATGTCAATCAGGGTTTTAGCCCCCCAGATAGTATCTCGAATCGCCGCCGGCGAGGTGGTAGAGAGGCCGGCCTCGGTGGTCAAAGAGCTGGTGGAAAACTCCATTGACGCCGGCGCCACCCGGATCTCGATCGAGATCAATGGGGGCGGAATAAGCCGGATCAGGGTGACCGACAACGGGTCGGGAATACCCCCAGGGGAAATTGAGCTTGCCTTCGGCAGGCATGCCACCAGCAAGATAGGCAGCCTAAAAGACCTGGATGCCATACTGAGCCTTGGCTTTCGCGGTGAAGCGCTGCCCAGCATCGCCGCCGCGGCTGAGGTAGAGCTTACCAGCTGTGTCGGAGGGGAACCGGCGGGCGCCTACATCCGTTTGCAGGACGGAAAAGCCGTCGAACGCGGTAGCCGGGGGCACTCCCCGGGAACCACGGTTACCGTGGAGAACCTCTTCCGCCGGATACCGGCGAGGCTGAAATTCCTCAGGTCGGCGGCTACAGAAAACAGCCACGTTGCCAACATCGTCAGCCGGTATGCCCTTGCCTATCCCGAGGTCGGGTTTACCCTGTCGCTTGACGGCCGGGTTACCCTGAGAACACCGGGCAGCGGCCGTTTGATAGACAGCATAACTCAGATCTATGGAGTTGAGATAGCCCGAAGCATGCTCGATATTAAGGGCCGACCGGGCGAAGCGGGGAATATACTGCCTCTGGTAACGGGGATGGTAGGTTCTCCGAAGGTAAGCCGATCCAGCCGGGACTATCTGAGCCTCTTTGTCAATCGCCGCTGGATAAGCCACCGCACGCTGGCCTGGGCGGTAGAGCAGGCTTATCACGGCCTCCTGATGGTAGGAAAACACCCGGTAGCCGTCATTAACATCTCACTACCACCAGGTGAGATGGACGTCAATGTTCACCCGGCCAAGACCGAGGTAAAGTTCCGCAATGAACAGGCAGTCTTCGGTACCCTGCAGAGAGCGGTCCGGCAGACCCTGATCGAGCTGACCCCGGTACCGAAGGTCGAGGAGGTCAGGACACCCTACCGGGCATCCCCGGCACCGACGCGGATGCTTTGGCCGGAAGCTGCTGGCGGCGCCGGACCGGCGGCAGCTCTGCCGGAGGCTGCCGGAACGCCGGAGTCTTCCCTGCCGGTGCTGCGGATAATAGGGCAGCTATCCGCCAGCTACATCATCGCCGAGGGTCCCGACGGTCTTTATATCATCGACCAGCATGCCGCTCATGAGCGTATCCTTTTCGAGCAGATCAACGGCCGGAGTTCGCAGCACAGGCTGGAGATCCAGGCCCTGCTCGAACCGGTACCGTTCGAGGTCACCCCCAAGCAAGGGGAAATACTGAAGACCCGCTGCGAAAATCTCGCCCGATTCGGCTTCTCTGTCGAGCCGTTCGGGGCAGGGACGTTTCTCATCCGGACAGTACCGGCCGCGCTGTCCGGACGCGACTGGGCATCAGCGATCAGGGAAATATTGGATAACGGAAGCGGTCAGGCAGATTGGGAAGAGCGGACAGCAATATCCATCGCCTGCCACAGTGCGGTGAGGGCCGGGCAGGTATTAAGCGATGATGAGATGCGCGAAATAGTGCGTCAACTGGAGCAGACCACCCTTCCCCACAGCTGTCCTCACGGGAGACCGACTATGATTCATCTCAGCCTGGGTCAGCTAGGGAAGGAGTTCGGCCGCAGCTAGCTGCTCCGCCAGGTTGTAGTCGGGGATAAGTGCCGGCGGCCAGACCGATACCCATACCTTCCCGATGATGGCCCCGCGTTCCACGGTCCAGCCGGTGTGGGAGTCGTTGCTGTTGTTGCGGTTGTCCCCGAGGACAAAGTACTCATTCGCAGGAACTACTTTCCGGGACATGGTATAACGAGGGTACTCCATGATATAGGGTTCAGTTATCGCGACATCATTGACGTATACCATCCCATCATCTATCTCTACAGTGTCACCGGGACCGGCGATGATACGCTTGATGTAGTCGACGCGCTGGTTGGTCGGCGGCTGGAAGACGATGGCGTCACCCATTTCAGGATCACCGATACGGTAGAAAACCTTGTTGACCAGCAGCCGCTGGCCGTCCTCATAGCTGGGCATCATACTCGAACCGACGACGACAAAGCTCTGGACGGTGGCCTGTAAAAGAAAGAATATTCCTACTGCGATCAGAACAACCACCAGGATCTGGCGGGCATAGGCTTTCATCTGCTTAGCTGCTTCCCCCTTGATTCAGCCCTCATTATAACCCATCTCATTGCTACTATCCAGTATGAATAAAACCGGTTGCTTCGAGTTTGTTTGCACTTCTTAAAAGCGTGGTGCTAGAATGAAGCTGCTATGGACTATATGGCGCAGGCACTCTCCCTGGCTAGATTAGCTCTGGGACAGGTCAGTCCTAACCCTGCGGTCGGCGCAATAATAGTCAATAATGATGAAGTCATCGGACAGGGTTATACGCAGCCGCCGGGTTCCGACCATGCTGAGATAGCCGCCCTGAAGCAGGCCGGCGAGCGGGCCTGCGGCGGTGTGATGTACGTTACCCTGGAGCCATGCTGCCACCATGGCCGGACTCCACCCTGCACCCGGGCGATCATTGCCTCCGGTATTCGCGAGGTACATCTGGCGACACTGGATACCAACCGTCTGGTGTCGGGACGGGGCAAAAAGGAGCTGGAAGAGGCGGGTATTAAGGTGTACTCCGGTGAGCATGAAGCCGAGGCCAGACGGATTAACGAAGCCTTTACCAAATTTATCACCGGAGGCATACCGTTCGTCACAGCGAAGTTTGCTATGAGCCTGGACGGGAAGATTGCTACCCGGAGCGGAGACTCCAGGTGGATCACCGGTGAGGCAGCCCGCAAGCAGGCCCATTACCTGCGCTATACTAATGACGCTGTTATGGTCGGCGTCAATACCGTGCTGGCTGATGACCCTCAGCTTACCGTACGATGCAACAGCAAGGGGGGAACGGTTAAGAAGCAGCCACTGCGGGTAATCGTAGATAGTAACGGCCGTACGCCGCCAAGTGCCCGGGTATTTACCGAGCCCGGCCAAACGGTACTTGCCCTGTGTAAATCCCTCAAAAAGGGGGACCGGGCAGCATTGACCCGGTCAGGCGCCCAGCTGCTGGAGCTACCCCCGCGAAACGGTCAGGTAGACCTGCGGGAGCTATTGAAAGCACTGGGAAAGCGGGACATCACCAGTGTCCTGGTGGAGGGGGGTGGCTGCCTGCTCGGCTCTCTCTTCGACAGCGAGCTCGTCGATAAGGTTATCGCCTTTATTGCTCCTCTTATCATCGGCGGTAAAGAAGCCGGAACAGCGGTCGCCGGCAGGGGTGTCGACAAGTTAACAGACGCACTCAGACTGGATGAGATCAGTACAGAGCAGGTCGGAGAAGACTTAATGATATGCGGGTATGTGTCCGCAAAAAAACAGGGGCAAAAGTAGCCGGGCAGAATCTTAAGCGGAAGGCGTCGTCCGGAGCAAGGGGGCAGGAGTGTTTACCGGAATCACGGAAGAAATAGGCAGGGTTCTATCGGCGGAGCCGAACGGTCTTGTCATCTCCGCCGACAGGGTTCTCAAGGAAATAGAAATAGGCGGGAGCATCGCCGTGAACGGGGTATGTCTGACTGTAACCGGTTTTACCGCCGAGTCCTTTTCCGTCGACATGATGCCGGAGACAATAGAGCGAACCAGTCTCGGACAGCTCGGCATCGGGAGCAAGCTTAATCTGGAGCGGCCGCTAACGCTGGCAAAACCGCTGGGCGGACACCTGGTCCAGGGACACATCGATGGTACGGGAAGAGTAGCCTCGGTGCTGCGGGACGGTGAGGCCACGATAATAAGATTTGAAACCCGGCCCGAAATTATGCATTATATAGTGAACAAGGGTTTCATTGCCGTCGACGGAGTCAGCCTGACGGTAGTGGATAGAGATACCGGGTCTTTTACGGTGTCTATAGTTGGCTACACCCGTGAAAATACCACCCTGGGTAGTAAACGGGTGGGTGACCCGGTCAATCTGGAGGTAGATATCATTGCAAAATACGTGGAGCGGTTAAGCCAGACATACCACCCCGGCATAACAGCGGAGTTTCTCAAGGAACACGGCTTTTCTTAAAGTTGACTGAGGCTGCTTAGAACAAGAGTAATAACAAGAGGAATGAAGATGGGACTAGCGACTATTCCCGAAGCGATTGAAGATATCCGGGCAGGCAGATTTATTATCATCGTCGATGACGAGGACAGAGAGAACGAGGGTGACCTGGCAATAGCTGCCGAAAAGGTCAGCGTCGAAGCGATTAACTTTATGAGCAAACACGCCCGGGGACTGATCTGCCTGCCGATGACGGGCGAGCGGCTGGACGAACTGAAGCTTCCCCTGATGGTCAGCGATAATACCTCGAAGTTCTCTACCGCCTTTACCGTATCCGTGGAGGCAAAACACAGAGTAAGCACCGGCATTTCGGCGGCGGACAGATCGGAAACAGTGAAGGCAATGATCGATCCGTCTACTACTGCCAATGACCTGTCCCGGCCGGGACATATGTTTCCTCTGCGGGCCAGAGACGGCGGCGTACTGGTGCGGGTGGGACATACCGAGGCTATTGTCGACCTCACCAGACTGGCTGGTCTCTATCCCGCCGGAGTCATCTGTGAAATCCTGAACGAAGACGGCTCCATGGCACGGCTGCCGCAGCTTGAGGTAATCGCAGAGAAGTTCGGCATTAAGATTGTCAGCATCGCCGACCTTATCAACTATCGCCGCCGGCATGAGAAGTTAGTGCACCGGGTCGCCGAGGCGAGCTTACCGACCAAGTACGGCAGATTTACCGCCATCGCCTACAAGAGTGATATCGACCCTGCCGAGCATGTGGCTCTGGTGATGGGTGATCTATCCTCCGAAGAGCCGGTACTGGTCAGAGCCCACAGCGAATGCCTGACCGGTGATGTGCTGGGCAGCCTCCGCTGTGATTGCGGCGAGCAGGTCGAACTGGCGATGCGTGCCATTGCCGAAGCAGGGAGGGGTGTTTTCCTCTATATGCGGCAGGAGGGACGGGGCATCGGCTTCCATAATAAGCTACGTGCCTATGCCCTGCAGGATGAAGGGCTGGATACGGTAGAGGCCAATCTGTCTCTGGGCTTCGCCCCGGACCTAAGGGAATACGGCATCGGTGCACAGATACTGGCGGACTTAGGCCTGCACCGGATCCGGCTGCTGACCAACAATCCCAAGAAGGTGATCGGCCTGGAAGGCTACGGACTCCAGGTTGTTGAGACGGTCCCCATAATTACTCTACCCAATCCGCATAACCGACAGTATCTGGAAACAAAACAGAAAAAGATGGGCCACAAGCTCGGTATAGAGTGTGGTCAATAGCCAGGCGGGGTGGAAAATCAGCCTCATTAAAAATATGATTAAAATAATCTCTTAAAAGGAGGAGATAATGAGCAAACAATTCGAGGGGGTGCTGCTGGGGGAAAAACTCAGGTTTAGTCTGGTTGTCTCCCGGTTTAACGATTTTATCACCAGAAAGCTGC
>JAQUOC010000079.1 GCA_028717305.1 Dehalococcoidales bacterium | reverse complement strand
GAACGCCGATGAGATCGCCATTACCATCGACCAGTACGGGATTGCTTACGGCGACTGCGAGGACAGTGCCGTGCTGTTAGCTGTGATGTACCGTGGGGCCGGTCTACGATCGGCAATAGCCCTCGGTGAGGGGCATACCGCCGCCCTGGTCTACCTGCCCGATTATAAAAAGGCAACCGCAGTTTTCGAACTGGACGGCGAAGCAGGGTGGCTCTGGGCAGAGGCGACCGGAAAGAACAACCCCCTGGGCTGGGTGCCCAAGGAATTCACCGGCACCGGCGTAGCCGCCTACGAAATAGGCGAAGAGGAGGTCTACTCGCAGGAACCGGCTGTACCGTCAACCGCGGTCGCCCCTGTTACTGAGGCTCCCTCTTCCTCATTCCGCCCTCCCCTCTTCCTCATCGTCTTAGGGATTCTCTTGCTAACCTCCCTGCTCCGGCGAAGAAGGCAACGAGTCCGCTAGCACAGTTAAGGCAGATAACGCCTGCAAAATGGCTTTTTATCATTAAGAGTGCGTACCGGACGTCAGCCTATGACACTGTTTTTCGCCAGCAGTCTACCCCGCAATCGAGCCAAACTTAAAAACACTGCGACAACCTCTTGATATTCAACAGGTGAGTGTAAGTAACGTTATCGGTTGTCGAGGTATGACCAAAGGTACCGCAACCGAGAGTAAAGGAAGGGGTCAGCCCGGAACCTATACCGACACATCCATATGACGCAGGCACGTTTACCAAAAGACGGCTGGCATCAATCTCTTGCCCGAACTTCTTCATCAATTCACGGTTCTGCGTGTATATCACAGCCGTATGACCAAGTCCCTGATTCTCCAGTATCCGTTTACACAGCTGCAGACCAGCTTCTTCATCCTCAACAGTAAATAGAGAAAGAATAGGAGCCAGCTTTTCACGAGCATAGGGACCTTTAAGCTCATCGGCTCTGACCGGCACGGCAATCAGACGGATATCCTTATCCTTGCGGATCCCGGCCCGGTCAGCTATGTGCTGGGCAGATTTACCGACCAATTCTCTTTTCAGTGTTCCGGTATCAACATCAAAAGTCATCGGCGTGAAGCGGTTCTTTTCGTCTGCCGTTAATACAGCCGCACCATTTGCCTCCAGGTGATGAATAAATTCATCCCGAACTTTTGCAACCACCACCAGATTGTTCTCGGAACCGCATATTACACCGTTATCGAACGACTTGCTCTTAATGACATTTTGAGCAGCCTTAGCGCTATCGGCATCGCCACAAATCAGCACCGGAGCGTTACCCGAGCCAACCCCTATCGCCGGGGTGCCGGAGCTATAGGCAGCTTTGACCATGCTGGAGCCGCCGGTAGCGAGAATCATGGAAACACCGGGGTGATTCATAAACATGACAGTTTTTTGCCGGCTGCTCCTTTTCAGTACAGGCTGTACCAGATCCACGGGTGCACCGTGCTTTTCCAGAACGCCACGAATGATATCGCAGGTCTTTTTGCCTACACCCAGAGCATCACGATGACAGCTTAAGATAAGCGAATTTCGTCCTTTCAGACAAATCAGCGTTTTGAAAACAATTGTCGATACGGGATTGGTTACCGGAATCAAACCGAAGACAACCCCCACCGGACAGGCAATATCATGAACCCGGGCTTCTTTATCACTGAGATAACCGGCGGCAGGACGACCCGATATCGCCTGACACACATCCAGGCTGGCAAAGCGGATCTTGGTAACCTTGTCAGCAACAATACCCATCTTGGTCTCAGCGACTGTATCCGCGGCTAACTGCTCGGCGTTGTCAGCAATAGCCTGTGCAATTTCGCCTAGTAAAGCGTCCACCTTTTCCTGCGTCCACGAAGCAAACTGCTTTAGTGCCTTGGTGGCACGAGCTACGATCTCGTTAGTGTCCTGGTCTACGTCTCCTGCGAAAATGTAGCCCGCCACTTTATCATTGGCCACCCTGAGTTTCTCAATCAGATTCTGGCCCATAGTGGTAGCTATGGTTAAAGCTATTCTGGGGTATTTCTTACATATCTCATCATAGCTCTGCTTAGAGAAATAACGGGCTTTGACATCGGTATGGGCATAGGCAGTAGCCTCGCGCGGTTTATTATCAATCAGGCTGAACTCGCCCACGAAAACGATGGGCTCCAGGAAGCCTATCACACTATCGGTATCTGTCTCGGTATTCCTTACCTCGAGACGAACCGTACCCTCGTCAATGATGTAACAACCTTCGCCCTTGTCCCCCTGATGCATAATGCAGGTATTCTTGGGAAATTGTACCGGCTCAAGATACTTTTCCAAGACGCCACCAAGTTCATCGGCCTTAAGTATGTTCAGAAATGACATTAATATACTCCCTAAGTATTTATTACCTGCCTGTTCGAGTGATACCTTTTCTCATCGTGAGTCGGTTTCCGGCTACGCTGTCAAAGCTATAGCTAACCTCATCCATCAGCCTCTTCATAAAATATACCCCCAAACCGCCAATCCTCCTTTTCTCAAGATCGGCAGCTAAGTCCGGCAGCGGTATCGAATCCGGGTCGAAGGGTCTTCCCTTATCATTGACAGTGACAACCAGATTATCTCCAATCAGCTCCATTTCCAGCCTGATAAGGCCAGTTTTCTCCCCGTAGGCATACTTTATTACATTGGTACAGGCTTCGTCCACCGCAAGCTGAACTCGATAGACACTGGCGGTGTCAGCACCAAACCTTCCCAGCACCTCGTCGACAAACTTTGCAATGACTGGCAGGTTCTCCACCTTACTGTCAATCTCAAGCTCAAATCGTGCCTTTTTCATCTTAAGTCCCTTTAAACTCATGCCGTTCTTTGAGCTTCTATTTTTCTTGCTGGTAGCTGATGATAGCTTCCTCCGTCTTATCAAACATCTTGAAGAGCTGGGTAAATCCTGATATTTCAAATATCTCTTTGACGTATGGCTGGAGGCCTGACAATACGATATCCCCCTGCTGCTCCCTGGCTTTCTTTAATGCCCCGAGTAATACTCTTAATCCGGAACTGCTGATGTAATCCAGCTGACCGAGGTCAACTACCAAACGCACCTTTTCTGAAGCAACCAACGAGTCCAGTTTTCGCTCAATATCGTTGGCCGCATACGCATCAAGCCGACCACCCAAAGCGATCACCTTTACCCCCCCAGCAGTTCTTTCTGAAACCTCCATTATAAATGTCCCCCTTACATATAGATTACTGTACTGATGTGCCTGATTATATTCTTTTCACCCCCGTCCCATCAATATACCCCAACCATCTTTCCGTCGGCTCAGCCGATTTACAGCGCCTTTAATACCACCAAAGTAAAGTCATCAAACTGGGGCTGACCAATCGAAAAGGCAACGACCTCACTCTTTACCTTTTCGACCAGACTGCCGGCAGATAAATGACTGTTCTCGACAACCAACTTGATTAACCTTTCCTGTCCGAACTGCTCCTCTTTTGCGTTGATGGCCTCCGTTACGCCATCGGTATAAAAGACCACGGTATCGTTGCTGTCCAGGTCCAGCTGTACCTCTTCCAAATCGATATTATCAAGGACGCCTAAAGCTATCCCTCTGGCCCCGAGGAGGACCACCCCGCCGGTGTTACCCCTGAACAACAAGGGGGGATTATGCCCCGCATTGACATAGGTGATTCGCCTCCGTTTCAAGTCCAGCAGAGTGTAGAAGAGAGTAACGAACATCCCGGATTTGGCGTCATGGCAAATCAACTTATTGGCTATCCGTATAGCTTCGGAGGCTGTGGACATACCCATTGCATTAGCCCGGACGCACATGCGGGACAGGGCCATAAATAAAGCCGCCGGGAACCCTTTCCCGGAAACATCAGCGATTACCAACCCCCACTTATCCCGGTCGATGGGTATAAAATCATAGAAATCGCCCCCCACCTCCAGTGCGGGCAGGCTGAATGCCCCCAGGTCAAATCCGTCCAAGCGGGGCGTAGCTTCCGGTAAAAAACCCTGCTGTATCCGGCGGGCTGTCTCTATTTCAAACTCTTTACGCTCTAAATCACGGCGGTATTTTTCTTTCTCCGCCGCAGTACGCCTCTCAATGACCAGATTGTGTATGATAAGGGCAAAGATAGCTACACCCGCCGCGTTAGCCCCGGTCATCGGCACAATCACCTCCTGGACTACTGCCAAAGCCTGATCATACGGCCTGGCCAGCAACAGAGTTAGACCCATATGAAACAACTCCATCCCGGCAGCAAACAGTATCGCCTGCCAAAGCCGGGGAAACTCTTTTTTACGCAGCAGGTAAATCATGCCACCCAGCAAGCCGGCAATAATGGTAGCCAGGGAACAGGGAAGCGCGACAAACCCACCCAGGAAGTAGCGGTGTATTCCTCCGATCAGGCCTGCCCCCAGCCCGACCAGCGGTCCACAGAACAGCCCCGCTACTATCGGCCCGAGATCTCTAATGTTGGCAATAGCGCCCGAGGGCAGAGTTATGCCACCATAGGTACCGAATATGGACAGGCCGCCGAATAGTAGAACAGCGATCACCTGGTTTCTAATGTTGAATTGCTTATTCAGTATATCGCTAAAGAACCTGGTCCGGGTTACAATATAGGCAAAAACAACTACTACACTCGCAGTCTTAACCAGGTCTATTAATATATCGGAAACCGAAACGTTCATATCTATCCCTGTTAATGAGGAAGTTATCGGTAATGGAAAGCTAGGCAATCCTGTTAGCAAGAACTTAATATCTTAGTCTGACACACTTTTCAAACACCGGATTCAGCAGAGATAAAAACCCGCCTCAGCGGGAAGGACACCAAGACAAAAGGCAGGGCAGAGAGGTCGGAAAAGACCCCCCTGCCCCGTTATCGCAAAACACTTCGGCCGCTCCCTACTTCACCACCACGGTCAGACTGAAGGTCTGGGCTGCCTTGGTGCCGCCCTCCCAGGGCTGGCTGTACTCCATGGACAGGCTGCTGGTACCAGCCTTGAGCGCCTTGAAGGTCCATACCTCTTCACCGCCGGCGCCGACCACTCCGGTGTCTTCGGGAGCGTTATAGGTGCCGCCCTGAGACTGTAATACAGCCGGGTCCCCGACGGACTTAAGCTCCCACTGGAAACCGGTGGTGGCATTGGACTCCAGGGTTACCGTCAGCGTACCGCCGGCAGCGATTTCAACCTGTTTCCCCGAAGACGACTCATCCACAGATACCGTACCGGGGGCGGATGAACCGGCCGGGGAACACCCGGACAGGACCAGCGACGCCATAGCCGCCACAGCAACGAGCACCACAAACCTTTTTCCCATTGTCAGCTATTCTCCTTTACGACTTTTTTATCGAAAACGTTTTATCCTTCTTAATCTACTGCAGCAGCCCGGTGAAGTTCAGGGTAAAGACTATCGTACCACCGGCATACAACTGCTGACTCGGTGATGGTGTGATATCATCCAAGATCCCGGGGCCGCCGGACCGATAGTTCAGGGTATAGCTACCCGCCGGACAGTTATCGAAGGTATATGGCACCGAGCCATTAGAATCAACGTAAGGCCCGTTCAGGGTGTAACTGACACTACCCTGCCAGTCTTCACCGTCAACAGTGGCATTGACTATCACGGTGCCCCTGGCCTCGGAGTGGAAGTTCAGGGTGTAGGTTATCGTTCCCCCGGCGGAAAGGTTCTGCGTGGGCTGCGGGGAGATGCTGACCAGGGTCGCCCCGATGGGGCCACCGTCATGGTAGGTGAGAGTGTAGTTACCCGCCGGCAAACCATCGAAGCTGTCCGGCATCGAAGTGCTGGAGTCCGTCACCGGTCCGCTGATGCCATACCTGATTGTCCCTGAACCCACTGCGGTCTGCCAGGTCTTACCATCAAGGAGAGCATTGACCTCAATGGTACCGCTGGCCTCGGAATGGAAGTTCAGGGTGAAGGTTATGGTATGACCGGACGATACCGTCTGGGTAGGTGAGGGAGAGATATCGGACAGGGTCGCCCCGGAAGGACCGCCCGAACGATAGGAAATGGTATAGGTACCGTCGGGCAGGTTGGTCAGCGTCTGCGGCACCGAAGTATCGGCATCCGAGTACGGCCCGCTTATGTTATAACGGACAGCCCCGCTCCAAGACTCACCGTCGAGGGTCGCCTTGACCTTTATCGTGCTAGCTGCTTGCGAGACGAAGTTCATGGTGAAGGTAGTCGTACTATCAGCCGAGGTAGTCTGGGTCGGCTGCGGGGTGATACTGGTCAGGGTTGCTCCGGAAGGACCGCCGTG
>JAQUOC010000078.1 GCA_028717305.1 Dehalococcoidales bacterium | reverse complement strand
TTAATCCCGGCGATAGCCCCTATCGCAACACCGGCACCGATGGCCAGCATTGTCCACCCTGCCGGACCCGACATGGCCTGTGCCACCGCCATAGCGATTGATAAAGCCTTCCAAGCCGCAATCAGTACAAGAAGGGTTAACCCAATTTGCTCTAAAGCCGTTATAAACCCGGGGTGATCTCTCATAAAATCAGATATCTTTGTGATAAAATTGGTCATACCCTCTAGCAGTGGAATAAACACCGGCGCCAGTTCCTCACCGATGGCGTTCTTAACCCCATTCATGGCCTCTTTCATGTCAGTCATTTGGTCGTTCAGATTAGCGGCTTTTGCGGCAGCTTCCTCATCGAATACAACACCTAAGTCGCTGGCTTTCTCCATTGTGTTTTCTAAACCCTCAACACCATCTTCTAAGATGGGTAATAGGTCTGTCCCGGACTTACCGAAAATATCCTGTGCTAATGCGGCTTTGAGTGTGGCGTCCTCTACCCCGGCAACAGCCCGGAGAATAGTCATAAATTGCTCTTCCGGGTCCATCCCCATTAAGTCATCAACACTCAGCCCCAGGTCGTTGATAGCCCGCGCCGAAGTCTCTAATCCTCTGCTAGCGTCCACCAATACCCTCTGCATACGCTTGATGCCTGTTTCTAGTCCCTGTATCGAAGTTCCCCCGATTTGCGCGGCATATCTCAGTTTGGACAGCGTCTCGGTAGCAAAGCCGGTGCGAAGTGACATTTTATGGACCTCATCACCGGCCTTAACAAAGTCTGTAGTCGCTTTAATCCCGAAACCAACAACGGCTGCCGAAATAGCGGCAACGGCTGTAGCTACACTGTTTAACGAAGGCTTAATACTCTTCAGAGCGTTTTGGAAGCCTGTCGTATTGGCTCCAATTGTGACCACTAAATTGCTTATCTCTGTAGACATGGCTTAACCTCCAACATCCCTTTTAATACTCGGGGAAAGTTATCTCGATAAACTCAACCCACCTCCGCATAACCGCTTGCGCCTTATCCTTATCCCCGGCTGTAACAACAGCTTCAAATTCCTTACGAAACTCTACGTCCGCTTTAGCGATTTTCCACCTTCGCCGCTCACGAAGCTCAAAATATTCCCCACCCGTCAAAACCTGTTGGCTTTCATCTTTCATTTTCTATCTCCCATCTATTAACTATAGCTACGACTACCGGATTTGAGATTATTCCCCCACCCTTGCGACCACCTTTTCGCCAAAGGGGATTCTTTTCTGCGCCTAGAATTACAGCTCTAACGCGACTGCGTTTTATTCTCTGACTTCTTCTGCCTCTAGGCATAGCTTGATCTTTCCTGGAGGACCTTTCCCGGTCAACCCCTAATTCCCCTCTTGACAAAAGCATAGCATATGCTATAATTGGTTCAAATTGGACTAATTACAAGGAGCTTTACAGTGGGGTTAAGCGAAAGTCAAAAAGCGAATATATGGTCAAAGATGGAGCGTCAAACGGGTTGGCAGTTCAACAAACTACTGCGGCAGACATTGGAGAAAGAATATCAACTTGATGACCCCCAGGTGGAAGAGGATGATATGAAAGACGCCATAGTGACCTATGTAAAGTTAAAGGAAGCAGATACTGGAATGAAACAAACCAAGGCGCCACGGACGTCAAAACGAAAGATGCGTCCACGGTCCCCTAACAAAAGGCTATACCTAATTGGATTCGTAATAAGTAATACAAAGGCTATCGGTCAGGACACTAAACCTGCGAAATGGTATATTCTGGGACGTATTAACTGGAAGGGCCTTTCGCAAAATTGGAATAAGGCACACGCTTTTGACCCCGTAACAGCAGCATCCCTTAAATCTAGATTCCACCATGCTATAGTTGACCCTGACGTGCAAAAAGAAACTATCGTTATGCATGTAGTTAAGAAGGACTTACTCCCGTCCCCGGCGGAAATGTATAGAGGCGTCGGGAGAATTCCGTATGAAGTTAAAGTAGAGCCTTTGCAACCTGGTGAAAAGGCTGAATTTGTATTGAGTGAATCTCAGAAAAAAGAGTTAACGGAGGAAGATATTGAAACCCTAAAACAAGGCGGCACAGTGATCAAAAAGGTACCCATGAATAAAGGAGGTGCACAATGATATAGCCGAAATAAATAAACCAGGAATGCCAATAAACTAAAAGGAGTAAAAAATGGTTGAAAGGGTTTTAACACTACCCGCAGAAGAGCTAGACACAGACGAAAATAATCCCATGCCAGTTCTTAAGAGGGTTGCGAAATGTCCTTGTTGCGGATATTTTGAAACTGAGGTTAGCGTTTGGTGGGAAGGCGAAAAGGGGATCGATGTGAGTTTTTATTGCCCTAACTGCGACTTAAATTCATGCGCGACTCTTCCGAGAATTGAGGACTGGAAAGTAGACTCTTATCCTAATATCAATGCCAAAAAGTTTTATCCACCAAGGTAGCAAAATACTAAGAAAGGGGGATACTTTCCCTGCTTGTTTACCTCTGGGCAACCTGATAAGACTGAGGTCCCTGGTTCGATCCCAGGATGGCCCACCATACTTGACAATAGACAGAACTCCTGTCTTCTCTTCAGAATACCACTGGCTCGCAATCATTGGATACGTAGCTGCGCTGAGCCATTGCTTCACCAACCGTAGTCTTCGGTAATGATTCCGGCCCGGTAAATCGTCCTTAACCTGGGGAGCTTCATAAGTAAGGAAGGATATCTGGCGATTTTTATTAACTCCGGGCTGGGCTTCACCCCATACTCGAACCCGGCCAGGAACTTCCCGATGTTGGCCAGGTCTTGACTGCTGAAACTCATCAGGGTCTGCCTGGGCTTCAGCAGTACGGGATTGGCCATCGGGTGACGCTTAATCTCGGCTTGATATGCTGCCAGGCTATCGATGTGTCCGGCCAATATCCGGCTGGCGCAGATGATGGGAGTCAGTCCGCCCAGCGAGGTAGGATTAGGCATAGACGCCGCATCTCCGATTAAGGCGATATTTTGCTGAACCAATTTACTGATCCCCGAACCGGGAATAAATCCGGACTCTTTTTTGACTACAGTCTGCTTATCCAAACCCCGGTACCTCAGGAAGGAGTCGAGCGTGTCAAAGTCTCCTTCCACCCCGACATTAGCAACGCCAACCTTGGGGAATACCCAGGGATAACCATAGCCGAATCTCTTATCGAAGTGAAACTCAATGTAATCCATACCCGAGGTATCAATCGCCAGCTGGTATTGCGATGCTGCAACCAGGTTGTGCTTCACACCCAGATGCCTGGCGATGAGTGAATCAGGACCGTCAGCTCCGATCAGAACCTGGTAGTCAATATATTCTCCGTTCCCTAACTCGAGACCGTGCTCATCTATATCTACAACTTCCGAGTCCAGCTTAATCTCGCCGCCTTTCAGCCTGACGTCTTCCGCCATTCCTCTGAGCCAATCGGTTCTATTCAGAACGGCACACTCTTTAGGCACGAAGCTTGCGTAATCACCGGGAAAGACCAGCTTGGCGCCTTTCAGCACTCTTGATATATAGGGTTCAGATCTAAACGGTACCTGTTGCAGCGACTGGAGACTGCAGCCCTCCGAACAGGCCTTTGACTTAACCTCGGCACCCTTCTCCAGGACCAGCGGCCTTATGCCACGCTGGAGAAGATTTAAGGCGGTAATCAGTCCGGCGGGGCCGGCGCCGACAATTACTACTTTCACACTCGTACCAAAACCGATAATTCCCGATAGTAGGGCAGTTCTTTCTTAGTAAGAATACAATGGTTTCAGAAGCAGTTCAACTCGCCGGAGAGTATCCGGTTCCGGACATCATTGAGTTCTATTCGATACTCAATCCAGACATACCAGTAGGACAATTGCACAATGTAAGCAAGCGTGACAGGACAGTCCGTAGCAGCGTCTAGCGGGAAGTCCTTTGTCTTCTATAGTACGCCAGCTTCAGATTACTGACAAATCTAACCGGTATAAGTAGAGGATGATTGAAACATTTCTTATAATAATCCGGTATCTTGTTCCATCTGCCGATATATCTGGGATCTATTAAGTGAGTCCCCGGCGATGTATCACCAAGCAGGTGAACGAGTCCGCTATCAGGTGTGGGGTCCAGCGTAAGCCAATCCTTACCTATTCTGGCTTCTACCCAAAAATGACTGTTCAGGGCAGGTACTCTAGTTAACGGCACGGAATCAGGTAGTGGTCTTCCTTCCATGTATTGTGCTGATATACCGTGCAGCTCAAGTAATTCCCCGAGTAGCTCCGATTTGGCCCCGGAAGCCCCGGACATTTCAACTAATGTTTGCCCCGGTACACCCCAATATGAAAAGCGATATAATACTTTCTCTTTAACCCATTCATAGTCAACGACAGCCTGTTTTACCTGGTCGTCGTAATCATTATATTCACCGATATAAAGCTCTTTAGCGAGAGATGACAAAGAATCAGGATATATCATGCGCCCTCTTCGTTCATAGATATGGAGATTTTAATAGTGTGGCAACCTCTCAATACCAAAAAATATTCGGCTCAATCCCGGTTGCATTCGGGCTATACTACATTAATCCATTTCATTTTATTACGGTTTCATCGATACATACAAATCGCTATTTCGTTACCCTTAACGACCAAGATGTTTGCTTACACACGATATAGGTTAGCTTTAAGATTTGAGACATTTATTGTGTTATGAAATAATAATTCCACTAATAGGTGGCAGTATTTTGAGCAGCGCAATATTTGCGGACCGGAGACCGGGAAATCCACGACAAGCGATGGAACTAAGGGAGGGAACCTTGATGGTAGGAAGCTTCGTAACTATGAAGATCGAGTATTTTCACGCTTCACACTATGGAAACGGAGCCATGATCGCTGAAGAATTTAAGAAGCAGATGGAAGCCAGGGAAGTCAAGGTCGACGTTCACCACGTCCGGGATATGAAGCCGAATGAGATCCCGTCATGAAAGGAAAAGCAATGGCCAAGTCAATAATCATTATCGGGGCTGGCATGGGTGGTATGGCTGCCGGCATCTATGGTCAGATGAACGGATACGAAACGCAGATTTTTGAGATGCACACCAAACCGGGAGGCCAATGTGCATCGTGGAAGCGTAAAGGCCACACCTTCGACGCCTGTATGCACCATTTCTTCGGCTGCAAGCCAGCCTCGAGTGCATATCGGCTGTGGCACGAAATTGGTGCGATGCCTCGAGAACTGGTAACTGTCGAAACTTGCACAGCAGTGGCCTCGGCCGATGGGAGGCTATTCAAGGATTATTACGACCTCGAGAGGCTGGAAGAAACTCTACTCAAATTATCTCCGGCAGACTCAAAGGCAATTAAGCAATATGTTGGTGCTATCGAGGCATTTTCCAAGAGTAAAATCGGCGATACTATGCTCGAGGGATCATTCTGGACAATGATGCTAAGATTTCCGGCAATGCTTTCCGTCCGAAAATGGATGAAGATGGACATGCGCTGTTTTGCGGAACGGTTCTCCGATCCCTTTCTTAGAAAAGCTTTTGCTGAACTCGTCTATTCAAATCCGGATGGCCCCCTCTTCTTTCACCTTTTAAGGCATGCCGGCGGATTAGACGGTGACATCCGATGGCCGGTGGGCGGAGCCGCTGAATTTGCGAAATCTATCGAGAGACGCTACCTGGCTTTAGGAGGGAAGGTAAATTACAGCAGCCAGGTCGAGAAGATTCTGGTTGAGAACGACAAGGCGGTGGGAATCAGGCTTGCTGACGGGAGCGAGCATAGGGCGGACGTCGTTATCTCAAACGCTGACGGGCGCAAGACGATCCTCGAAATGCTGGATGGCAAGTACATAAACGATACCGTGCGTGACTACTGCACACCATTGGCTGATGAAACTCCCTTTGCTATTGACGTTTTTCTGGGGGTTAATCGTGACTTAACCGCCGAGCCATCGTCCCTGGTATTGTTGCTCGAACAGCCTGTAACTATAACCAACCACAAATACGAGAGCATCGAGGCGCAGCTATACGGTTTCGACAAAAGCATGGCCCCGCCCGGCAAGGGCACCATAAAGGTTGAACTGCCGGCCAGCTACGCCTACTGGAAACAACTCTACAATGGCGATAGAGAAGCATACAGACAGCAAAAGCAGCATGTCGCTGAACAGGTAATCGACATCCTGGATAATCACTTCCCGGGGATAAAAGACCAGGTCGAGGTTATCGACGTTTCGACTCTGATGACATGGGAACGCTATATGGGAGGAACCCAGGGGTGGTTCAATTTCCCGAACAGGAAGTTTGAATTCAGCATAAAGGCAGAGCTTTCGGATAAGAAATTCAAGACAACACTGCCGGGTCTAGCCAATTTCTACTTTGTTGGAGTGTGGGCCACCATGATGGGTTCCCTCTTCGATAATGCAAAATCAGGAAAGACCATCATCCAGCGCATCTGTAAGAAAGAGGGTAAGAAGTTCGTTATCTCGGAATAATCATCGTTATATTTCTCTAAGTCCAGCTTTTTAAGTCAAAGTTCGCTAACGCAGACTATCATAAAAAATGGAGTACAATCTGCGTTAGCGAACATAATTTCAATGTGACAATTGCCTGAAATTGAT
>JAQUOC010000077.1 GCA_028717305.1 Dehalococcoidales bacterium | reverse complement strand
GAAGACCCCCGGCAAGATATTCCTAAAGCCTCACTCTTGACAGCGGCCTTCTTCGTCGCATCGTGGATACATATCCCCGTGCCGCCAACCAGTGTTCATCTTGTATTGAACGGGCTCCTGGGAGCCCTGCTGGGTTACTATGCTTTCCCGGCTATTCTTATCGGGTTATTCTTTCAGGCAATAATGTTCGGTCACGGCGGACTAACCACCCTCGGGGTTAATGCCATGATAATGGGATTGCCGGCATTAATCGGCCATCATATATTCCGACTCAGAAAATGGCGTAACGGGGACAGTCAGAGAAAAACCGGGGCTTTTGGATTTCTTTCCGGCGTGGTAGCCACGGGGATATCGGTAGCCATGTTTGTCATTATCCTGCTTACCAATCTGCCTGCAGAGATAAATATCGTCAGCGAGCGGACGGCCATATATGCTCTTGCCATCGCTCATATACCGATAATCTTTATCGAAGGCACCATTACGGCGCTGGTAACCGTGTTCATAAGAAAAGTACGGCCGGGAATACTGGACGGAGTATGAACTTAGGAATAGATGAATACACCGATCTGGATTCTCCGTTCCACCGCTGGGATCCCAGATATAAGATTATCGGGCTGATTACTCTGGTCTTTGCCTTCTCTTTCATCCGTGATCTTCGTATGCTGCTGGCCGTGGCAGTTGCTACCATAACTATCTACGGAATATCACGTCTCCCGGCAGGCTATATCGTCAAGCGGTTCCGTTACCCTTCCTTTTTCCTGTTGGCAATAGTACTAAGCCTACCTTTTCTCTCCGGCGAGCACGTCTTAATGAGTATAGGCCCCATCGCGCTGCGCCAGGAAGGTCTACTCGCCACGATTCTGATAGCTACCAGGTTTTCCTGTATCCTGATCGTCGGCATGATACTCCTCGGCACAACGCCTCTGCTTACCAATATCAAGGCAGTGAGGACCCTCGGCATACCGGATATTATGGCGGATATGGCACTTCTTGCTTTTCGCTATCTTCAAGAGATCGGCAGGGATCTAAGAAATATGCAGACGTCAATGAGACTCCGCGGCTTTAAAGAACGGCGTTTCAGTCCCAGAGGACTGAAAACACTGGCCTGGTTGAGTGGCAGTCTGCTGATTTACAGTTACGAGCGCTCTGAATCCATATATAAAGCAATGGTACTTCGTGGCTATGGACAAGCCCAACCTCGCCAAAACGAGTTTCAGGCTAATAAAAAAGACGCCCTGATTTTGGTAGCAATCATTCTGACAGCCGCTGGCTTTATCATCGGAGATCTTATGCTTGGACACAGCACCTCTACCTTGCTACAATGATTAGAAAAGAGACGTTCCAACCAGAGATGACTATCCATAACTTCGAGCCGGTTCTAAGCGTATCCGGGCTATGCTTCTCATATCCCGACAAGCCTGCTGTTCTAAATAATATCAGCCTTGAGGTAACAGCAGGAGAAAAGGTGGGTATAATCGGCCCCAACGGCGCCGGAAAGACCACCTTCTTCCTGGCAATCTCCGGCGTTTTGAAACCCACATCCGGTGTTATCCGGCTAATGGACAAGCCGGTGATAAGCGGCAAGTTCAATCCGGAAGTTGCCCTCGTTTTCCAGAACCCCGACGACCAGCTTTTTTGCCCGTCCGTATATGACGATGTTGCCTTTGGCCCTCAGAACATAGGACTACCCAAGAAAGAGGTCGAGGCCAGAGTTTCACAAGCATTGTCAACTGTAGGAGGCAAACAATTTGCCGACCGACCAGCGCATCATCTTTCCGAGGGAGAAAAACGGCTGGTAACAATAGCCGGGGTATTAGCCATGCGGCCGAAGCTTGTGATATACGACGAACCAAGTGCTAATCTGGACATACGCTCGCGCAGACGCCTGATTCGCCTCCTGCAATCGTCCCCGGAGACAATTTTAGTTGCCTCACACGATCTCGAACTGATCCTCGAGGTTTGCGACAGGCTGGTACTAATGAACCGGGGTGCTATTATCGTCGACGGGAAGCCGAAAGAGATTATGAACAATATTCAGTTAATGGAGGCTCACGGTCAGGAGAGGCCTCATTCACTTATTCCCCACCCAATACCGCACGAACTGTAATCCCGTGATGCATTTTTGACCACTTTGCTCTAGAATTATCCCACAGCCCCCACCCAACTCCATCCTATGAACCGAGACATCCTCAATACCGGTTGACCGGGATAGGCCAAACAATCCATTCCACACGGCTTGGCCAGTATTGCTACCGCCGATTACTCGCATCAATATTTCCTTTTCACAACAAATAAGTGTCCGTTCTTTACTGTAAATGATCAATACAGTATCCTTTAATGTGTGAGTGCTGAAGTTTTCATCTGGCTCAGGTTTGCCGCCTGTGCCGCAATCATTTTCTTCGCCGGCACCAAGCTTGCCCGCTACGGAGATATTATTGCCGATAGAACCGGATTAGGTCGAAATTGGATAGGTCTTATTCTCATTGCGATTATAACCTCCACGCCAGAGGTAGTAGCCTCGGTAAGCTCGGTTACGCTGGTTGACCTGCCCAATCTCTCGATAGGCAATATTCTGGGTAGCTGTATTTTCAACCTCACCCTTATCGCATTGGCTGACGTAATGTACCATCCAGCGCCGGTATTAAGTCAAGTAAGCTCAAACCATATACTGTCGGCTTCCTTCAGCATACTGCTTACCGCTATTGTCGCTATAGGCATATTAGTAAATGGCTTTGCCAGGATCGAAGTATCGCAGTTAGGTATTCCCAGCATAATTATCATGGTGGTTTATGTGACGGGTGTCTGGTGGATATTTCGCAAGGAGCGAAAAAGCCAGACTGATGAAACCTTAATCTCCGCTCCTGATTACGGAGAGATGTCTTCGAAAATAGTGTATATCCGTTTTGCTATTGCCGCTGCCGTCATAATAGCCGCTGCAATATGGTTATCATTGATTGGTGACGAGATTGTCAGAATTTATAGTATGGATGCCAGCTTCGTCGGTACTATCTTTGTGGCTATCACCACATCTTTACCGGAGATGATGGTTACTATAGCAGCAATTCGCCTGGGTGCACCGGACATGGCCATTGCAAATATACTGGGAAGTAATATGTTCAACATCGCCATCATAACTATTACCGACGGGGTTTATCGGAAAGGGGCAATTTTTCTGGCGCTTTCGCGAGTACACCTCATAACCATACTGGTCACCATTGCCATGACGGCGATAGTAATAGGCGGGATAAAATTTCCCGACAGACGTAAGCTCTTTCGCTTCGTCAGCTGGCACAGCGTGGCTCTGGTTGGGTTATTTATCTTCGGAGTTTACAGCGTCTTCCATAAAATATTCTTTGTTTAGACCGGATTCAGCCAGGACGGCTTTTTGTGTCGGAAGAATCGGCCGGAATAGCAATTCATAACGGCACCGTTTAGCATGTTCGATACACAAACTAGTGGTCCAAAGACATTTGGTATTCCCTATTGACAGCCAGTATACTTTCTGTAATCATTTGGGTAAACCCATATGGCCTCATTAAACAGCGGAAAGCAGCGCCGCTTTAAGGAGGTTCGATGAAAAAGGGTGACCGGGGAATCAGTATTGCCTTAGATGCTATGGGTGGTGATTATGCTCCCGGTGATATGGTCAAGGGCGCTGTCTTAGCTGCCGAGAGTAGGGATCTCGAGCTTATCCTCGTCGGTCCTGCTGATATCATCGGCGCCGAACTCGCTAAATGCAATTCAGCCAAACTCTCCATCCGCATTGTCCATGCTGACGATGTTGTTCCGGAAGGTGCTAACCCGGCTCTTGCCGTTCGCCAGAAACCTAACTCATCTATCGCCGTGGCTGCCAGAATGGTAAAGACGGGAGAGGCGGACGGTTTGATCAGTGCTGGGCCCACCGGGGCTATAGTAGCCGCGGCCGTTCAGTATCTAGGCATGGTTGAGGGTATAGAACGCCCAGTAATGGGTGGGGCGATATTTGACACAGCTCCTGACACAGTAGTCTTTGATTGCGGGGTCAATATGGATTGCAAACCCTATCATCTTCTGACCTTCGCCATCATCGGACATGTATATTGCCGAAAGCTCCTTGGTATTGACAAACCTGCTATCGGTCTACTGAATATAGGCACAGAGGAAGGCAAAGGCAATCAGCTCACCAGAGAAGCCTACCCGCTTTTGATGAAGAGCGGGTTAAACTTCATCGGGAACATAGAAGGTAACCAGATGATGAGCGGAAGAGCCAATGTCCTTGTTTGTGATGCCTTCGTCGGTAACATACTGTTCAAGTTCGCTGGCTCACTCGGTCTTTTTCACGATCTGCCTGAGGCAAGGGGTTACAATCAGGGTGGAGGCCTCGTCTTTGGTGTTAACGGCATTGTCCGAAAGCTACAGGGTGCCAGCCGAGCCCATCACGTTGCTGCCACCATTCACCAAACCAAAGATGCAATTAAGGTAGACTTCATCGGGGCCCTCAAATTGGAACTCACCAGCGTTGCAAATCTGGTCAATATATAGGATAGGGAGGTTATTACTATGGGTAAGGTGGCCATAGTTACCGATAGTTCAGTATCCATTCCCGACGAAATATTAAACCAGTATGATATCAAGCTGGTGCCGCTAGTATTTAACCTGGATAATAAGACATACAGGGATTTGATCGACATCCGTACCGGTGATGAGTTGTTTCGATTGGTAGACAGCTCACGTAATTTTCCTACCACCTCTGCCCCACCCCCTGGCGAATATGTTGAGGTTTACCGTAGTCTTGCTGATCGTACGGACGGTATCTTTAACGTCACCATGTCGTCAAACCTGAGCATGACTTTCAAGTCGGCTAATCAAGCCAAAGAAGAGGTACAGAGCGAACTTCCCAACCTCAAGATTGAAATATTCGACTCAAAGACTACCGTAGGAGCGATGGGATTAATGGTTGTCGCCGCAGCACGCGCCGCGGCCGCCGGCCAGGATCTAACAGCAATCGTCAAACTCGGAGAAAAAATAAGAGCCAAGATCAACTACCTCTTCATGATGGATACTCTATCTTATCTCGCGCGGAGCGGTCGCATCAGCAAGGCGGCAGCTCTCGCCGGCAATATGTTGAGTATGAAGCCAATCACGGAGATTTCCACCGAGACCGGGCGACCCTCGGTACTCGCAAGACCGAGAAGCAAAGGCAAA
Source organism: Dehalococcoidales bacterium (assembly GCA_028717305.1). Taxonomy (GTDB): domain Bacteria; phylum Chloroflexota; class Dehalococcoidia; order Dehalococcoidales; family UBA5760; genus UBA5760. Next base: position 1,462 of record JAQUOC010000077.1, on the reverse strand, counting down.
GCCCTCCAGACTTTGTTAGACATCATGAAAGAGAGAGCAGACACCACGAAACCAATACGACTGATGATTGACCACACGGGGCTTGTAGCTGAGGTGGAAAAGCTTAAAGAAACTGCTCTGAATGAATTTAGTTGTGCTGAGGTCTTAACCTGCCGCTATCACCCTATCTCGTCCCTTATAGTTGGACCAGGTGGTGTCGGCTTAAGCTTTTATTCCGACAACTGAAGAGGGGGCCATAAACTTAAGTGGCACGAATGCTGGGGCTATTATTGCCGTATCCTCGGAATGTTCTTGACTACTGAATCCGGGTGATCGGATAGAGTAACGAAGGGCTCTCCCTACCGAAGGCTCAATGCAGAATATGGAGCGTGACTTCGTCGATGCTTACCGAAGATGAATGGAGATCAATCTGCCACGACCTTATAGAAACGGGCTTCTTTGATTCAGCGGGAAGACCTAGAACGCTCAAAGCAATCAGGAGTGTCATGGAAAAGATGTGCCCCGACGACTTAAAGTTAATCAGAGAAAAGCTATCAATCATCTTTGCCCCCACCCCTGGTGTGAACGGCCAGGTTTTTCCTCTGGAAAAAGCAGCCCATAGTAATGTACAAGAGCAGAATCAGCGGATAATGGTCTACTTATCCCCTGGGATAGAACGGCTTTCTCAAAGACGGCTTGAGTCAATCGTAGCTCATGAGTTTGCCCACGCCTTGCTTCACGCCCCAAATGCTCTTGAGGGATGGTTCATCGAACAGGAAGCGGACCAGAAGATTCGGTCTTGGGGTTTCCCAGTGGTTTATCCTGATTAAGGAATCCCAAGCTTCTTATCTGGATAGCAACCCCTAAAAATGTAGCGCACTGTTCAGCATCTGAGGACAATAGGCCGATTTCTACAGGATGAATTAATGAAAGCCAGGGTTCAGTTAGAGGCTGAGACGGTGTTACAGGAAGCAGAGCTTGTCGACCAGAGTAAGGTAAAGTCCTATGTTGAAGACCTTAAGTGTCTGCTGGAAGAAGCTGACCTAATCCAGAGCAAGGCTTTCCTACGCTCTTTCATAAAAAGGATTGAGATAAGCGCTAATCAGGTTAGAATAGACTACAGGATACCGTTGCCAGTGAAGAACGGCAGTAAAGGGGTAACCGAAGTTCTGCCTATCGTACCCCTTGGTGGGCCAAAGAGGACTTTTGCAAAACCAGTTGAAACCTTTTTTGAACTGTCGATAATTGCTGCTTCCTCTGTCAATCAGAGGAGCAGCAATGAACCCACATGCCCGATCTGATTTCCGTTTCAGTCTCAAGCTGATATTCTTTCTCACTAGATTATTCTACACAAAGCTTGTTGTCAACCGTAAGAATGCACGGCATTCCGGCTTTGATCATCGTGTGCGGTACCTATCCGATGACGTAGTAAGTATCACCGCATGCTCGGCTAGTAACATCTTTGCCGTGAGTTTACCCTCCA
>JAQUOC010000076.1 GCA_028717305.1 Dehalococcoidales bacterium | reverse complement strand
GCATAGGTCTCCGGCCTGTCCAGCAGTTTAACCGCTTCTTGATACTTCTTACTCCGTTTTACCATCTCTACTCAACCTCAATTCCCATGCTGCGGGCGGTGCCCTCAACGGTTCGCTCCGCCCCCTCAATATTGACTGCGTTCAGGTCTTTTGCCTTAAGCTGCGCTATTTCATGGAGCTTGTCCCGGGATAATGTGCCCGCTTTCTCACGGCCGGCAGCTCCGGCACCCTTTTCCAGACTTAACGCTTTTTTCAACAGGTCACTGGTGGGCGGCGTCTTGGTAATAAACGTGAATGACCGGTCGTCAAAAACGGTTATCTCAACCGGAATGATAGAGCCGGACTGCCCGGCAGTACGCTCATTATACTCTTTGCAGAATCCCATAATATTAATCCCGTGCTGTCCTAGCGCCGGACCCACCGGAGGGGCCGGATTTGCCTGGCCGGCTGGTATCTGCAGCTTAACTACGGCTTTTACCTTTTTCGCCATTTATCTCTCCTAAAAACTCAAAGCTTCTCTACCTGCAGGAAATCGAGCTCAACAGGTGTGCTACGTCCAAACAGGGATAGAAGCACCTTGACCTTCCCTTTTTCCGAATTGATACTTTCCACCACCCCGATAAAATCGAGGAACGGACCGTCGGTCACACGAACGCTCTCTCCCTCTCGAAAACCGATCTTTAGCTTAGGTGCTTCTGCTTCCATCTGCTTCAAAATCCGGGTGATCTCTTCATCGGTCAGGGGGACCGGTTTATCTCCCCCGCCGACAAAACCGGTGACGCCGGGGGTATTACGTACTATCTTCCAGCTCTGGTCACTCATCCCCATCTGGACAAGGACATAGCCGGGTAGTATTTTCTTGCTCACCGTTTGCTTTTGGCCGCTTTTTACCTCAATTTCATCCTCGGTAGGGATAACTACCCTGGCGATCTCGTCTTCAGAGTCCATAAACTTGATACGCTGTTCCAGGTTCTTCTTGACCCGTTCTTCGTACCCGGAATAGGTATGGACGACAAACCAGGATTTTTGCTTTTCCTCCACAAGACCTCACCGCAAGAAAGATTTCAGAAAGACTCAAGGCTACATTAACTACTGAGGAACTAACTAAGTGGGGCGATAAAAACCTCGCTTAAACTCATGGGGTAGTCGCTGATTACTAACCACCCAAAAAGAAGTCACTAACCAGCATACCAAAGCCGCGATCTACTCCTCCCAGTACCAGGCCGGCGACACCGGCTACAATAATCACTACCACAGTTAGATATACCGCCTCCCGCCGGGAAAGCCATACCACCTTTTTCAGTTCAGATCCGATATCGCTGAAAAAACCGGTTATCGAGAAACCCTTCTTGGGGGTAGCGGTACGCTGCGCTACCGCGGTAGTCTTATACTTCTGAACCGCCACAGTCCTATTTTACCTCTCTATGTAGCCTGTGTACCCGACAGCGGGGACAGTACTTACTTAGCTCTAACCGCTGAGTATCGTTCCTCTTATTTTTGGTGGTAGTATATCCCCTTTCCTTACACTCGGTACAGGCAAGGTGGATAATTACTCTCGCCTCAGATTTCTTAGCCATAATTACTCAATGATGCGGCTGACAGTGCCGGCGCCTACTGTCCTGCCCCCCTCCCTGATAGCAAAGCGTAGGCCCTTCTCCATGGCTACCGGATAGATAAGCTTTATCTTCATAGTTATATTATCACCGGGCATAACCATCTCTACACCCTCGGGTAGCCCGATAGTTCCGGTAACGTCCGTTGTTCTGATATAGAACTGAGGTTTATATCCGTTAAAGAACGGGGTGTGCCGCCCGCCTTCCTCTTTACCTAAGACGTAAACCTCGGCCTCAGCTTCGGTATGAGGCTTGATCGAACCGGGCTTAGCCAGTACCTGCCCTCGTTCAATATCCTCACGGTCTACTCCCCTTAGCAGGATACCCACCGCATCACCGGGCTCAGACTCATCGAGGAGCTTGTGGAACATCTCTAAGCTGGTAGCCACTATCTTTTTAGGCTCATGGTGCAGGCCTACTATCTCAATTTCATCTCCAGGATGAATTACACCGCGCTCGACTCTTCCTGTAGCTACGGTACCACGTCCCTTGATGCTGAAAACATCCTCTACCGGCATCAAGAAAGGCAGGTCTCTAGGTCGCTCCGGTATCGGAACATAGCTGTCAACAGCATCCATCAGCTTCCAGATAGGACCGCACCACTGGCACTCCCTCTTGCCGCAGCCGCATTCCAGCGCTTTGATGGCACTCACTCTTATAATCGGGATCTCGTCGCCGGGGAACTGCTGTTTATTGAGTATCTCTCTGACTTCCATCTCTACCAGTTCCAGAAGTTCCTCATCCTCCATCATGTCTACCTTATTCAGGGCGACCACCATGGCGGGAACCTCTACCTGGCGGGCTAGCAGTACATGCTCCTTGGTCTGGGGCATTGGGCCATCGGGGGCACTGACCACCAGTATTGCCCCATCCATCTGGGCTGCCCCAGTTATCATATTTTTGACGAAGTCAGCATGTCCGGGACAATCAATATGGGCGTAGTGTCTCTTATCAGTTTCGTATTCTACGTGAGCAATGGCAATAGTAAGTCCTCTTGCCTTCTCCTCGGGAGCGTTATCGATACTGTCAAATGAACGATAACCGGTCGTACCCCCCTTGGACAACGCCAGAGTTATCGCCGACGTTAAGGTTGTCTTACCGTGGTCAACATGACCGATGGTACCAACATTACAGTGTGGCTTGCTGCGATCAAACTTCTGCTTAGCCATTTTCAAATACCCCCTTTGTCCTCAGCCCACAACCAGATTCGAACTGGTGACCTCATTCTTACCAAGAATGCGCTCTACCGGCTGAGCTATGTGGGCACATTTATTTACGTATAATTTAACTTTACTTTACACGTAACTGATGTAGCTAATTTTAAGGTAATAGAGATGAAAAGTCAACCTGTGATTAAGTCGTCCTAAAGACATCAACTGACCTGGCAGAATCGCGGTCCTGCACCGGCAGTTACATACTCGGATGTCGTTGCGAGGGTGAGTCACAGGCGATGGTAGTAAACTACCTGTATAGACTAGAATGTTTTGTATGGTTTTGTCAAGCATGCTTCTGGGGGGATGAATTCAAGGAGGCCCGTACCGGATAAAAATGTAGAGTCAGGATTGCTTTTTCGCTAATGCTGCTATATATTGTGATAGAATGATTCAGATAAATTGCGTGAGGTGACTGGTGATGCGAGTAACGCGTGCATTAAGCGACATGAAGTTTGTCCTGATAGGCTCAGTATTCGTAGTGGTAGCGATTGTGTGGGTCTATCAGACCTATTCCTCATTGTCCGAATTGATGTCCGAGGTAAATCTCAATCCTGAATTGTCCCGGAATGTTCTCGTTATCCGCCTGAATACTACCAGCACGCAGATCGGTATCGGTTTCCTCATGCTTGCCATCGGGCTCTCTTTCGTAGGGTGGGGTATTGCGGATTATACTCAGCGCTCAAGCAACCGGACCACCAGGCTTTTGGTAGGTAGCCTATATATGATTAGCCGGCGTTTGGAAAAGCTGGAAGCTGCGTTGCAGAATTCAGATAATTCCGATCAAACGGCCTTATCTTCGAACTCTCAAAAAACGGGCCGTAGAACAACAGCTGAGAAAGAAAAGCCCGGAATTCACTGAAGTTCCGCTTCAGGATGATTACACATGAGCCCTTCCTGGCCGGTTGTTCCGTCTGCTTCGTATCACGGCTCACATATTGAATGGTGGAGGGGGTTGGATTCGAACCAACGTAGCCCTTTCAGGCGGCAATTTTACAGACTGCTCCGATTAACCACTCCGGCACCCCTCCCCGTGTAGCCACCAAGAACTGAGCCCGAGAGGGGATTCGAACCCACTAACCTACCGATTACAAGTCGGTTGCGCTACCATTGCGCTACTCGGGCACCGCCTCTCGAGACTGTTCGCTAAACGATATGAACAACTGGCCTATTATAAAAACGGGTGCTCTAAAAGTCAAATTTGGTAGCGCATACCGGATTCGAACCGGTGATCTCCTCCTTGAGAGGGAGGTGTCCTAGGCCGCTAGACGAATGCGCCACGAACTACAAAACTGGCTGGAGATACAGAAATCGTATCGAATCTTTCCCGGGACGTACTGGTTCAAATGGTTATCCGGGATGTTTAAGAAACCAACCTTAGCTATTATATCAGCAGGAGTACAAAACGGCAATGTCTCGTCGGGGAAGCCTTATAGAATGCGGCTGTTCGGGCTGCTTAAGAAGGACAGGCTATGATGCTGTTATACTGAGGTGGTGGGTAGCGTCCTTTGGTAAGAAATATATGGGTAGTATAGGCGAGATTATTCAACAGCGATCGCTATGCGGAATGTCCGTTGCTCAACGCTGTCGTTGGTAGTGCCCCACTGAAGCATGGTATTGCCGGCACTAAGTGTCCGGAAAGTCCAGATATCCTGTCCGGTGCCGGGCCTATAAGCAGTCTGCTGTACCACAGTCCCGTCGCCTATCAACACGGATTCTTGCCACTGAAATCCTGCCGATGACTCTGAGCATAAGGCTATTGTGAACGATTTACCCACAGAAAACGGGTTTTTGGCAGCTGCAACAATGTCTTGCTTCTGAGCAAAATCCTCACAAGTGACCGTAATGGTGGCTTTCTCTGGTTGTGGTGAGCATGCTAAGAGAGGCATTAATGCGATACAAGCAAAGCATGTTATTGCTATTTTAAGTTTCATTATTCCCTTAACACAGACTTTGTAGAAAAGCATAATACAGCGGGGTACCCAAATACAAAACAGGAGGGTAGAGCAGTGAAAATGGCAAAGCAAAACCTCAGTTGTGTGGAGCGGGAGACGGGGCTCGAACCCGCGACAGCCTGCTTGGAAGGCAGGAACTCTACCACTGAGTTACTCCCGCACCGCTAAGTTACACGTAGATTTTACGCCATGGCGGGGAGAAAAAGCAAGCTTCCGGTGAGCATCCTTCGATTAGGCAGGTGTATCCTCGTCATATCAGGTGCCAGACTTGACAAGGGGAGCCCAACTGGTTAAAGTGTCCATTAACGGATTCTGTCATAGGCGCTTATAACGGGTATGATGCTCTGTTCCGGTATTAAAGATTGGAGATGAACTGTTAATGGATTGGCGGATAGGTGTTGCAATAATCGTGGCTCTCGTCGTTGTGCTGCTGGTCGTTCGCAAAAGAAAGAGCCGCTAGGTAGCAGAAGGCTGACTTTGGCTCAGGACAGTCCATGTCCTCGCGGACTGCCTGGGTCTGTATTGACTTCAAAATCTCCAGCCAATATAATCTAAATGTAGCAGCGAGTGGCTGATTCAGTTAGAGAGTGTCGTTTTTCTGTCAGCCCGGTTTAGTGTTGTTACCATCAATGTGTCGGGTTAGTCCGTCACTGACTTCTGGGGGCTCGTAGCTCAGCGGCAGAGCGGTCGGCTCATAACCGATTGGTCGTAGGTTCGAACCCTACCGAGCCCACTTTCCTTGTGCTTGGTATTTATTAGGAATCCTCTCATCGGTTTTCTCCTCTCTCTTGTAGTTATTGAATCGGTATTAATAAAGAACAGATTAGGAAGAGTAGGGTAAATGACCGAAAACAATCCGAAAGAGACGGAACTTAGGTCATCGGCTGTCACGCTTTCCGATATGGAGGTGTTTATTTTCCCGGAGTTAATGTACAGCCTGGTCCTGGCCAATATCATGTCGCCGCGTATCTGGCTATGGCGTGATAATCCGTGGTTTTCTGGACTGACGGAGATGAGCTCCTACCGCCGTATATCAAAGCTGAAGCAGTATATTATGGACAATTATACCTTTAACCTCGATCTGGAGACCTGGGGGCTTACCACCAGGGAGCGTGAAATAGCGCGATTCCGCGGGTTCATCAGCGAGGATACGATCCGGAAGTCTAATGCCTTGTTCGGCTATGAGGGGGATCGATATTACTTTGATATGGATATCCGGGCCCATTTCGGTCTGGATAAGTATGATGGTAATGTCATCCCGTACTGGAAGACTGAGACGGTTGAGGCGATGGATGCCTTCCGCTACAAGACTAACTACGAGACAGGGGCGGGGGAGTGCGTCTCTCTGGCGGCGCTCTATGCGGCGGCTTTATTTATCGTAGCCGGGATCCCGCTTGAAGACATCTACCTGATGGCTACGCCATTGCATTCCCAGGATTTCATCGACATTGATGATGGGATCCTGACCAATAACCGGCGGCTGGTAACAAAGAGCATGTGGTTTAACGGTACCGCGTTGTCGGCACAGGCCCGTCGGGCGCTGGAGAAGGAGGCGGTTACGATTGTTGCCCACCCAACCGGTTATGTACACACCGTTTATGACCAGGCGACCATTGATAAGGGAGCCTATGCTCATTTTGCCGATCGTCTGAGAAGCTATCTGAAGGCCCCTCTCGATGACAAGAATATCGTTAATTTCCTAAGGCATAGCCGCGACCTGCAAAAATGTTTCCAGATTCGATGGTCGATGCACGGGGCGGATAACTACATAGGCGCCGAGAGGGTATTTGCTTATGAGCACGGCAGCCCGTATCGGATAAACGACAGGACTCGAGATAAACTGATGGCCCAGATCGATGCTGAAGAATTTCAGATTACGCCGTTACGCCACCGCATTGTTCTTAATGAGCTTGAGGATCTAGTACGGCAGGAGAATATCAAGTGTAACACGCGGGGCGATTTAGAGCTGCTTAAGGAACGGCTGGCTTCTGACTGCCTGGAAGCGGAGGTGGCTCTGGAGAGACTGGCAGCATTCTGTAATACCGACC
>JAQUOC010000075.1 GCA_028717305.1 Dehalococcoidales bacterium | reverse complement strand
CCAGTAGAAGATTATCCTTACCGTGCAGCACTGTAGGCTTATCGGTGCCCTCAAGTGCCGCAACGATAAGGGAGTAGCCACTGTTTCTTAATTTCTCTACCATTTCAAGGTAACAGGAGGTTCGTCTTATCCATAGCGATAGAATACTACCAGCCGTTGACTGGACACATTTCGGCGATAGGGGATCGGCACACTTTTCACTAAGTACGACTCCGGAATAATCAAAGGCGGCAGCGCTGCGGATCAGAGTACCTACATTGCCAGGGTCCTGGATATCTTCCAGCAACAGAACCCTACCGCCGCTGCTTTGGGGTAGCAGGTCGGAATAGATATCCCGGGGGATACGGACAACGGCAAGAGGTCCCTGGGGTGTTTTAGTGAGGCAGATCCTGCGGAACTGTCCCTCGGTAACCTCACGCTGGGAATAAGCAGAATAAACAGGATCCAGATCCTCCTTCGTTATAATCTCGGTTATCTCATCCGGACGGCTCTCGATAATCTGCCTGATCGCCCTGTCTCCCTCAACAAGAAATACCCCGGCTTCCCGCCGCCCCTTCGTGGTGGCAAGCGTCTTATACCATTTTATTGGCTTCAACGGGACAGTTGTATCATCCGGTATCTGTAGCATACGTTCCAATCATTTCCGAACAGGCAATGTTTATCTGTGTATCAACAGCATTGTTAGCATAGCCAAACATAGGTAACAAAAACTTTAATCCGCCCGATAAGTTCTGTCAATAGCTCCTTAAAGACTCGCCGATAAAATACTACCCTCTACGACGGGAATTAGTTAACATAATGATTGTCTTAGTATACACAAACCACTGTAAGAAAATGCCCCTGCTATAGTAGGGCAGGGGCATTTTCTGCAGAAGCAGATCTCCCTAGATTCAACAAATGGCCCGGTCTCTATTCAAACCTTAGGCAGATCAGCCAATGACTCTTTTAGTCTATCTTCGGGAAACGCATAATCCTCAAGTTTACCGGATAGGTAAGCTTCATAAGCGCCCAGATCAACATGCCCGTGTCCACTATGAGCGAGAAGGATTGTTTTTGACTCGCCCGAATCACGACATTTGAGAGCTTCATCAATAACCACCTTGATAGCGTGCATCGGTTCCGGGGCGCTAAGAATGCCTTCGGTACGCGCAAAAGTGATTCCTGCCTTGAAGGTAGCCAGTTGGTGCTCGGCCCTGGCTTCCACCAATCCCAGCTTATGAAGGTGACATATGATGGGTGCCATACCGTGGTAGCGCAGTCCTCCGGCATGAACCGGCGGCGGGATAAAACCATGGCCCAGAGTATACATCTTAAGCAAAGGCGTCAGACCTGCTACGTCACCAAAATCATAGGCGTATGGTCCCTTGGTCAGACTGGGACAACTTGCCGGTTCGACACCGATAATTCGCAGGTCGGGTTTGACTCCGCTGAGTTTATCCCTCATCCAGGGTATGAACTGCCCGGCGAAATTTGAGCCGCCTCCCATACAGCCCACGATAATGTCAGGATAGGCATCGGCCATCTCCATTTGCAGTCTGGTCTCCTCACCAATGATGGTCTGATGCAGCAGGACATGGTTAAGCACGCTGCCCAGAGAGTAGTGGGTGTCATCACGGAGGGCAGCATCCTCGACTGCCTCACTGATGGCCAAACCCAGACTACCGGGACAGTCAGGGTCCTTCGCCAGCATATCCCTTCCTGCCTTGGTATCAGGACTGGGGCTGGGGACACAATGGGCACCCCAGGCCTCCATCATAACGCGGCGGTAGGGCTTCTGGTTATAGCTGATCCTGACCATATATACCTTGAGTTCAATATCAAAGAACCGGCAGCCCATTGCCAGGGCACTGCCCCACTGACCGGCTCCAGTTTCGGTCGCTATCCGTCTGGTACCTTCCACCTTATTGTAATACGCCTGTGCCACTGCGGTGTTGAGTTTGTGACTACCTGCCTGGCTGGTCCCCTCATACTTGTAAAAGATCTTAGCCGGGGTGTCCAGATGCTTCTCCAACCGGTGTGCCCGATACAGAATAGTCGGCCTCCAGGTACGATAAATTACCTGCACTTCCTCAGGAATCTCGATGTAGCGATCAGGACTGAATTCCTGCATGATAAGCCCCATCGGGAACAGAGGCGCTAAATCGTCGGGGGTTACCGACTGCTTAGTTCCCGGGTGTAAGACCGGTGGCAGTGGTTCGGGGAGGTCGGGCAGGATGTTATACCATCTGGTAGGCATCTTCTCTTCGTCAAGAATAAACTTTGTTTTTTCCAATTTTTACCTCCTGTAAGCTTTTATTTACTTGGGTATCTTCACCCTTAGAATATAAGGGGACACCTCGCAGTTATTGTTGTTTAATCAAACCTTTTTTCTATCCAGTTTCCTCCTTTCTCCTTCAGTGACATTGGTCAAGAGTTTCTCTTAAGCTTCGGGTGAAAGCCTCCAGAGAAGAGAGAGAGTTGTCTTCCTCGATTAGCTGAATGAGACGGCTGCCGATAATAACACCATCGGCTATCCCGGCTACTCTACCGGCCTGCTCCGGGCTGGCTATACCGAACCCGACGCAGAGGGGAAGTTCTGTTTTCCCCCTGACCCGCTGGACAAAACTCTCCAGCCCCGGGGGCAGGTTTTGCCTAGCTCCGGTGACACCAGTCAGAGAGACCAGATAGATAAACCCACGAGACCTTTGCGTCACCAGTAAGATACGTTCCTCGGAACTGTTAGGACTGAGCAGGTAAATAGGATCCAGCCCGTGCTTTTTCATGCTCGACTCCAGTTCCCCTCCCTCTTCCGGCGGCAGGTCCGGGATTATCAAACCATCAACACCGGCCCGGTTTGCCGAGCGGCAGAATGCCTCCAGCCCAAAGTTCAGTATCGGGTTATAGTATCCCATAAAGACCAGCGGCTTTGCTATTCTCTCTTTTATCTCCTGTGCTACTTCAAGACAAACCTGTGACGTAACCCCCTGCTTTAGGGCCTGGTAGCTTGCTTGCTGGATGGTAGCACCATCGGCCAGCGGATCCGAGAAAGGGATACCCAGTTCAATGAGATCACAGCCGCTTTTGGCAAGCAGAACCGCTGACTTAATAGTTTTTTCCAACGTGGGATAGCCCACAGTAAGATAGGCAATCAGCACCCTGTACCCAGGCCTAAAGATACTCTGAATACGACTCATATCTCCATCCCCATTGTCTTAACGACGATGTCCAGGTCCTTATCACCACGGCCGGAAAGATTCACTACGACAAGCTGGTCTCGACTTAAACCGGCGGCCAGTCTAGTCCCGTAGTATATGGCGTGGGCCGATTCCAGAGCCGGAATGATACCCTCGGTATGACAGAGGAGCCGAAAACCATCCAGCGCCTCGGCATCAGTAACCGCCACATAGCTGGCCCGGCCGGTATCTTTATAGTAGCTGTGCTCAGGGCCAACCCCCGGATAGTCTAAACCGGGAGCAATGCTGTGAGTCTCCACTATCTGACCGTTACCATCCTGCAGCAGGTACGACCTGGTACCGTGCAGCACACCACTCCTACCCGCAGATAGCGAAGCGGCGTGTTGGCCGCTCTTCAGCCCGGCTCCGGCGGCCTCTACGCCGATGAATTTAACCTCTTTATCGGCATAAAAAGGAGAGAACAGCCCCATAGCGTTGCTTCCCCCACCGACACAGGCAACCAGATAGTCAGGAAGCCGGTTATACATAGTCCTGATCTGGGTTTTTGCTTCCCTGCCGATTACCGACTGGAAGTCACGGACAATCATCGGATACGGGTGCGGACCGGCCACAGTACCGAAGAGATAGTAGGTGGTTTCAACATTGGTGACCCAATCCCGGATGGCCTCGTTGATGGCATCCTTCAGAGTACGGCTGCCTGAATCTACGGAGCGCACCTCGGCACCCAGCAGTCTCATACGCAAGACATTAGGCGACTGGCGCTTAATATCGTCTTCACCCATATATATGATACATTGGAGGCTCAACATCGCGCATACCGTAGCGGTAGCTACTCCGTGCTGCCCGGCACCGGTCTCGGCAATAATGCGTGTTTTCCCCATTCGCTTCGCCAGCAATCCCTGACCCAGGGCATTGTTAATCTTATGGGCACCGGTGTGAGCCAGGTCTTCCCGTTTCAACAAGATGACAGCGCCACCCATCTCCGCTGAAAGCTGCTCGGCCGGATACATCGGGGTAGGTCTACCGACATACTGCTGACATAGCTGCTCAAATCGACGCTCGAAGGCAGGATCGGAGCAGGCGCTCAGGTACTCCTGCTCCAGTTCTCCAAGTGCCGGCATCAGTGTTTCAGGGACAAATTTCCCACCGAATTCACCGAAGTATCCCCGTTGGTTAGGCAACCGCCTGTTATTCTCTCCCATCGACCCTCCTTACCACATCGACAAAGGCTTTAATTCTAGCTACATCCTTTATTCCGGCTGATTCCACCCCGGAGGAAACATCAACACCCCATGGTGATATCATCTCAATAGCCCGGGCCGCGTTCTCCGGAGTGAGCCCTCCGGCGATAATTACAGGAAACTGCTTGGCTATCTCTCGAAAGAGTTTCCAGTCGGAGGTTATTCCTGTTCCACCATAGCTGTCTTTAACCAGGGAGTCAAGAAGGTAAAGGTGCCGCTGACCGGACAGTAACCTGTCACCACTGACTAAAGCACCACATATTGCTTCGGGATCCTGTCCCTGAGCTAATCGCACCGCCTTGATCAGCGGCCGGTTAATCTCACCGCAGTACGCCCATGACTCATCACCACTCAGCTGGATACAGTCCAGGTCGCAGGTGACGGCAGTCCTGTTCACGATAGAAGCAGGCATATTAACAAAGACTCCCACCACCTCTACCGTATTACTATGCTCTTTAATTACACTGACTATCTCCTGCGCCCGGGATATACTTACCTGCCGCCGGCTGGGAGCAAAAACCAGCCCGACAAAATCACTACCGGACTCGACAGCCGCCAGAGCATGCGATTTTTCAGTGATGCCGCAAATCTTGATCCGGGTCATAACATCAGCTCCTTGATTTTGCCCTCAACATCATCAGCGGTAACCAGAGCTTCTCCAACCAGTATTGCATCGACACCGCACTTCTCCAGCCTTTCCACATCGAGCCGTCTGTTGATACCGCTCTCACTAACTACAATGATCGGTTCAGGAAGTAACGGCCGCAGCCGGCAGGTGGTATTAATATCAACAATAAAGTTGCTCAAATCGCGATTGTTGATGCCGATAACCCGAGCCTTAGCCTTAAGGGCCCGTTCTATCTCGGCTTCATTGTGGACCTCAACCAGACACTCCATACTCAAGCGGTGGCTTAAGGAAAGCAACTCATCAAGCTGCCGCTGGCTCAAGACACCTACTATTAACAACAGGGCATCAGCACCATAAGCCGCTGACTCATATATCTGGTAAGGATCGAAGATAAAGTCTTTTCTTAGCAGGGGTAGGTTGACCTCCATACTGATGGCAGCCAGGTGGTCGATGCTACCTCCGAAGTAGTTTGCCTCGGTGAGTACCGAGATGGCGGCCGCACCACCAGCAACGTACTCGTTGGCTAATCCAACCGGGCTAAAATCATTGCAGAGTACCCCCCGTGATGGTGATGATTGTTTGACCTCGGCAATCAACTGTATCCGGCTTCGATTGATGACCGAGCCAAAATCAAGTGGTACTCTTCGCTGAGCAATCCGTTCTTTCAAAGCGGACAGGGGCATTTCCAGCTTCCTCACCCCAAGCTCCTCTCTTTTATCGGCAATGATCATATTAAGTACGTGATTTACCATTTCCGCCATCCCTGTCCAGACTCTGGCTTAATTGTACCAGTGCATTCAGCTTTTCCAGAGCCATACCGCTGTCGATTACCTTTTCCGCGAGGCGTACTCCTGCCACCAGGTCCGAAGACTTTCTGCCGACGACCATGGCCGCTGCCGCATTCATAACGGCAATATTACGTCCCGCCCCACGCTCTCCACTAAGGATACGAAGTATTATTCCGGCATTATCTTTAGCAGTACCACCCTTAATCTCTTCAGAACGTGCCTCTTCAAAGCCGAAATCCCTCGGTGAGACTTCATAGCGAGATAACACCCCTTCCGGAGTGACCTCCCAGACCACGGTGGGACTGCTTATAGATATTTCATCCATGCCGTCTTTACCATGTACTACCAGAGCATGCTTACTGCCCAGGGAGTGCAGGACACGAGCTGTTTTCTCGCTCAATTCCATCGTAGGTACGCCGACAACCTGAAATTCGGCTCGGGCCGGGTTGGTCAATGGGCCCAGGATATTGAATACGGTACGGATGCCAATCTCCCGACGGGTAGCAGCAGCGAACCTCATCGACGGGTGAAAGACAGTCGCCAGCATAAAACACAGGCCTATTCTTTCCAGACATTCGGCTACCGCCTCTGCCCCGAGGTCGATCTTAACCCCCAGTGCTTCCAGAACATCGGCACTACCACAACGACTGCTCATTGCCCGGTTCCCGTGTTTAGCTACCTTCATCCCGGCCCCGGCTGCTATCAGAGCAGCCGCCGTAGAGATATTGATGCTTCCAGACTCATCGCCTCCCATGCCGCAGGTATCAACCACCGATAGGTTTGTCCTGACCGGTATCGCCTTCTCACGCATCACACTGGCCAACCCAGCGATCTCATCTACGGTCTCTCCTTTAACCCGTAGCGCCACAACCAGAGCGGCAATCTGCGAAGGCGTCGCATCACCGTTCATTATTTCATTCATTACTGCTGAGGCCTGCTCAAAAGTGAGCGAACAGCCATCAGCAACCGTTCCGATAGCCTCTCTGATCATTTTCCTTTATTGCCTCATGTAATCAAGAAAGTTTTTCAGCAGATCCGTACCCACCTCAGTCATAATCGACTCCGGGTGGAACTGGACACCCTCTACTAAGAACTGGCGATGACGCAGCCCCATAATGATACCATCCG
>JAQUOC010000074.1 GCA_028717305.1 Dehalococcoidales bacterium | reverse complement strand
TGGCTAATCCCGATGATAAGGGGCAAGCCACACTGCCAGCCGATATCGAGGGTGAGGCTAACAGGGTAAGGCTAGACGGCGGTTACCTTGCCGAGGCGTTGAAAGCCTGTGGCGGTATGCCGGAGCTAAAGCTCACCGACGGCAAGTCGCCAGTCCTCTTTACCACTAACGGCTATAAGCTGGTGGTAATGCCAATGCTCACCAGTGAGGTAAAGCAAGAGGATAAACAGGCCAGCGAAGCCGAGAGTGAAGGGGTAGCCGATGAGGTAACGGAAGCCGAGTCAGAGGTTACCGAGCCAGAGGTTGAGGTAGAGGTAGCCGAGCCAGAGGCCGAGAGCAAACCGAAGCCGAAGCGAAAGGGTAAGGTAAGAGAGCCGGTCGCTGTAGCCTGAAACTGAACGCTTGAACTCAAAAAGACACGCACAAAGAGGGTGTTGTGAAGCACCCTTTTTGTGCTCTTTTTTTGTAAAGAGAGGGGTATTGCTCCCTCAGTGCGTGGGAGTAATACCCCTTTGTCTATGCGTGGTCAGGGCAAGAGTAAATCAGTAATTGAAAGGAGGGGTCTTATTGTGCCCATTAAGTGGAGCGCTCTACTGGTCAGTGAGGCGATGGACATGGTAGAGGACTTGGTAAACCAAGCCGCCGAACCGCTGGAGCAGGCCAGGATTGTGGCTAATGAAGCCCGGAAGATGCCTAACCTGCCCCAGTATCTTGACCAGCGTTTAGTCCACCTGGTTTGTGACATTGAGCGGATAGATTACATCAAGTCGGCAATTAAGGCCGTCCGTAGCGACTTACCCGCCGGAGCGATAGAGGCGGATAGACGAACCGCCAGCCACGGCCGTCAGCCGGTATTAGTCAGCTAATAGATTAAGAATTAAGAAAATATAGGAGGATTATTGTGCCAAAAACAGGAGATTCTATGGTCAGTGATATCGTGGGGATATTCACCGACCCGATACTGGTATTCCCGGGGGGATGGGGCGACACCTTACCCGACTGGATTAAGGGAGCCATCACCGTGGATAGATTAGAGATGGGTATCAGGACCTCAAAGGGTGAGGAGGAAACCGGTACCGATGCTGAAGCCTGCGCCTATCTCTACACCGCCGGACTGAGTTTTCCGATGGATCATGACTGGAGTAAAATCTATCTCTATGTCTCTACCAAGACCTATACCCGGCATAAGGGTGGAGAGATGCCGGAGGATATCCGGGTAGAGAGCCTTGATGATTACCAGATGGGTGAGCTTAAGAGGCTAAAGGACTGGATATACCATCAGCGGGTTAAGGTAAGACAGGAAAGGGAGAGGACGGACAGACGAATAGAACGGGAGGAAGCCGAAGCGCAAAGCAAAGCTGAACAGCCGGAGCTATTTGAATTCTAAACTAAGGGTTAAGATATAGCGATAAGGCCTGGGGAAAGAAATTTCCCCAGGCCTTTTTCTTTACAATTACATCCGTGCCTATTGACTTTGCCTCACGAGTAGTTTAAGCTCAGAGAAAACCGGGAAGGGAGGTAACCTATGCAAGCATACTGTATGAAATGTAAAGCCAAGAAGGAAATGAAGAATCCCAAGAGTATTACCATGAAGAACGGCAGGCCGGCTACCCAAGGGGTATGCCCAGTTTGCGGCACCAAGATGTTTAGAATTGGTAAGTAATAGCTTGCTCGCAGAATTTGATAATAGAGCTGGATATCTGATGGAATATCCAGCTCTATTTGTGTCTGTCATACTAGAAAGGTTTGTCGAATGATAAAGCGATAAACGTAAAAATCACTTTAACGGTTGAACAAAAGAAGCACTGACCTGATGCTCTTCTCCCAAGAGGATTATTTGCCTTTTGATAGTAATTATACGCAGAAACCTGTCACGCTTAATTTCACTACTACTCTTGTGTTGTTATACTGAATAGTGCTTTCTCATTCTGATTCCGTTTTGTCATCTTATAAGCTCGTACCATTAATACCGGAGTTTTCCCGGAATGCAGAACCTTATTGGTGACTCTGCCGAAAGCCCATCTCATGACACCGCTCCAGCCGTGGCTGGACATAGCGATAAGATCTATATCATTTGCTTCAGCATAGTTAACAATCTGATCAGGTGGATAACCTGATATAACATCAATAGAGCTTGTCAAGCCCTTTTCTTTAAGCGACATACTTACGTTACCCAGATATTCGGTGGCGTCAACTATCCTCTCCTCATCCCCCTTTGCTGCCTGGTCAAGCAACTCCGCTAGTTCTTCAGTTATGAAGCCATGAAAACTATCGAACTGGAGCGAGGATGGTACCACTACATGGAGCAATACCAGCTCTGCATCCAATAATCGTCCCAACATCTCAGCGGTCGGAATAGCTGCTTCTCCGATCCTCGAACCATCCAGTGGTAACAGTATCCTTTTTATTAGCTTTTTCCTTTGTAGAGCTCTATCATTGACCAGAGACTTGACCAGTAACACCGATTGATTCGCGGCGCGAAGGACTTTCTCTGCGATACAATTGATGATACAGGGGCCATCATCGTTGCAGTCCCGACCCGACATGATTATTAGCCCAACGTTGTTATCATCGGAATAGCGTAAGATTTCCAGGGATGGGTTTCCTGTTAAAACCTGCCCCTGAACCGCCGCTGGTTTTCCACCAAACTGGTAATTAAGAATTTGTCCCACTTGTTCTGTAACTACGGCCAAGTAATTGCGGTGAAGTTGCTCGGCGCACCTTGAATTTGGTGCGGAAACTTTGGCCAAAATCAATTGGCCACCAAGTCTACCAACGAACTCTACAGCATATGGCAGGACAATTTCCGCTGTTTTAGACCCATCCAGAGGAACCAATATCTTCTCGTTCACTTAATCACCTCAACCATTTTGTTAGGATTTGTTTGTAGCTAGGGAATGTGGTTTATTCACTGCTGCAGACTATCCCGGGAGTCCCCCTTTTAATAACCGTATACTGATCCTGTTTTTGAAATAAGACAGGTATAGATACTACGTAAATCATGTACTTCTAATTCAGCAGACAATATCCAAGAATCGAGAGAGTGACAATTTATTCACAGCTGGAACGGTATGCCATTACGCTCCAGGATCCACTTGGCCAGTTCCTTTGCCTTATCGGAATCCCAGGAGGTACGCCTCTGGCCACTCGGTTGGCCGTCGATGGTACGCTCTAGGAGTATCCTGTATTTTTTACCACCGTGTTGATAATCTGGGTTCAGGCTTACTATAGCCAATTCGTTACCATAGAACTCTGGCAGCTTGTGAACAATTTCCTGATCATCGATTAGAGCCAATATTCTGGTAGTTAGTTCTTCGATAGGTGAGACTGACCGTACAGTATCCTTTTTCTTGGCGAACATTTTTGTCACCTCTCTTTCAGATTCACACCTTTTACCGTTCTTGGATGTAAGAAACTATACTTAGGGAACAGGCATTTTTACTTCACTTTCCTACCGGGGTTTTTCACTTGCTTTTTCTTGGCCTGTTTAAGAGCTTTCTTGTGATTCCTACGCTCTTCCTCTCTTTGTGCAACCGATTTACTCTTCATAATCGCTATGTCTCCTTAAAGTATTGGATTGGTCACAATTTAGCTACGATATCTTGTCTTACTACTCCTTGTTTTGGTACCAGTATTCGTATGTTTGACTGCTTTTGTCTTGCTGACGTGCCCTTTTATTCTTCCCGTTTCGGCCTCTTTAGCTTCGTTTATCATCTTTTTGAAGTTTCTCTTCCTACCACAATGTTTACAGACCCCTAGATTATCTGAATCGATCATCCAGTGGTGTGTGCAACGATCAACTGTGAGTACCATCGCATTTCCGATAGTCCGTTCGTGTTTTAGATCACCCAGCTCGCCGAGGTATTCTTTGAGAACTCGCGTCGTCCCCGGTTGGTCGCAGCTATTTACAACTACTCTGGCATCTGGAGATAAGTGACATTGCCAGCATCTTAATATTCTCTTCAGATCCTGATACTCATTGAAAGCATTGACCCACAACAAACCTATCTCATCCTTCCACCTCCTGGTAGCATCCTCATCCAGTTCATGCCGTAACACCAGGATATTCTGCCCGTTATCCTTATCCAGGTTGATGGTGAATTCCGGGCCTTCTTTTTGTAATGCGAAGCTAAACACCCTACTTTGCTTGCCTTCCTTAGAACCTCTGACCAGAAACGCGGTAGCTTCACCCCTTTCCTTATCCACCGCAACAATAACCTGAGCTTCGGGTACGTCTCTGGCCAGATCGTAGAGAAGCTCACATACAGCGTCGGGTGTTTCTCCTTCGCCTTGGTTCATAAGATCCCCTGCGGCTCCGATCTTACTAAATGTGTAGCCGGACACTGTGTTCCTCCCTTCAGTCCGTACTTGTCCTTCCCTCAGATAGGTTACTATTCCTTTTCCGTTGTTCCCCCCTCTCTGATAATTGATTCTCACTGCTGCTAGTTACGAAAGTATCCTGAGAATCAAGGCTGAAGGAGTAATACCTTGGTCAGCATAATAGTCTGTCCTTAACAGCGGGCTGACACTGATTGCTGGTCAACCCGCGTCTGCTCGTATCGACCAGTCCGGAACCCGCTCGGGGTAACTATAAGTACGGGAATTGGAGAATCTCTGGTTACTTTGTTGGCTACACTACCGAAATGCCAACTCGTTAGCCCTGACTTTCCATGGGTAGTCATAATAATCAGGTCAACACCATTCTCCTTAGCATAGTCAAGTATTCCATCGGCCGCCGATCCATGGGTAATACGTTTCGTAGCAATCTCAGCATTTACGCCGCTCTTCTTCAACGTCTTGGCCACCTGGGAAAGATAATCTTGAACAGATCTCTCAAACTTGTCATCTACCTCATGGTAGTTGGCAAGTAACTTTTTACCAGCCTTGAATGAAAATGAAGGTAGCTCAATTACCTGCAGAAGGGTTAACTTTTTAACCTGACACCCTTTTGCTATCGCTTTAACATGATCAAGAACATACTCGCCAAATTCCGAGCCATCTAACGGGACAAGTATTTTTTTATACATCTAACTTCCTCCTATCATAATTGAATCCACTTCTTTTTGAGATTGCTACGGATTCTTTAACCAGTGAACTCGACCAGCAGGGCACCTAACATGGTGCATCAGGTATTTAGCCTCCGCCCTAGTTTGTAAGACGCCCTATGGTTTCAATCCCACAAGCTGTAAAGTCCGTCACTTCGACTTTACTTTCGGTCCTTTTTTCAGATATGCTGCTGTTTTTTTCTGTGCCTTCCGGTCTGCTTGCTTTTCTTTTCCTTCCTTCCCCATCTTTTCGCCTCCTATTCTATTCCTCGTCTTTTTTGCCCTGACGGTGACGGATTTGAAGAAGCGTATCGACGAACCTCCGGATTTCCTTAAGTTGTGATCCGTTCAAAGCGATGATTAGCTTCATTGTCTGAGATACTATCTCAGCGCTCTGTTCTTCCGATGTTTCAAACGTTTGACCGTTGCTCATATATGCGTAACCTCTTCCACCAGAGAAACATGTTCCCGGTTAACCCCATGATCAAAGTATCTCCTTTGCTCATACCAGCTATTCCTGCAATATCTTACCTTTTGATACAATCGGCCCTAGCTTTCTTAAAAATCAGGTATTCCTCGTTATGTTGTGTCGTCATGGGTAGCGTATTATTGAGTACGTCCAGTAACCGGTAATACGAACAATCTATATATCCACTGCAAAAGCCGCCACCTTTGAGGTAGATCATGATTCGCAGCCAGGTTCTTTTGCTCCTCTCCAGTGACAGCATTTTTATCACTCTTCATTACTCGTTTGTTCCGTCAAAAGCCTTTTTACCAGTACAGGCAGTCAGTCAAGCACAAATTCCCCGATACTTCTTACGGTACCCCTTCTTTTAGCCAGCTCGTAACGCGACGCGCATTCGCCGCAAAGTCTGTATTTCCCGTAACGAACCGCCTCTGCTATCGGCCGGGCATACCCACAGTTATGGCATATCACTCTGCTGGCAGCAGGTGTACCCAATATCAGCCCGGATTTTACCGGCTGCCGAAGTTCCCGTGTTATCTTCATTTTTACTGAATCAAAAGGATCGCTCATTATCTGTTCCGGGATTTTAGTCCTCTAATTACGTTCATTTTCACGATATTGCAGTCTATATACTCTATTCAGTCTCGCAATGCTACAGTCTATACAGCGATCAGCGTGCGGCACTACTTCCATCCGTACTGGACTGATAGGTTTCCCACAATCTTCACAGATGCCGTATGTCCCCGCACTAATTTTCTGCAGAGCCTGCTCTACAGAATCTAGGCTATCTTTTATATGAGCCTCCAGAACCAATCGTCTCTCTAGATTTGTCACTGCGTCCACCGCTTCCCCCGTTTTGTTAATAGAACTGGCTCTTTGCTGCTCTTGATAATTGTTATCATTAGATCTTAACTGGTCTAGCTCCTCAATTAATCTCCTGAGCTCCTGCTCGAGATCGAATCTAATTGCGCTTAATTCTGTTACCACTTTGCTCCTTCCCTGATGACTTCATGGTCTCTTACTCCGGACCTATCACTATTAGAATGGGTGCTAGCTATTCTGAATATTTCTTCCCCACAAACGGGGCAAGTACCCTCCACCGCCGGTCTATTGTTAATTCGGATCTGTTTTGGGTTCTTTACCATCCTGACTTGTTGACAATTGAAACAATAGGCAGTTTTCATAAGTACCCCCCTTTTATATAGTTCATAAAGCACTGCGTAGCCACCACAAAGCCTGCATTTGCCATAACTCACTGCATCTATCACTGGACTAGCACTGCATCATCCCTTTAAAGACCTACCTTATCTATCGCACAAGCTGTTTTTGCGCTACTACATACTAAGCAGTTAATAGTATGTGGTAATGCTTCCAGTCGTACTGGATCAATAGGTTGCCCGCAATCTTCACACATGCCATACGTTCCCGCATCGATTTTTTTCAATGCGCGATCTATAGCAGCCAGGTTA
>JAQUOC010000073.1 GCA_028717305.1 Dehalococcoidales bacterium | reverse complement strand
GAGCCCCACTTCGTCAGCGAAAGATTTAGGTATACGTAAGGCGAGGCTATTGCCCCATTTCTGTACGCTGGTTCTCATGTCAAACCTCCGCTAATTGTATATACAAAGAAGATACTATGATTAAGGTGGTTTGTCAAGTTCACATTGAAGGTTATTGGAATAGCTAGAAAAATGCTTTACATAACAAGTAATAAATTGGCGACATTTTGGCGACAAACTAAAAAGGTCATAATGTCACCAAAAAGCACATTAGGTTCAAAACGGTTTTTTACAGACAACACAAACGTTCTAGTTTGAAGCTAATGACACACAACGGCATACCTGCCCCAGGATTAGGAAACCGCTGCTCTATCCACCTGAGCTACAGGGGCACATATGTCCCACCCGTTACCGCTTAATTTTAGCAACAAAGCTACTTGACCGCAAGGAGTGTATCGGGGGAGGGGTGTTGACAGAAGTGCGAAAATAGCATATCTTAAACTAGCTCAAGTATAGGCAGGTATGTTAATGCCGTACTCTATGCCGGCGGGTCAATATGTCGGGTCGGGCTGGCTATGGGAGGTAATGGGATTTGCATCGTCCTCGTGTCCTCATTGCTGATGATGACCCAATCGTGGTAAAGTTCGTTTCCGCCATTCTGAGAAACGAGGGTTGTGATTCCCTTACCGCGACGGACGGAGCAACTACTCTCAAGGCTGTAGAAAGAGATTCACCAGACCTGGTGATTCTGGATATCATGATGCCCAATGTCGATGGCTTTGAGGTCTGCCGACGGCTTCGTGAGTGGTCGCAGGTCCCGATCATTATGCTCAGTGCTCGCGGTGAGACCCAGGATAAGGTACACTGTTTAAACCTCGGTGCTGATGACTTCGTTACCAAGCCGTTCGCCATGGATGAGCTCATTGCCCGGGTCAAGTCGGTGATTCGGCGGGCCAGAATGCCGGACGAGATCCGTGAACCTTCTTCCTTCGTCAGGGGTAACATTGAGATCGATCTCTTGCGAAGAAGAGTTACCGTGGCCGGTAAGGAAGTCAGATTAACCCCTACCGAGTACATGCTATTGCAGGAGTTAGTATCCAATGTCGGTAAGGTCTTAAGTCACACGCACCTGCTGGGCAGGGTATGGGGGGCCGATTACGTCGAGGATAGGCAGTTTCTGCATGTTTTTATCAATCGTCTGCGCACCAAGATTGAAGCTGACCCTCAAAATCCCGAATACATTACCACCGTCTCCGGTGTCGGCTACCTGTTCAAAGATATATCTTAGCCGGAAAATCACCTGGCCACTTGGCAGTCAAAAGTCCTGAAGGTCTCTTCCAAGAAGGCCCTTTGTCTTTCCGGAATCTGTTTAGGAAACGTTTAGAAATTAGGAATAATTGTTGAGTTTTTGTTTAGTATTACCGTATTAGTATAAAACAGCTAGCCAGAGAAATAGTTGAGTAGTATCAAATATTTCCGGGAGGACCAGGGCTGTGCCAGTGGTATTGGATGAGCAGACCTACTATCGCACCGGTGAGGTTTATCGCCTGGTCGGTATCAGCCGGAGCACCCTCTTTCGCTGGTTTAAGGAGGGCATTGCCGGTGAGCCTCGATATCGTGATAGGAGAGGATGGCGGCTGTTTACCGGCGAAGACGTGGAGGGGTTAAGGGCGCTGGTTAATCAGGTAAAGCATAGCAGGTAATACCTGTTACTCAGTCTTAACCTCTTTCCTGATAATTATGTGCTGAATTCGAGATATCAGCCGGGCTACTCGTATCGTTTGGAGGACATAAAGGCTGTAGCACGATTGTTAGCCGGCAATTGTTCTACTGGAATTGAATCCGGCCGGGGTAGGTGGTCATTATGACTCTACCGGCTGATTATGACCATGACTCTGCCGAATCAGGGGTGAAAATGAGCGATCCGCTCAGGGTATTGGTTTTAGCAGACTCGGATGATGATACGCAGGCACTGCTGCGGGAACTGAAACGCGGTGGCTACAGTCCGTTTTGTCAGAGGGTGGAGAAAGTCGCAGCCATGAGGGAGGCCTTGGATAAACAGACCTGGGATATCGTTATCTCTGATTACAGAACGCTGCACCTCAGTGCTCACCAAGCGCTGGTGTTGTTGCAGGAGACCGGTATCGATATACCATTTATTATTGTATCCGGTGCGGTTGGTGAGGAAGCTGCTGCAGCGGCTATCAAAGCCGGTGCCAATGACTATGTAATGAAGGACAATCTATCCAGGCTTATCTCCTCTGTTAAGCGGGAGTTGCGTGAGTCGGGTTTGCGCCGTGAGCACCGCTTGATGGAGGGGAAAATAAGGCGGGCGGCCGAGGAGTGGCGGACAACCATCGATACCATTACAGACTGGGTTTCCATTCAGGATAGCAATTTCAGAATTGTCAGATTGAATAAGGCTTATGCTGATAT
Organism: Dehalococcoidales bacterium; assembly: GCA_028717305.1. Classification (GTDB taxonomy): domain Bacteria; phylum Chloroflexota; class Dehalococcoidia; order Dehalococcoidales; family UBA5760; genus UBA5760. The sequence goes on along the minus strand of JAQUOC010000073.1, from coordinate 4,600 downwards.
CTTCAAGAAGCACCCGCGGGAGCTTGTTGGCAAAACCTGTTATGAACTGGTCCACGGGACAAGTGAGCCGGTACCGCATTGTCCCCATAGAAAAACAATGCAGAGCAAGTTACCGAGTATAGCGGAGTATTTTGAGCCCCACCTGGGAGTTTACCTTGAGACGGCTACGTCGCCTGTAATCAATGAGCATGGTGAGGTTGTCGCTTCCGTCCATATCACCCGTGATATCACCGAGCGTAAGCGTATGGAAGAACAACTTCTCATTGCCGACCGGTTGGCTTCTCTTGGCGAGTTGTCCGCCGGTATTGCCCACGAGGTGAATAATCCCCTGACCTCCGTACTCGGCTTTACCCAGTTGCTTCTGGAAGAGGACCTCCCGGACAGCATCAGGGGGAATGTTGAGATTGTATTGCGGGAAGCGGAAAGGGCTTCCGGGATAGTGAAGAACCTCCTCACCTTCTCGCAGCGGCACGATCAGGTGAAACAGACGGTGAATATCAATAATATTATCGAAAGTGTACTTGAGCTTCGTGCCTACCAGCAGAGGTTGAATAACATCAAAGTCGATCTCAGATTAGCTGACCTGCCTGATGTTGTCGCCGACTATTTCCAGCTTCAGCAGGTTTTCCTCAATATCATTATCAACGCCGAATACTTCATGGCGGAGGCCAATCAGGGAGGCACCCTGAGTATTACCACAGAAAAGGCCGATGATATCGTCAGGGTTACCTTCGCCGACGACGGCCCCGGTATTGCTAAGGAGACCCTGGGGCGCCTGTTCGACCCATTCTTCACCACCAAGGGGGTTGGTAAAGGGACCGGTCTAGGCTTAAGCATCTGTCATGGCATAGTAATCGGTCACGGCGGTCGGATATATGCCGAGAGTATACCGGGTCAGGGCGCTGTCTTTACTGTAGACCTGCCCCTTCATCATACCGGTGAAGGGACTGTCCTGGGGGGAAGCAGTAGAGTTTGAATAGAGAAGTATTGAGGTGAGGAAAGAGATGCCCGCTAAAGAAACGATACTGATAGTTGATGATGAGGAAGCGATTCGCAAGCTCCTCGGTCGGAAGCTGGTTAGTATGGGCTACTGGTGTCGCGAAGCCGGTAGTGCTGCTCAGGCTATCGATGAGTTGCAGGCCGGTGCGGTGGCACTGGTTCTTCTCGATATCAAGATGCCGGGTAAATCAGGAGTTCAGTTACTGCCTGAAATAAGGGCTGTCTACCCTGATACGGTAGTGATTATGGCTACTGCTATCACCGATACCAATATTGCTGTGCATTGTATGAAGCATGGTGCCTATGATTATGTCACCAAACCGTTTAACCTTGGCGGAGTCGCCTTGAGCGTAGAGCGGGCTCTGGAACAGAAGAGACTGGAGATGGAGAACCGGGAATATCAGCAGCACCTGGAAGAGCGGGTCAGCCAGCAGGCAGAGAAAATCCGCCGGTCGTTCTTGAATTCGATTACTGCTCTTGCCTATGCCTTGGAGGCTAAGGACAGATATACCAGCGGCCACTCCGAGCGGGTCGCCGATTTGTCCGTAGCGATCGCTACGGAGCTGGGTTTACCGTCGGAAGAAATCGAGAAGATCAGGCTGGCGGGGCTGCTCCACGATATCGGTAAGATAGGGGTGAAAGAGCCGGTGCTGAATAAACCGGATCGGCTTACCGATGATGAGTTTCAGTATGTGAAAAGCCACTGCGAGCTTGGAGAGCGTATCCTGGCCCCCATCGTGGAGGATAAAGATATTCTGTTTATGGTGCGCCATCACCATGAACGCTACGATGGCGCTGGCTATCCTGATGGCCTGCCTTTAACAGAAATGCCTCCGCCTGCCGACATTCTGACGGTGATTGAAGGTTTCCCTGAAATGGTTCATGAGGAGACCGGTGGTGGGGTTCCCTCATGGTGTCGGGGTGCCAGTGTCCTGGCAGTGGCCGATTCATTTGATGCGATGACCTCTGCGCGTTCATACCGTAAGGCGATGAGTGATGAAATAGCCTGCGCTGAAATAGAAAGGGGTCGGGGGATCCAGTTTACCCCTGCGGTGGTGGATGCCTTCCTCAGGGTAAAGAAGAAGATGCCTGTTGCGGGTTGACTGAGGACATATAAAGTAGTATAAGATAGCATCAATTAGTTTAGTTAGGGTTGGCGGTGGCATGATATTGGGATGACCGGATATCAAATACCGCGGTGAACTGAGTGGTATGGCTTACCTGTGAGTCTTTGATATATTTAGGGTTTAGTCGTCCGTCGTCAGTAAGAATCCGCGGGAAGGGAGGACAGCATGGATGCCAGGAAAATACTTGTTGTTGATGATGAGCAGAATATCAGGCTGGTCTTGAGGGGTATGCTCGAGAAGCACTACACCGTTCTCGAGGCAAGTAACGGTCAGGAGGCTCTGGATATTGCCGGCCGCCAGAAACCGGACCTTATTTTTATGGATATTCTTATGCCGGGGATGGATGGCTATAACGCCTGCTACAAAATCAAGACGGACGAGGCAACCCGGACGATTCCGGTGGTCATACTGACTGCTGTGGGCCATAAGCTAAACCAGGAGCTGGGTAAGAAGGTAGGCGCTGATGAGTACATTACCAAACCCTTCCGGAAAGAGGATTTGCTGGCTGTAATCGCCCGGTTCCTTAAGTAGTCTGTTCGGGTGAGGGCTCATGGCTTGCGGGGGGTATGGAATGGACGATAACAGAAAGGCCAAAGGTCAGTCGACAAATGAAGTAAAGCACCAGCTTAACTTTGAGAAGCTCATCTCCCGGATTTTGAGTCAGTTTGTCGGGACCTTTGATATTGATAATGCTATTAATGCTTCGCTTGAGGCAATGGGTGAGTTTATCAGGGCGGACCGAGTCTACGTCTTCCTTGTTAATGAAGACCGGTCTACTATTGATAATACCCACGAGTGGTGTGGCGGGGGGATTGCTCCGCAGATAGATGATCAGAAGAAGCTGCCTGTCGAGTCATTCCCCTGGTGGGCAGGAAAACTCCGCTCCGGTGAACTAATTCACATCGCTGATGTTGCCGATATGCCGGTAGATGCGGCTGGCGAGAAGCAAGTGCTGGAGTCCCAAGGCGTCAAGTCTTTCCTGGTACTGCCGGTGTATGTTGGTGGGGAGCCGGTCGGGTTCATCGGTTTTGACGCTACCCGGGAGCCCCGTGTTTGGCAAGAAGAGGATATCGGTCTGCTCAGGACTGCTTCCGAAATTATAGGTAATTCCCTGGCACGGGTGCGGTTGGAGAAAGAACTACGGCAGAGTGAGGAGAGATACCGCTCCGTTTTCGAAAATACCGGAACGGCGACCGTAATCATAGAGGCGGATATGATAATATCACTGGCGAATGAAGAGTTTGCCAGGCTGTCTGGTTACTGCCGGGAAGAGGTGGAGGGGAAGAAGAGATGGACCGAGTTCGTTGCCAAAGAAGACCTGGACAGGATGATAGGGTATCACAGGTCGCGGAGGACGAACGGTGGCTCTGTCCCGAGGAACTATGAGTTTCACTTTATCGACAGGGGAGGAGAGACCAAGGATATCCTCTTGACTGCGGCTGTGATTCCGGGGACCGGTAAGAGTGTAGCCTCTTTGGTGGATATCACCGGACGTAAAGAAATCGAGAATGCATTACGGGAATCGGAAGAACAGTACCGCTCTCTGATTCATCTTGGTGGTGAGGTTGGTGAAGCTGTTGTCATGCTCCAGGATACTGACCAGGGAGAGGGCATTCAGGTCTTCGTTAGTGACAGATGGCTTCACATTACCGGTTATACCCGTAAGGAACTGATCGGTAAATCGTTTTTCAACCTGGTCTATCCTGGAAGTCGCAACGCCTCTCTGGAAAGACACCGGAGGAAGATGAGAGGAGAGATTATCCCCGGTCTTTTCGAGATGCTCGTTATCAGAAAAGACGGGGCTGAAGTTCCCATTGAGCTTACCAGTGCCTATACGACCTACAGGGGAGGACACGCCGACGTTCTCTATGTCAGAGATATTACCGAACGGAAGGCGGTAGAAGACCAGCTGCGCCAGTCGGAAGCAAAATATTCTGTGCTGGTGGAGCAAGCCCAAGATGGTATCTGTATCATACAGGACGGACTATTACAATTTGCCAACTTACGACTTGCAGAAATGTGGGGTGGCACTGTTGGAGAAATAATAAACACACCCTTTTTAGGTTATATCCACTCCGATAATCTGCCGCTAGTGGCAGATCGTTACAATCGGAGGATGAAAGGCGAAAAGTCTCCCGATAAATATGAAGCAGTTCTACTTCATAAGGATGGTAGCAGGGCATATGTTGAATTGAGTGTCGGTGTCATTACATACTTGGGCAGGTCCGCTGAGCTTGCCATCGTCCGTGATATTTCCGAGCGTAAGAAGGCGGAAGAGGAGTTAAAGCAGGAGCGCGCGCTGTTTGTCAGCGGCCCCACCGTCGTCTTCCGATGGCTTGCCGCCTACGGCTGGCCCATCGAGTATGTCTCCCCCAACGTGTACGGCCTGCTGGGCTATACCGCTGAAGAATTGATGGATGGTAAACACCTATTCAGGGATATGTTACATCCCGATGACCTCCCTAGAATAGCCG
>JAQUOC010000072.1 GCA_028717305.1 Dehalococcoidales bacterium | reverse complement strand
TAGCACCGGCGTTTTACCGGACGTGTCACAATTATAACACACCGGCACACTGCCTGGGTCTAGAAGACCGCGCCGGTACCCCATTTCAGTAGTTGCCACCTGTCATTAATCCCATCATTAATCCCATATAATCCTTTATGATTCCGTGCATTCCGTTATAAAATAGCTTACAATAACCTTAATACAAATACCCCACGGTTGTATCTGTACGACGACTCACATTAAGTAGGAGATGCTGACCAATGACCGCCTTTAGAATGATCGTCTGCTGTAAGCAGGTACCCGACCCCGAGGCACCACCAGAGAGCTTCAGGATTGACCCCGAGCGTAACAGAATAGTGCTACCACCGGGCGTATCGGCAGTAATTGACCCTTATGCTGAACGTGCTTTGGAAGCGGCGCTCAGGGTTAAGGATGCTCAGGGAGGCACAATCACTGTGCTGAGTCTGGGTAACAACCTCCTACCGGATGTGGTAAGAAAACCCCTGTCCATGGGGGCTGATGAGCTAATCCTGCTCGATGACGAAGCCTTCGCCGGGGGTGATAGCTGGTCAACAGCCTATGCACTATCGATGGCTATCCAAAAAATAGGCGACTATGACCTTATCTTCTGCGGCCGGCAGGCTTCGGACTGGGACGCCGGGCAGGTGGGCCCGGGCATCGCTGAGATGCTGGGGCTGCCCCTGGTAAGCAGCGCCAGAAAGATAACTGCCGGCAACGTTAAGGCAATAGTTGAGAAGGTCACCGATGACGGATATGAGGTGGTTGAAGTATCCCTGCCTGCCCTGATCACGGTAAGCAATGAGGTCGGCGAGCCCCGGTACCCTACCATAAAGGGAATAATGGGTGCCAGGAAGAAAGAGCCGGTTATCTGGAAACCAGACGACATCGGGGCCGAGCCCACCCGGATAGGTGCTGCGGGTCGTCGCACGAAGCTGCTGAAGCTATTCCAGCCGGTACACGAAGGGAAATGTGAAATTATAGAAGGTGGCAGCCCCGGGGAAGCGGTAGCTAATCTGGTTACCAAACTGAGGGAAGCCAGAATAGTGTGAATGGAAATGCATTGAGGCAAGGTCGGATATCGATGAGCGAATACGAAGGGGGTAGTTATTCTTGGCTGCATATGAAGGGGTGATGGTCTTCGGCGAAGTCAGAGATGGGAAACTGGCGGCAGTAACTACGGAACTACTGGGCTGCGGACGGAACCTGGCTGATGAGCTGGAACAGGAATTATACTGCCTGTTGATAGGCAATGATATCACCAACCTGGCCGGGGAAGCAATTGCCTATGGGGCAGACAGGGTATACGTAGTCAATACCCCACCAATGAAGGACTACGACACAGATTTATATGTATCAGTCTCGGAAAAGGTAGCGAGGCAGGTAATGCCCCGCATTGTCCTTTTCGGACATACCGCTATCGGCCGCGACATGGGGCCCTGTCTGGCGTTCCGGCTGGGTACGGCAATCTCCACGGACTGCGTCGATCTGGCTATCGAACCTGAATCAAAGCTGTTGCTGCAAACCAAGCCTGTTTACGGTGACAATGCCCGGGCTATCTTTACCTGCGAGTCCTATCCCCAGATGGCTACGGTTAGAGCCAGGGTAATGTCCTCCCCGGAGCGAGACGGTTCCAGAGAGGGGCAGATTATTAAGGCTGAGGCTTCCTTAGACCCTCCGGCCGTAAGAACCAAGGTAATCAAGAGGGTGGTCGAAGAATCGACAGGAATAAAGCTTGAGGATGCCAACGTGGTAGTCTGTGGAGGTAGAGGCATCGGCAGCACTGAAGGTTTTAAGCATCTGGAGAAACTGGCTGAGATATTGAATGGTGCCGTGGGTGCCAGTAGGCCGCCATGCGACAACGGCTGGGTGCCGAATAGCCTGCTGATCGGTCTGACGGGTAAGATTATCGCCCCCGACCTTTATATTGCCGTTGCCCTCTCCGGATCCAGTCAGCACATGACCGGTTGCTCCGGAGCCAAGAATATCGTGGCGATAAACAAAGACCCCGAAGCGAACATATTTAAGGAAGCAACACTGGGGATAGTCGGAGACTGGGAGGAGTTGCTGCCTATCTTCACCAGTAAGATGGAAGAACTGATGACCGGACAGGAAAAGGATAGGTAGACACCGGAATGGAGAAGAACTCACATCCGGTAACCCCGCTCAAAGAAGTGGCGGACATCATAAACGAGGAAGGCGGCGCAATCCTCAAACTGTGCTATCAGTGCGGTATCTGCACGGCAGTGTGCCCGTGGAATACGGTGAGGGATTTTATCGTCCGCCGCATAATGCACCAGGGCCAGCTGGGCCTGATTGATTTCGAAGGTGAGGATATATGGCTGTGTGCTACCTGCAACAGCTGCGTCAAGCGATGCCCCCGCGGTGTGGAAATAGTGGACATTATGCGGGCACTGCGCCGGGTTGTTACCGAGTTGGGTATAGCCAGGGTCCCCGATTCACTACGAATCACCATCAAGAATATCTCCGGAACGGGTAACCCGCTGGGCGAAGCGCCGGATAAGCGGGCCGACTGGGCCAAAGACCTTGACGTGAAGCTATATAGCGAAGGAACCGAGATATTGTACTTTCCCTGCTGCATCCCGGAATATGATGCCAGTGTTCGTAGGATGGCCCGGGCTGCCGTCAATATTCTGAAAAAAGCCGGGGTCGACTTCGGCATACCGGGAAGCAAGGTAAACTGCTGTGGCGAGAGTGTCCGTAAAGCCGGTGATGAGAAGGTCTTCGAACGGCTCGCCCGGAGTAATATCAGTGTTTTTGCCGAAATGGGGGTTAAAAAAGTGGTTACCTCCTCCCCTCACTGCTATCACACCTTCAAGAACGAGTACCCCGGGCTGGGCGGAGACTTCGAGACCATTCACCTGTCCCAGTATCTGCTTGAACTCATCAGGGAAAACCGTCTAATCTTCACCAGGGAAGTAAACAAAAAGGTTGCCTATCACGACCCCTGCTATCTGGGGCGTTATAACGATATCTACGAGGAACCGCGCCAGGTACTGGAGAGCATCCCCGGTCTGGAGCTTATCGAACTACCGGACTGTCGGGAAAACAGCCTGTGCTGCGGCGGTGGCGGCGGCCGGATATGGATGGAGACCAAAAGCGGCGAGAGGTTTTCCGACATACGAATCGAACAGGCTCTTGCTGCCGGTGTCGATATCCTGGCGGTGGCATGCCCCTACTGTATGCTCAATTTCGACGATAGCGTGACGACCATGGACAAGGGCGATTTTATCGAGATCAGGAGTATTTCAGAATTAGTAAGCGCAGCAATCTAGCCAACAGTACAGGGAATGAACCCCGTATCGGCGTATATGTTTGTCACTGCGGCAGTAACATTACCGGAACCGTAGATACGGAAGAACTAACCGGGTTTGCCCGTGGTCTGGACTCGGTGATAGTAGCTCGCGACTATGTCTTCATGTGCTCCGAGCCCGGGCAGGAAATCATCGGCAAAGATATCAGGGACCTGAGCCTCAACCGGGTAGTGGTAGCCGCCTGCTCGCCGATAATGCATGAACCCACCTTCCGCAGAACGTGTCAGAAAGCTGGGCTGAATCCGTACTTAATCGAAATAGCCAATATTCGCGAGCAGTGCTCGTGGGTGACCGAAGACAAGCAGATGGCGACGGAGAAGGCCAAAGCCCTGCTCAATGCCGCCGTAAAGCGGGTTTACTACCACCAGCCCCTGGAAGTCAGGAAGATACCGTTTAACCCCAATACTCTGATAGTAGGCGGCGGCATCGCCGGTATCAGAGCCGCGCTGGAAATCGCCGACTCCGGACACAAGGTCTACCTGGTCGAGCGAACCCCCAGTATCGGCGGACACATGATACAACTGGATAAAACATTCCCTACTCTGGACTGCTCGGCTTGCATCCTCACCCCAAAGATGACTGAAGCAGGAAATCATCCCAATATTGAGCTCATGAGCTATAGCGAGGTAGAGGAAGTTTCGGGTTACATCGGGAATTTCAGGATTAGAATTCGAAAAAAGGCACGGTATGTTAACGGCGACAGGTGTAACGGCTGTAGTCTGTGTCAGGAGAAATGCCCCTCGGAGACCGACAGCGAGTTTGAGGCCGGCATGGGCAAGAGGAAGGCTATCTATACACCGTTCCCCCAGGCCGTCCCCAACATACCGGTCATCGACACCGATCACTGCACCTATTTCTTGAAAGGTACCTGCCGTCTTTGTGAAAAGGTCTGTGAGGCGAATGCGATCGATTTCGGGCAGAAAGACGAAATCATCGAGGTGGAGACAGGCTCAATCATCTTAGCCACCGGATATAGCGTGTTCGACCCTGCTCACATCAAGCATTATGGCTACCAGCGACTGGATAATGTTGTTACCAGCCTTGAGTTCGAGAGGCTGGTCAACTCGGCCGGTCCGACGGGAGGCAACATAGTGCTCAAAGACGGCTCCGTCCCCAGGAGCATCGCCATCATTCACTGTGTGGGTAGCCGGGACAGAAACTACCATGACTACTGCTCCCGGGTGTGCTGTATGTACGCCCTTAAGTACGCCCACCTGATAAAAGAGAAAACCGGCGCCGAAGTGTACCAGTACTACATCGATATGCGCTGCTTCGGCAAGGGCTACGAGGAATTCTATGAACGTATTTCCAGCGAAGGGGTCGGCTTCATACGCGGCAAGGTGAGTGAAGTCACCGACAGGACCATTAATGACGAGGAAAAAGGCAGACTGGTTGTGGTAGCCGAAGATACCCTGCTGAGCTCGATGATAAGGGTGCCGGTAGATATGGTTATCCTGTGTACCGCGATGGAGCCGCAGCAAGATGCCGAGGCCATGGCCCGTCTCTTCAACATCAGCCGGAGTGCCGATGGATTCTTCCTGGAAAAGCACCCCAAGCTGGACCCGGTAGCCACCAACAGCGAGGGTATTTTTGTGGCCGGTTGCTGCCAGAGCCCCAAGGATATCCCCGATACCGTCGCTCAGGCTTCAGCAGCAGCGGCCCGAATTCTGTCCCTGATTAGTAAAGGCGAGGTAGAGATCGAGGTAGCTATAGCCAGCATTGATGAGCAGCTTTGCTCCGGCTGCGGAGTGTGTAGCTCAATCTGCCCTTACAGTGCTATCTCGTTCGATGATGAAAAGAAGTTTTACAAAGTAAATGAAGCCTTGTGTAAAGGCTGCGGCACGTGCGTTGCCGCCTGCCCCGCAAGCGCTATTACCGGCAGGCATTTTACCACCGAGCAAATCATGGCTGAAATCGAGGGCCTGTTGATATGAGCTTCGAGCCCGTAATCATCGTCTTCATGTGTAACTGGTGCTCCTACCGCAGCGCTGATCTGGCGGGCACTTCCCGGATGAAATACACCCCCAATGTTCGACCGATAAGGGTAAAATGCAGTGGCCGGGTGGAGCCGACCTTCATCGTGAAAGCACTTCAGGCCGGTGCCGACGGGGTGCTGGTTCTTGGTTGTCATCCCGGGGATTGCCACTATACCGACGGCAACTATAAAGCAACGAGACGTATGGCACTGCTTGCCCGGATGCTCGAGCAGCTCGGCATCGAAAGAGAGCGTGTATCCCTGGATTGGGTCTCTGCCTCCGAGGGTAACCGGTTTGTCTCAATCGTTAACGATATGACAGCCAGGATAAGGAAGCTCGGCCCCCTGGCTAAGAAATCATGATAGCTAATAAAACAGCTTGTTGAGAATAAATGGTACGCTTTTCACGCACTGCTTGTAGTACAGAAAAAGCCAGCTGTCATGTTGAACTTATGATATGGTGGGCGATACTGGATTTGAACCAGTGACCTCTGCGATGTCAACGCAGCGCTCTGACCAACTGAGCTAACCGCCCACTAAAAGAAATTCTACTAGATGGCATATCGGCCGTCAAGCCGCCCTCTTTCGATTGTCGATATAACTGACGATAAAAAGCAACGCGACGCTGATTGCCAGGCTGCCCATGTCTAGATACTTTATGTCAAGTATCCCGCTGGCAAGTGCCGCCGACCCACCGCCTATAATTGCCGCCAACGCTCCCAGGGGAGTCACTTTCAATCTTTCCCGGTAAAAACCGGCGATTACCGGCACAATCAGCCCGGCGGTATACACCGTATAGGCAAAAAGCAAGGCACTTATCACCCCTCTTAGAACCAGAGCCAGTAGTAAAGCGACCACTCCCAGTACCACAATCATCCAGCGAGAGTAGAAAAGAGTCCTTTCCCGGCTGAGCGGCCGGAAACGACCGATTATATCCACAGCCATTATGGTACTGGCACTGAAGAGGATGGTATCAGCCGAAGACATCACCGCACCGAGCAGGGCGGCCAGCACGATTCCGCCGGCAAGTGGCGGTAATACCCCGGTTACTACCGCAGGAAAAGCCTGTTCCGGGGAAGTAATCTGGGGAAATAGAGCCGAAGCCCCCATGCCAATTACCGTAATAGCGAAAGCGACCGGAACGATAATCAAAGCGGTCCAGAATACCGATACCCTGGCTGTACCGGTATCCCGTGCACAGAACAGCCTGGAATAAATATCAGGCCCGACAAGATAGGTTAGTCCCACCAGCAGAAGGAATGAGGCGAGGTCACCGCTGCCGAACTGGGAGCTGACGGGGAAAGCGAAACGTTGCGGGGGCAGGGAGCTGACCAACCCGGCCCAACCCCCCAGCCGTGACAGTACCAATACCAGGCAGGTAAATATCCCGGCCAGCACTATTCCTATCTGTACGATATCGGTCCGGATGATAGCCTGCTGGCCGCCCAGAACAGCATAAACGATAAAGACAACCGTAAAGACCACCATCCACCGGGCAGGATCAGCCACTCCCAGGATACCCAGTATCTTTCCCGAAGCTATAATCTGACCGGCGAGAACACCTACCCAGGCAATGACGACAAGAAACGAGGCCGCCAGACCAACCCGGCTATCATACTGTTTCTCTACCATCTCGGGAAGAGTATACAGCCCGAAACCCCTCACCTTTCCGGCGAAGAAAATACCGGAGACCACCAGCCCGATGCTGCCCACCAGCAGC
>JAQUOC010000071.1 GCA_028717305.1 Dehalococcoidales bacterium | reverse complement strand
GTCACTACGCGAACAGATTAATTCCTGCCTTTCTTGATTCCCCGGAACAAGCTGATGACTATCGAAATAAAACTCGGTGATGTGGTTCGCCTTAAGAAAAAGCACCCCTGTGGCAGCTACGAGTGGCGGGTAGTTAGGCTCGGAGCTGACATCGGAGTCAGGTGCCTTAAGTGCCAGCATCAAATACTCCTTAAACGTAGTATCTTCGAGCGCAGGGTAGTAGCCTTTATTTCCCGGGGAGACTGACGACTCACCGCAATATTCGTACAGGAATAAAACAAAGGCTGAGATGCAACCACCAGCCAGGGAGACCCGGCAGACCTTGCCAAATGTCTAACTCCTGCTGCATTCTTCACGAATTTCGATGACCATACCCCCGGGACTGGTATCAAAATAGCACCAGCGACAGCCCTCAAATACAGCCGCCAGTAGCAACGCCTGTCCCTGCTTCTGCAGTTTTGTTACTATCTCATCATAATTAGATACACCATAAGCGATGTGATGTATCCCCTCGCCCTTATCTCTAATGAAGTCAGCCCAGATCGATTGTTCGTCGAGGGGCTGAAGCAATTCTATCGAGTGCGCACCTAACTTAATGAAAACTAGCCTGACCTTAAAGGGTTTGCCAACAACTAACTCTCCGGATTTGGCTTCGTAGTCGATAACATCAGGAGTACCGATATCCCATATAGAAGAAATGAACCTGGTACTTTTTTCGGCATTCTTTACAGCGACACCCAGGTGCGCGACACTGGGCAACAGCATAGACCCTTTATCCAGTTTCCACTGTAACACCTTACTAACCCCCTTTGGCTAATAATTGACATGATAAACTCAAGATATTTGTCTCAAGAGGAGACAACCTCATTTATATGCCGATTCTACAGCAACAAGAGACCTAAAACACACCAGCAACAGGAGGAGTAAGCCGGACTATCATCTCCTCAAGGCCAGGGTATTCCTGTACCAGTCGGTTACGCTCACCGGCTTCGTAGTCGGTAGAATCGAAGCCGGGTGCCATGGTAGTACCCAGTAGAGCAAAGCTCCCCCTTCTCTTTAAGAAGGAGCCCTGCCATACTCCTCTGGGTACAGTGAACTGAACCTGTTCCCCCTTATCTATCGCTGGCCCCAGGACTATTACCCTAGACATACCACCAGGATATAGATTAAGCATAATGACAGGGTCACCAAAGTAAAAGTGATAGGTCTCATCGGTTGGCAGCCGGTGCAGCCGGGAACATGTGTCGGGTATCAGCAGATAGTATATTGCGGTAGCGAAGCGCTTACTGGTAGTATACCTGTCTGGTAGCGCATCAAGAGAAACATTCTCTGCCGAACGGTAAGTTTCCCGGTAAAAACCACCCTCTTCGGCAAGAGGGTGCAGATCCAGGATCCTTATTATCTCATCCGCTGATAACATCATTAACCAATTAACCGAGCGGCATCTAATATAACACTTAACCTGATTTTAGACAAATCGACTGCTTGTGTTTCTATCTTGGGAATGGATATAATAGGTCAAATCAGTCCTATTGAGAGGAGTATTCTAAGATGCCGCTATATGCCTATTTCAACAAGCAATTTGTTCCTATGACTGAAGCCAGATTAGGAGTTATGACTCATTGCCTGCACTATGGCACCGGTGTTTTCGAGGGCATTCGCGGTAATTGGAATAGCGACGAGCGGCAGCTTTATATCTTCCGTCTCAACGAACACTACCAAAGACTGCTTAACGGCTGCCGGGTACTTAATATCAACCTGTCTCATACTATTGACCAGCTCTGCCGGATCACTGTGGAGCTGATCGCAAAATGCGGTTTTGAGGAGGATATATACGTCCGTCCTTTAGCCTATAAGAGCTCAGAGGCACTGGGTGTTCGATTGCATAATCTGGATGATGCCTTTATGGTCTTTGCTTTCCCCTGGGGACCATATCTGGATACGAACGGAGTGAGGTGCATAGTCTCTTCCTGGCGTCGCCCCAGTGAGACACCACAGGCCAAAATTACTGGTCTTTACGTGAATAATGCCCTGGCTAAGACCGAAGCTATTAAGAATAATTCTCACGAGGCAATCATGCTTACTGCCAGCGGCTACGTCTCCGAAGGGAGCGGAGAGAACATCTTTCTGGTTCAAAACGGCGGACTGGTGACGCCCGGCGTCGATGACCTTATGGTAGTAGGAATTACCCGTGACGCCGTAATGAGGATGGCACACAACGAACTGGGGATAGAGACCACGGAACGGCATATCAACCATAGCGAACTGTACACCGCCAGCGAATGCTTTTTAACCGGAACAGCAGCTAATATCACCCCGGTGGTTGAGATAGATGGGCATAAGATAGGCAGCGGCGAGGCCGGTGAGATAACCAGGAAGCTGCAAAAAGCGTACTCGGAAGTAATAAAGGGGCAAAACCCAAGATACTGTGAGTGGTACACCCCGGTCTATAAAAACGGTCCGGCAACAAAATGATAGCTATCGGCCACAGGCTATTCTCTGACCTCGCTCACCTTCAACGACCGCAACAGGCAAAGGACCTGGCAGCTTGCCTCAAAAAGGGTGGTGTAGTTATGGGCTTCTTCCAGCAACTGACCAATAGCAAAGCTGCCGTGACCGCGAACCATCACAATATGATATTGCTTAAGCGCTTCAGCGATGATATCAGCTAAGCCACCCGGCTTTACTTCCATATTCCAGCCGAGAACAGGAACACGCTCCATTAAGGGAGATACTTCGCTACAATTGGGGGTAATCTCGGTTTCTATTAACGACATAGCAACGGCATGCGGCGGGTGAGCATGAACAATGGCTAACGCCGAGGTTGCACGATAGATGGCCCGGTGCACGGGCAGTTCGCTCGATGCGAGAGGTGTAAAACGGTCGTTTTTATCTATACCAGTCTCTATCAGGTCGTTTTCCTCCAGACAGCCAAGCATACCACCACGGCGGGTGATCACCAGACGGTCTCCCATCCTGACACTCAAATTCCCGCTGTTGGAGCAGACCAGACCTCGACTACACAGGTCACGACCTGTACTTTGAAACTGGTCTAGAAGCATATCATTCTCTCTTCCGGTACCGACCTTAATGATTTTATCAGACCATATCGCTTTAGCGTATATCAGCCATCTAATAGTTTATACCTACATGGCAGTAGACATCAAATCAGACTATCTGCCTGAACCAAACTGTCTGATGACGGTAACTACTCTACCTTGAACTTCTACGTTATCGGGTTCGACATATATCGGCTTCATCCTGGTGTTGGCTGGCTGAAGCCGTACTTTCCCGGCTTCAGCATAGAACTTCTTTAAAGTCGCCTCTCTTTCTGCCTTGAGCCAAATGGCAGCTACCTCACCGTTATCTACAGCGTTGACATACTCCATCAGCACGATATCACCATCGCTGACCAGAGCATCCACCATTGACCACCCCTTCACTCTTAGAGCATAAATCCCCTCCCGCCCCCGGGTCAAGTCTCTGGTTACCTCTATAGTTTCTGCAGAAGCAGCCGCATCCCAGGTATCGGATGTAGGCACCGGTATCGGCTTCCCTGCCGCTATTTGACCAATAACGGGCACCAACAATCGGTATTTGAAATGCGCGGAGTGAGTAACTATCTCAATACCACGTGCTATTTCGCCGTGACGACGAATGTAACCGTTCCTTTCCAGAATATCCAGGTTATATTTAACCACCGATGTCGAACTGATGGCACATCCGCTTGCGATATCCCTTATAGTAGGTGGATAGCCTCTATTCTCCACAAAACGACAAATAAAGTTGATAATCTGTTGTGGTTTAGACGATAGCTCCTTTACCATTTACCCTTCCAGGAAATCCGCATAAAACGAACATAAGTTCTACAACAATCTAATGCCAAACATAGCTTGTTGTCAATACCACCGACTTATGATTCTTAAAAAGTTTTTGGCTAACCTTCCGTTACAGATAGGGTCTGTGCCTGATTGAGTTTCTTCATCAGGCGCGATTTACGTCGGGCAGCATTATTAGCGTGAATAATCCCTTTCTCAGATGCCTTGTCCAGAGTACTGACCGCATCTGTCACTGCTTCCCGACCCAGATTAAGCTCACCGGATAGAATGATCTTCTCGGCTTTGCTTATCTTGGTTTTGCACAGACTGCGGATGGACTTATTGCGGAACTGTCTCCTTTTGGAAGACCGCACCTCTTTTTGAGCTGATTTACTGTGTGGCAATATCTACCTCCCTAGCTGTTTAGATTAGCTTGAGCCGAAGGGTTAGTTTTCGCAGCAGGCTCGCTTCCCACCCGGGTAACGTTTAGCACTCCTCTGATCCCTTCGATTTTTCCTAAGATCCGGCTCAGCTGAGCCAGACCGTTTGTTTCTAAAGTAAAATATTCGGTAACAGTACTGTCATCATGTCGAACCGAACTGGCAGCTGCTATGTTGACCTTCTCTTCAGCCACAATTGTGGTGATGTCACGCATCACCCCAACCCTATCCCAAGCTTCAACCCGAATGTTGACCGGGTACAGTGCAGCGGTACTTCCCCAGTCCACCGAGATCAGCCTTTCCTTTTCATCCTCGTGGATTATATTATAACAGTCCTGGCGGTGGATTGATACTCCCCGGCTACGGGTGATATAGCCGATAATACTATCTCCGGGCACGGGATGACAACACTGGGCCAAATGGGTCAGCATGTCTCCCGACCCAAGTACATTAACGGTCGGCGCCACCCGCTTGGTCGGTATTACTCCCGTTGTTTCTTTCTGTTGTTCCTGTTGAGCAGATAATTTTACAGCAATCTGATGGGTAGAAATACCACCGTAACCAATAGCGGCCAGAAACTCATCCATATCATCATAGTTGAGCAGTTTGGCCAACTCCTCCCGGCTGCTAAGTTTTATCCCCAATCTTCTAATCTCTTTATCAAGTAAATCACGACCGCGCTCAATATTCTCCGTCCGCTCCTGTTTTCTGAACCACTGCCGTATTTTCTCTCTGGCATGAGAAGTTCGGACATAACCCAATTGGGGATTCAACCAGTCCAGGCTTGGTTTCTTATCACCCTTGGTAGTCATAACGTCCACTATATCGCCATTCTGAATTTGGTAATTAAGCGGTACCAGTCTACCGTTAACTCTAGCCCCTATGCAGCGGTGTCCCAGCTCAGTATGAATACGATAGGCAAAATCAAGCGGGGTGGCGCCCTTGGGCAGGTCCTTAATCTCGCCCTTGGGGGTATAAGCAAAAACCTGATCAATGAATATATCAGTCTTGACTGACTCCAGAAACTCTTCAGCGCCACTTAGCTCCCGCCGCCACTCAATTAGCTGACGAAGCCAACCTATCTTCTCTTCAAAGTGCAGATCCTTCTTTTTGCCTTCCTTATAGCGCCAGTGGGCCGCTACACCGAATTCGGCAACGCGGTGCATGTCATAGGTACGAATCTGTATCTCCAGAGGAGTACCGCCATACATTACTACCGTGTGTAAGGATTGATACCCATTCGGTTTAGGATTAGCAATATAGTCATCAAAATCACCGGGTAAAGGACGCCATAAGTTATGGATAACACCTATAGCAGTGTAACAACAAGGCACGGTATCAACCAGCACCCGTATGGCTAACAGGTCGTGTATGTTATCAAAGGTTTTTCCCTGGGCAGCATAATTCTCTATTTTCTGATGTATACTGTAAATATGCTTGGGACGTCCCGATATCTCGACTTTTAGTCCTACCCGGTCAAACTCAGCCACCAGGATTTGAATCACCTGGGCTATTACACTCTCCCGTCGGGCACGCCGCGCAGCAACCAGCCTGGCTACTTTTCGATATTTCTCCGGCTCAAGATATCGAAAGGAGAGGTCTTCCATCTGCCATTTCAGCTCCCATATCCCCAGACGATGGGACAGCGGAGCATATATCTCCAATGTCTCCCGCGCAATCCTGCGCTGTTTCTCCGGTGGTAGTACACCTAGAGTGCGCATATTGTGTAATCTATCGGCCAGTTTTATAAACACTACACGGAGGTCCTCCGCCATGGCTACCAGCATCTTTCTCAGATTTTCCGTCTGCTGTTCACTTGTTCTGGATACGGAGACACCATCACCTGTTCCTGATAAAGAAAGTTTGCTTAGCTTGGTGACACCATCGACCAGCTTGGCTATTTCGGATCCGAAGGTGGTCTCAATACCGGAAAGCGGTACATCACAGTTCTCCAGGACATCATGCAGTAAGGCAGCGGCAATAGAGTTGGCATCAAGTTGGAGATCTGCCAGGATTAACGCAGTCTGTATCGGGTGCTCCAGATAGGGTTCACCTGATATGCGTAACTGCCCCTCATGGGCCTTCCGAGCAAAGTCATAGGCACTCTCAATTAAAGCCAGTTTGTCTGCCGGGAGATATTCCTCAATCTTGGCTTTTAGCTGATTGTAACTCACCACCCACCTTGCCAACCGATAGGATTAGTTTTAAGTATAGCGTAACGTGGTTACAGGTGCAAAATCACCCGAAGCCTTGTGGTCTATGTCAGAAGTAGTATGATACTAGTATTCCAGATGGTCAAAATGCTAGCTCGTGTTTCTCGTATTGCCTCTTGCCAGCGAGGCAAAGATTCCTGCAATACACAGGGCGGTAAAAACCATGAAAGCTATTCTGGTGCTGCTTAAAAATGACGGGTAGTGTTCCGGCGTAATTTCCACTCTACCGATATATACTGTAAATAGCAGCATGGTAATTCCCATGCTGAAACTCATTCCAATCTGCCGCATGGTTGCCATTGTTGCTGAAGCTACCCCGTAGAACCTTTGC
This sequence comes from Dehalococcoidales bacterium, assembly GCA_028717305.1. Classification (GTDB taxonomy): domain Bacteria; phylum Chloroflexota; class Dehalococcoidia; order Dehalococcoidales; family UBA5760; genus UBA5760. The sequence goes on along the minus strand of JAQUOC010000071.1, from coordinate 352 downwards.
TTCACAGAGCTCATTATGGCATTGGTATTAGGGGAAGTAAAAAGAGCAAAACCAGCACCCATAAGAACCAGAATACCGATGATAAAACCCAGGCTACTATTTTCATTGACAAAAATGAGTACGGAGAGCCCTATGGCATTAATCCCCATACCGATTGAGGCAAGTAGCCTAGGTTCAATCCGGTCGGAAAGTCTACCGGCGAGCGGTGATAAAGCAGCCTGTACCACCGGCATAGCTACCAAAATAAGCCCCGCGTTTTGCGGATCGAGCCCTTTAATATACTGTAAATACAGGCTTAACAGGAAACCAACGGCGAATAACGCGCTATAATTAAGCAGAGTTGCCAGGTTGG
>JAQUOC010000070.1:2741-7266 GCA_028717305.1 Dehalococcoidales bacterium | reverse complement strand
AAGGGCAGGATACAATAGTAAAGGTTGATATCCAGGGGGCAGCAACCATAAAAAAAATTCTGCCCGGGGCAGTTTCTATCATCATTATGCCGCCATCTATGGAAGATCTTGTCAGCCGGCTAAATCAACGCAGTACTGAAACACCCTTTGATCTGGCCCTGCGTATAAAAACTGCCCGGGGAGAGGTAAAGCAGCTGGCCCAGTTTGATTATGTGGTGGTGAATAAAGAGGGTGCGGTTGATCTGGCTGTATCCGAGATCAAGGCAATAATTACTGCGGAAAAGTGCCGGTTAAAACAGCGAGAGATTACTCTGTAGGTCATCTGGTTAGAATAACGGCTGCATTAGCTTGGCGACTAGATAACCCAGCCCGGCGCAAACAGGAAAGGTGATTACCCAGGCAGCGACAATACGGCGTGCTACACCCCAGCGTACTGCTGAAAGTCTCTTTGTAGCACCGACACCCATGATGGCCGCACTGCTACAGTGAGTGGTGCTTACCGGGATTCCGAGTTGCGATGCTGCCTCGATGACCCCTGCTGCGGCAATATTAGCCGTAAAGGCATGGATAGGCTCTAGGGCAGTAACCTTCATCCCTACTGTCTTGATAACCCGCCATCCGCCGGTTAGTGTACCTAGACTAATAGCAGCGGCTGAAGTTCCTATTACCCACCAGGGGATATTGTCCCACAGTCCGATATTTCCGGATTGGATTACCAGAGCCATCGTGATGATGCCTATCGGCATTTGTCCGTCATTCTTACCGTGACTATAAGCAAGGAAGGCGGTAGTAAGCCACTGCAAACGGCTGAAGACAGTTCGCAGTTTGGCCGGAGCGCTACGGCGTAACGCCCACAGTAGAGCGACCATCAGGCCAAAACCGCCAGCAAAGCCCAGAGCAGGGGCAGCCGCTACTGAGGCTAGAATCCTTTGCATGACACTCCATACCACGGCCGTGCTGCCGGCAACTGCTACTCCGGCAGCAGCCAGTCCGGCAATAAATCCGTGGGTAAGACTTATCGGTACCCCATTATAGGTAGCAATAGCACCCCAGATAACAACGGCAATCAGGGCGGCGATTACCGGCAGGTAGGAATTCATTGCCTCCGGTACTAGAATTCCCTTGCCGATGGTCTTGGCAACTGCCGTACCGGTAGCGGCACCGACCATATTAAAGCAGGCAGCCACTATGATGGCATTGCGGGGGGAAAGAGCACGGGAACCAACTGAAGCAGCTACGGCATTGGCAGCATCATTGAAACCGTTAACCACACCAAAACCGAGCGCTAGCGAAATAATCAGAATCAGAAACGGATCAGGCATGCTTGAGGGCTACCCCTTCAAGGACGTTAGCCACATCCTCACACCGGTCGGTCGCTGTTTCCATGTATTCGTATATCTCACGCCATTTGATAACCTGAGCGATGTCTATATTATCATCAAAAAGCTCGGCCATCGCGGAACGGAATATGCGGTCGGCGACATTCTCCAACCGGTTAATCTCTACACACCGTTCGAGCACCTGCTTTAGCTCGGCACGACGGCGTAGCTTAGGCAACACCTTCTCTACCTCAATTGATGCTTGGACAATAACGTCAGCCAGCTCCTTAGCCCTCACTGTAGGGCAATCTATTTTATAAATAAAGATGGCGTCGGCTGCCGCGTCAATGAAGTCAGTCACGTCATCTAGGGCATGGGCCAGTAGTGCTATATCCTCCCTGTCAAACGGGGTAACGAAGGTGCGGTGTAGCTGAGCGATAATCTTATGGGTAATAGTGTCACCCTGGTGTTCGAGCTCAGCTATTTCAGCCGCACTTTTCACAAAATCACCGCAGCTATCAAGCATGCTATGCAATTCCTCTGCTGCCTTGACCATATTCCGGGCGCTCTGCTCAAAAAGCCCAAAAAAACTCTCTTCTTTAGGGATAAAGGGGAATCTAACCATTAATATTTCTCCTCCGTCACCAAAGAGTGCATAGATACCTGATATCTGGATCATAGCTAGGATTGGGGTGCCAAAACCACAGGCATAAATCTGTACTTTGAGTTTAGATGAGGACTGTGTAATTGTCAAGCAGAGGTATTGTTGACAGAAGTCAGGTGAGCAGGTAAAATTCTCCGAACCGTGTGCAATAATCAAAGCGGTGTGGTGGGGAGAGTGGGAATCACTTGACCATTTCCCAAATCGGTGCCATTATTATGGCTGTGGTTTAGAAGTCTAGACCAGATAGAGGCCAATGGATTCGAAAGATACTCTACGGAGCGATAAAGAAGATTTTGTTGAGGAATTACCCACCATCCGTCCGGGTGATCGGGTACTGCGCAGGATGAAAAGGTCTCAAGGAAAATGGAGCGCCATCTCGCAAGGTATTTCCAGATTGTTGAGATTACCTGCCAGTAAGAAGAGTTGAATAGATGTATATTATTATAGCCGGTGCCGGAGTAGTGGGTTTCAACATAGCCTCCTTGCTTGTTCAGGAAAACCACCAGGTAGCGGTAATAGATCGGTCTGAGAAGGCGATAGACAACGTCCGCCGTCAGCTCGATGTAGCAACCATTCTGGACAATGCGGCGATACCCAAGACCATAATAGAGGCCGAGATTCATCGAGCCGACTTAATCATTGCTGTTACCGATAGTGATGAAACCAACATGATAATTTGCCTTATTGCTAAGGAGCTGGGTGCTCGTATGACGATAGCCCGGGTTCGTAGCCCCGAATATTCGGGCTATTTTATCAGCCCGGCCACCGATCCATCAGCCCCCAGGAAGGTGATCCGGCCGAAGACCTTCGGGGTAGACCTCTTTATCAACCCGGTGGTTGAGGCTTCTAAAGAAATAATTGATATACTCTCCAGTTTTTATCCCTCGCCGGTGGATAACTTCGCTAGTGCCCTCGTTCAGATAAGGGAATTCAGAACCGAGAAGGGGGGGGCAATAGACAAACCATTAAACAAGATTACCTTCCCCAGGCCGTGTGTAGTAGCCGCTATTCTTCGTGCTGAAGGCATCTTTATCCCGGCCGCTGATGAAATCATCAAAGAGGGTGACCGCGTTTATCTACTTGCTGCTGCTGAGTTTATGGATGAGTTAGGGGAAATGTTTCTCCAACCAAAGCGCCCGGCCAGTAGTGTGGTTATTCTGGGTGGAGGTCGTGTCGGATGCCTTGTTGCCGAAGGGCTGCAGGAGCGTAGGGTTCCGGTCAAAATCATCGAGAAAAATGAAGAGCGGAGTCAGGAAATTGCTGCCAGACTGGAAGGAACGGCGGTAGTCCAGGGCGACGGCACTGATCGGGATTTCCTTATCGACCAGGGGGTCCCGTTGGCCGATGCCTTCATTGCCAGTACCGAAAGCGATGAAGTGAATATCCTTTCCGGATTGTTAGCTAAAAGCCTGGGAATATCACGTAATCTAGCGCTGGTCAATAATCCATGGAATATTCCTCTGGCTGAAGCGGTCGGTGTTGATGTGGCAGCATCGCCGCCTTTACTGACAGCGCGTAGAATCGCTCGTTTCGCACTTCATGGCGGGGCCATTTCGGTAGCTATGCTCGGTGGCGAACAGATACAGGCTATCGAGTTTGTGACCGGGCCGACAGCCCCGATAACCCAGCGCAGCATTAAAGAGGCAGGCCTGCCTAAGGGAGCAATCTGTGGAGCTATTGTTCGTAACAATGTTGTAATCATTCCCCCCGATGACAGTACGGTACAACCGGGTGACCACCTTATTTTAATATCACCACTTGCGCTCATCCCGGCCGTGGAAAAGTTATTCACCTAAACAGTAAATATGAGAGTAAGGGTTGTTCTCCACTATCTAGGACTGCTGATATTAGGACTCGGTATAGCCATGCTCTTTCCTACGGGTTGGAGCGGCTACTATGGTGAACCGGTGTCCCAGTCATTTGCAATTTCGGCAGGCATCACTGCTTGCTCAGGTCTGCTGCTCTGGCGTTTCACTCCGGGCGGTGGAGGAAGATTCAGCCGACGGGAAGCACTGCTCTTAGTTACCTGCGGGTGGCTGCTGGCTTCAGCCTTCAGCGCGATACCTTATCAACTGGCCGGAGTTTTCCCCAGCTACCTTGATGCTTATTTTGAGGCTATGTCAGGTTATACTACCACCGGAGCTACCGTGCTTAGCTCTATTGAGAGCCAACCCCAGGGTATCCTGCTGTGGCGTAACTTCACTCAGTGGCTGGGGGGAATGGGAATAATAACGCTATTTGTTGCCTTATTTCCCCTGTTCGGCATAGGTGCTGCTCACCTGGTCGAAGCTGAAATACCGGGCCCAGAAGCGGAAAAATTGACCGCCCGTATCCAGGATACGGTAAAGTCGCTATGGTACCTCTACATCGGCTTCTCAATTGTGGAGTTCATCCTGCTCTGGCAGGCGGGGAATATATCCGCATTCGACGCGATAACGATCACCTTCGGTACAATGCCCACCGGAGGTTTTGCCGCCAGAAGCCTGAGCATTGGGGCCTATGACAGCGTCATTGTGGAAAGCTTCGTTATTACCTTTATGAT
>JAQUOC010000070.1:0-2731 GCA_028717305.1 Dehalococcoidales bacterium | reverse complement strand
GTTAATTTCGGGCTGCACTATCTATGCTTGTGGATACGTCGAGCCGGGCGTCTTTTCACTAACCCGGAGTTTAGGTTTTACATCGGTCTGCTTGTCGGCGCTTCAATTCTTATTGCTTTGAATTTAATAAGCAGCATGGGGATGCCTGTCGGTAGTGCCTTCAGACATAGCGTTTTTCAGGTTGTTTCGGTCATGACGACAACCGGTTTCAGTACCGTTAATTTTAACAGCTGGCCGGCGTTTGCCAAGGCGACTCTTCTTATCCTGATGATAGTCGGAGCCTCGGCCGGCTCAACCGGAGGAGCACTGAAGGTGAGCAGGATACTGGTATTGTTGAAATATACCTATCGCCGGATTGCACTCGCCTTTAATCCCCAGGCAGTCATCCCTCTAAAGGTGGGGAATAATGTGCTGTCTGAGCAGGTTGTCTCCGGTGTCATCGGTATGACCGTTCTGTACTTTACTACCATGATTATCAGTTTTCTGATAATGAGTTCTTTCGGACTTAGCCAGATAACCGCTCTGTCTTCTGTTATTGCTACCCTGGGGAACGTTGGCCCCGGCCTGGGTATGGTCGGACCGGTGCTGGACTATGCCTTCGTCCCTGCTGCTGGCAAGGTAACTCTGATAGCGTGCATGCTGGCAGGACGTCTTGAGCTGCTTACTGTGTTTGCTATCTTCGCTCCATCGTTTTGGAAGTGGCGCTAGCCAATATGAAGCTTTAGCTGGTCAACTGCAGTATGGTTGTAGTATCTTGACCAGGGGAGTATAATTATCGGTGCTCAGTAACAAGGTAAAATGGAAGCAATTAGATTTAACCAAATTCTGTTACCTGTGATTGGCAGCCAAGCCGATGAAGAAGCAATTCTATTCGCTTGCAGATTAGGTAAGCAAGACAAGTGCCAGGTCCGTGTTATTTATGTTATCACGCTGAAACGTGACCTGCCGCTGGATGCCGAGATCAAACCCGAAATCCTGAAAGCTGAAGAGATACTGAACCACATAGAGGGAATTGCTGCGAAGCATAACTATAAGATAGCCACCGAGGTGCTCCAGGCCCGTGAGGTTGGACCGGCCATTGTTAATGAAGCCGTTGGCTGTGAGGTTGACCTGATCATGATGGGTTTTGCCTACAAGAGGCGCTTCGGGGAATTCAGTCTGGGTGAAGTTGTCCCCTACGTGCTTGAAAATGCCCCCTGTCGCGTCATACTATATCATCTGGGTCCTTTCTCAAATACCTAACTGAAGGATTTGATTTATGAAAGTAGTAATTATGGGTTGCGGTCGGGTTGGAGCCAGACTGGCCGGACTGCTGGATGGCGATGGGCATTCAGTAACTATTCTGGATACTGATACCTATAGTTTCCGGAGGCTGCCGCCGACTTTCAAGGGTAATGCCTTGGTTGGTAATGGCCTTGATCAGGAAGTGCTCAAAAGATCGGGTATAGAGGATGCGGATGCCTTCGTAGCCACTACCCAGGGTGATAATCGTAATATTATGGCGTCTCAAATTGCCAAGAATATTTTCAATGTGCCTAAAGTGGTCAGCCGTATTTATGATCCGCTGCGCCAGGAGTTGTACAGTACCATGGGTCTTGATGCCATCAGTCCAACCACAATATTTGCCCAGATATTGAGAGAAAGGGTGGAAAGCTGAAACGGAAATATGTATATCATAGTAATCGGCGGCGGTAGAGTAGGTTACTATCTGACCAAGGCTTTGTTAAGCGAAGGCCATGAAGTGGTCATCATAGAAAAGGATGCCGGGGTATGCAAAATCATTAACGATGAGCTGGGTGGCGTTTGCATCCGCGGCGACGGCTGCGAAGCAGCTACTCTAGCTGAGCAAGGCACCAGCCGGGCCGATATACTTATTGCGGTCACCGGAGATGATGAAGATAACCTAGTTGCCTGCCAGGTTGCCAAATACAGGTTTAATGTTGCCCGAACCATCGCCCGAATTAGAAATCCTCAGAACGAATCTGTCTTTAGAAAACTGGGGATTGACATCACGGTAGACAGTACCAGCGTTATCCTAGAGCATATCAAGGGAGAACTACCAACATATCCCCTGACTCACCTGAAAGATCTTGGCGAGGTGGGTCTGGAGATTGTGGAAGTCAGGATTATGCCTGACTCAAAAGCAATCGGCAAGAAGGTGAAGGATCTCCCCTTGCCGCCAGGAAGCAGGCTGTCTTTAATCATTCACCAGTCACAAAAGCCCCACATTCCTTCGGCTGACACAACAATCAGGGATGGGGACAGGATAATAGCAATCACTACTCCGGAGCAGGAAGAAGCACTACGTACCGTACTCAGCGGTACTTAAACAAAAGCGGGATGGTAGTTTCCTTCTTCATCACCTCCCCACCCCCACTTTCCCTGGATAGCCTTCAGCGGGAGGCTTTTTATCAATGCGGCAGCGGATTATTGGATTTAATCCCTGTAATTGCGTTTGACATCGTCCGGGTTCCTATTATACTGTTGCCCTAACCACCCGTATGCCATTTTTATCCCGTAGATTACCTTTACATCTATGTCTATATTGTTATGTAAGTCCGGACCAGGAGGACTGATATGGAAAACAGACGCTGGACGCCGCTTGTCATTTCGTTATTGGCTATTGTTATCACGGCAGGTATCTTAGTCTGGTCACGATATAAAGGTAATCAGGCTACAGAGATTATCATCTCCAGTCCTCCCCGCGTAGAGCAAATAGGCGAGGTCTATA
>JAQUOC010000069.1 GCA_028717305.1 Dehalococcoidales bacterium | reverse complement strand
GGGGCTGTAGGTGGCGGCGAAGTTATCCAGGGTATCCCGCTGGATCAGCCAGGTGTTGTGCAGCTTGGCCGCCGGCAGGTCTCCCTGACGGCAGAGCCGCTTCACCGTCTCCGGGTGAATGCTGAGGCGGCGGCCTGCCTGTATCACGTTAAAATAGTCTTCCAGGAGTGTCATTTTTCTCCTGATATTACTTTATTAAAGCAATAATAATCAGCGGAGCCGTGTTTGTCAAGAGTGGAAATTTTTGGTGACAGCATGCCATTGACGGTGATAGAACATATGTGCTATTCTGGCATCACCCTGAATTACGATACGGAGGAAAAGATTGGTGATGTCGCCGGAGCAGAGAGAAATCGTTAATGAGAACCCTGCTGCCCCTCATTCTGCCGACGCTGAGGCGGACCTGCCCCCGGAGTACTGCCGTTATCACGATGACGGCTGTGATCTGGCCCCTTCCTGTCTGAGCTGTCCCTTCACCAGTTGCCTCTATGACGAGCCGGGGGGAAGGCAGCGCTTCACCCGGCAGCTGCGTGACAGGGAAATCCTGAGGCTGTTTACTGCCGGTAAGCACGGCGTGGCGGAGCTGGCGGCTATCTTTGCCGTTAGCCGGCGAACGGTACAGAGAGCGTTAAGGAGGGCCGGACGGAATGAATGAAGCGACGCTGCCCGCCCGCATCGCCCGCATTGACCGGGACCGGGCGGCTGCGATACAAAGTACCCGTCTGGCGCGTCTGCAGGCCCTTCGCAGCGCCGGGGAGAGGTGTCGGGCCAAGCTGGCTGCCCCTTCCTTTGCCGGGGACAGGCACCAGCTCGGTATCAGACTCGAGGAGATTAACGAATCTATCCTCAGGATGGAGGAGAGGACTGCCGGGGTGCTTCAGCCCCAGCCGGGCATCAGCATGAATGCTACCATCGGATGGATTATCTCGGCGCTAAGAGAGTTAACGGCGAGGATAGAGGCACTTGAAGGCGGACTGCCGTAACCGCCCGTAATTTATGCCGGGGTGTTTAGTGAAGGTCGTTACCGGAGCTTCGACCGGGCGGCACCGATCAGCTCGTTGATGTCCGGTATGCCTTCCCTGGCTATAAACTCCTCTATTCCTTCCAGAACACGGAATGGTGCCTGCGGGTCGCTCAGGCTGGCTGTTCCTACCTGGACGGCGCTGGCTCCGGCTATCAGGAACTCGAGGGCGTCGTTAGCAGTAGCGATGCCGCCGCAGCCGACCACCGGTATCTCTACGGCGCTGGCTACCTCGTAGACCATGTATAACGCCACCGGTTTCACCGCCGGCCCGGACAGGCCGCCGCTGATGTTGCCCAGCAGGGGCTTGCGCCGGGGAATGTCGATTGCCATCCCTTTGATGGTATTGATCAGGGATATGGCGTCTGCCCCGGCCCGGGCCACTGCCGTTGCTACTCCGATAATATCTGCGGTATTCGGGGTCAGCTTGACCAGCACCGGTAGAGAGGTGGCAGCCTTGACTGCGGCGGTTACCCCGGCGGCTGATTCGGGATTGCCGCCGAACTCGGCTCCGCCCGCTTTAACGTTGGGGCAGCTGATGTTTATTTCCAGGGCGCTGATGCCGGCTACTCCGTCGAGTAGGCCGGCCAGCCGGGCGTATTCGTCGGCGGTCTCTCCGGCGATGTTGACGATGACCGGTACCTGCCAGCCCGCCCAGACCGGCGCTTTATCTTTGATCAGGGCTTTAGCGCCGATGTTCTGTAGCCCGATGGCGTTGAGTACCCCGCAGGCGGTTTCGGCTATTCTGGGTTGCGGATTGCCGTCCCTGGGCTCGAGCGTGGTCCCCTTGACGACAATGGCACCCAGCCTCTGTATATCGAACAGGGAGCTGTATTCGGTACCGTAGCCGAAGGTGCCCGAGGCCGTCATCACCGGGTTGGCTAGCAGCAGGCCGGTCTGGTGCCGGGGTGCTAATTCAACGGAAAGATTCGTAGGTACCTCCTTAAGGCAGCTTAATAACCGTACCCGCCGTATTGAAGAAGAACCGCTTGCCGAACTCCTGTGCCATAATACCGGCAGCGGGCAGTCCGGTGCAATGGCATACGCCCAGCCTCTCAACGCCCATCTCTTTCAGGGCGTTGACGGTCAGTTGCACCCGTTCCCGGGGGGCATTGCTCAGGTGGCAGCCGCCCAGTACCGCGTGTATTTTCTTCACTCCGGTGAGCTGTTGAGCATGGTAGAGAGTATTGATGATGCCGCGGTGGGCACAGCCCAGGATGACAACCAGCCCTGCCCCGGTCTGCAAAATCATGGCCTGGTCGTCAAGAAGCTGGTCCGGCTGAAAACCGCCAGGCGTCTTTACCTGCAGGTCGGGTGGGATACCCTCAAAATCGGTGACCATGGGGATTTCGCCGCTGGTTATTATGGTGTCGGTTATCCTGGTTGGTCCCTTTTCCTCCTTAAAACAGGCCCCCAGGCTTTCCATCTCATTACGCCGGTAGGGTATGCCGATGTAGCGGTCGGCGCGGCCCTGACGTCGGGCGTATTTTGCCGCCCATACATCGGGGTGGGCGATTATCTCTATCCTTTTCTTCATCCTGGCTAGGACCGGGCGCAGTCCGCCGGTGTGGTCGTAATGACCGTGGCTCAGGATGACCTTGTCGATTTTGCCGAGGTCAATGCCGAAGATATCGGCATTGTGGACGGCTGAGATGCTTTGGCCGCAGTCGAGGAGCAGTTTTAATCCTTCGGCCTCTACCAGGATGCTTAAACCCCATTCACCGAGGAAATTACCCGGACCGGCGGTATTCTCACTCAGGGTCGTAATCTGAATTTCCATCCCGCACCTCGTTGGCTGGAGTCTCTAGATTATATGTCATGTATGCCGGTGTGGCAAATGCTTTCCGGTGTGCAGTATTATTTAATCGGCACTGACGATGGTTGAGCGCCGGTTGATTCTGGTGTAGACTGGGTAATCGAGTATTGAGCGGAGGTGACTCTGATGAAGATTCTGGTAGTTTATGATTCGGTCTATGGTAATACGGAGAAAATCGCCAGAGCTATCGCCGGCGCTGTTACGCCGCCCGATGAAATCGAGGTATTGAGGGCAAGCGAGGCCGGTCTGCTCTCATTGGAGACCGCTAACATTCTCGTCGTCGGTTCGCCGACCCACGGCGGTAGACCGGTCCAGGCTATCAAAGAGTTTCTGAACCGGATACCTGCGGATGCCCTGAGGAATGTCGCGGTGACCTCATTCGATACCAGGATTTTGGGGCAAGGCAAGAGTGTTGGTATACGTATGCTGACCAAGGTTTTCGGCTATGCCGCCGGGCGTATCTCAGACGTTTTAAAGGCTAAGGGTGGTCGTCTGGTGACGGAGCCGGACGGTTTCATAGTAGAGGATAGCGAAGGGCCTCTCAAGAAGGGGGAGCTGGAGCGGGCTGCTGACTGGATGAAGGCAATTATCGCAGCCGCGAAATGAGAATATTCAGGAATTGGAAAGGGAGTAACGATGAAGAACACCGTGATTGTTACCGATACGCTGTCCTCAATGACTCCGGAACTGGCAAGAGAATACGATGTCCTGGTAGTGCCTTACCATCTTATCATGGATGGTGAGGACTACCTGGATAATACCTATGATAGAGACCTCCTTTTTACTCGTCTTGAGTCCTACCATAATCTGCCGACCACATCGGCCAGCACTACCGGCGACATATTGCAGGCCTATAAGGGAGCCAGTCAGAGTTCAAAGAGTGTCTTGTTCATTGCTATCTCTTCGGTGATTTCGGCCAGCTATAATGCGGCGCTGCGGGCCAGAGAGATAGCTAAAGAAGAGTTGCACGGCGTTACTATTGAGGTTGTCGATTGTCGAACCGCTATTTGCGGTCAGTTGCTGGTTGTCCTGGCTGCCGCCAGAGCCGCCCGTGAGGGCAAGGGCCTGCCGGAGATTGTCGATATCGCCCATCAGGTGACCGGGCGGGTCACCTACTTGACAGTGCCCGAGACTATGTTCTTCTTTGAGAGGGCAGGAAGAGCGGGTGCGGAAGCTCCCATAACCAAGGCTCCATTGAAGATATACCCTGTCGTGGAGATAGACAGCACCTCCGGAGGGGCACCCCGGTTCATAACCAAAAACAGGACTAAGGCAAGGGCAGTGGAGAGAATGCTGGAGATGGTGCAAGAGAAGGGCGGCAATAAGAAGCTAAACGCCGCTGTCAGCTATACCAACAATCCCGGTGAGGCGGACGAACTGAATAATAATTTGCTCTCCCGCTTCGACATCAACGGAGAGGTTCATATCACTCCGCACTCGACGGCAGCCTGTGTCGTGGCCGGGCCACGTACATTATCGCTGGCTTTCTATCCCGGGGATTAGGAAAGACAGGGTAATCTGTAGCGGGCAACACGGTGAGGAAAGAGAGCTGCAGATAGTGCCTCATTTTGCGGCTGTTCGGAATGGTCTTAAGCGGATTAGCGTCGTCCTAACCGCCGGAACAGGAAGACCAGCCCGGTGATGACCGCGGCGATAATCGCGATGCCGGCTCCTCCCCAGGTGGTCGGTGTGTGCACACTAACCCTGAGCAGCACTCTGTCGGAGGAGCTGTCACTGCCGGTAGCGGTTAGCGTAACACTATAGTCACCGGCAATCGTCCTGTTGGGTGGGATGATGGTTACCTCGATATCTTCTGACTCTCCGGGTTCCAGAGACGCTATGCTGGTGGGGCTGAAGTTGATGCCCCACCCCTGTGATTTATTCGAGGTAAAGCTGATGTCTTCCACGGTTCCTGTCCCGGAGTTGGTCAGATTGATGGTGAAGGTATTATCCTCGCCGGCCTTGGCTACGGTATCCAGTCGCCCGTTAGTGGTCACCAGGTTCAGTTCATGGGTGGCCGGTATCTCGGTTACTACTGCCGTGAGCTCGATGGTGTCCTCGATGTCACCCGAGGATGCCCCGATGGTGAGGATGTAATCTCCCGGTCCGGGTTCAGTGTTCGGCAGAGGGCTGAGGCTGACCTTTAATCTGTCCGGGTAAGACATGTTAGGGTTTAACTGTATCGCTCTTATGCCTTCACCCTTGCCGCCGTATTGTCTGGTGATTTTGGTCTGCCATCCCTCGGGATCGATGTTGGTGATGTCGAAAATCTTATTCTCTTCTTCCTCGTCATCGGTTTCGTAATCGAAAATGACAATAAAATCAAAACTGTCACCGGACTCGCCGCGTATTACCGGGTACTCTGAAATAAGATTAAGTCTTTGGGCTGGCAGTGGTTCGTCCACACTTGGCGTTAGTGTAATAGAATTATTGTCGCCTTCCGAGGCGGCGAGGGCTGCCGGTACCCCGCCCGTGCCGCCAAACATCCCAATTAGAGCAATACAGGGAAGAAAGCAAAATCCTCTGAACCACTTCATCGGTTGTCTTCTCCTTCGTTGGTCGAGTTTTCTTTCTGAGTTCAGCTATTCCCCGGCTAATGAGAACGGTAGGGAAAACAGGCCTATGTCAGGATACCTGACGGTTCTTGATAAACTCCGGCCCGAAAACTCAGTAGTAAGTAGTATATCCCGTAGCGTGGAATAAATCAAGTCTGGCATCTATTCCTGTGAACGGATTAGTAAGTAAAGACTAAGGTTGAGCAGTGGTGCAAAAGGGGCTATAATTCGGAATAATTGCCGCGGCAGATTTTTAATCAGGAAAAGCTGATGCAGTATATTGGTGTCGACATCGTTGAAATAGCTCGTATCGAGGGTGCCATAGCCCGCTGGGGTGAGTTGTTTCTCCACCGTATCTATACCGATGCCGAGCTTGAGTTTTACCGCAAGCGTTCTCCATCTCTGGCGGCTCGTTTTGCTGCCAAGGAAGCGATAATAAAAGCACTGGGCGGACTTAATGGCGGCGCTTTCAGGGAGATTGAAGTACTATCCGACCCGCTAGGTAAACCGATAGTCCGGCTTCACGGGCAAATACAGAAACGGGCCGATAGCCTGAATATGAGTGGTTTCGCCCTTAGCCTCTCTCACTGCCGGGAGTATGCGGTTGCCTTTGCCGTCGCTCAGGTGGGATAGCGGTTCTGAGTTGAAAAATAGCCTATCCCTCCGGTTGGTGAGGAGAAGGGAATAATGAGTACAGCCAGAAGGGTACTGATAGGCTTCTTGAGCTTCTTGCTCTTCCTGTCTTTGTCCGGTTTCGGCCTGGTTTTCACGGCAAATCGTACTGTTCTCAATCCTGCTTTCGTTGTTTCGCATCTGGATCGACTGGATGTGACTTCACTGTCCCGGGAACTGCTGCTGGAGCAGGTTCCTCCCGAGATCACGTCGATAGTTTCCCCTCAGTCTATCGAAGGGATTCTCGACGATGTCGTGACCGACCTCGGGCCCTGGCTGAGAGAGCAGGCTGGCCTGGCGGTCTATGCCGGCTATGACTATCTCCTGGGGCGGAGTGAGAAGCTGCTGGTGGTGATTGAATTGGAGACGGCGAAGGTTATTCTGAGGGATAGCCTGTGGCAGTCCTTTGCCGGATCACCGCCGCTGGGTCTTGATATACTGTCACCCGCCGATCTGGAGGGCCTTTTTAACGAATTCTATGATGACATGTCCCGGCAGATGCCGGCTACTCTTGAGATTAATGAAGGCATGCTAAGCAGGATAAGCCCGGATATAGTGCCTCTTCTGGAACAGGCGAGGCGATATATCGGTTATCTGCGGATATCCTATGGCGTCCTGATCGGTGTTACTGCTGGTCTGGTGGTGGGGATTATCCTGCTCCTTCGGCGGATGAAGTGGGCTACCCTCTGGCTGGGGATACCCTGCTTGATCTGTGGCGTCTTCGCCTATGTGAGCACCTTGCTCGCTAATCGTGTTGCCGGCTTGTTTGCGGCACAGCTTAGCCTGCCGATTCAGATTCATAACTGGTTGCCAGGTCTTCTTGATGACTCGTTATCCCCGCTCAGAGTATATGGCATTGTTCTGATGGCAGTGGGAGCGGTCCTGATTATCGTCTCTGTTGTCTACCTACGGCGCCAGTCCTGCGGATATTGTGACTAGAGTGGGACAAAGGGTGGATACAGGGGAAGGGTTTGAAGTTCGGCGTTGCGGATGATTAGTGTATTGGCACTGGCCCCGTTATAGGTAGCATTCGTTGATTCTGTACATGGTCAGTGATAGAATTATATTGGTTTTGCAGAGTTGCTAGGAGGTTGCGAAGATGTCCGGCCATTCTAAGTGGGCTTCCATCAAGCATCAGAAGGGGGTGACTGATGCCAGACGGGGCAAGCTTTTCACCAAATTGACCCGTGAGATTATCGTCGCCGTGCGGGAGGGTGGTAGTAATCAGGATACTAATTTCCGGCTTC
>JAQUOC010000068.1 GCA_028717305.1 Dehalococcoidales bacterium | reverse complement strand
GAGGGGGCGGAGCGAACCGTTGAGGGCACCGCCCGCAGCATGGGAATTGAGGTTGAGTAGAGATGGTAAAACGGAGTAAGAAGTATCAAGAAGCGGTTAAACTGCTGGACAGGCCGGAGACCTATGCCCCCGGTGAAGCTATCGAGCTGGCGAAGAAGATGGCCTATGCTCAATTCGATGAGAGTGTCGAGCTTCATCTTAGAATGGGACTCGACCCTAGAAACGCCACCCAGCAGGTACGAGGGGTTGCTCTGCTACCTTACGGACTGGGTAAACAGGTACGTGTTCTTGTCTTTGCACAGGGCGAAGCAGAAAAAATTGCCGGGGGAGCAGGGGCAGACTTTGTTGGTAGTGATGACATTGTCAAGAAGATAGAGGACGGTTGGCTGGAATTTGACACCGCTATAGCTACCCCGGATATGATGGGCAGGGTGGGCAAGCTGGGAAAAATCCTGGGCCGCAGGGGTCTGATGCCCAACCCCAAGTCGGGGACGGTAGTAGCCGCTGAGGACCTACCCCGGGTAATTGAGGACGCCCGTAAGGGTAGAGTCGAATTTAAACTGGATAGAACGGCTATTATCCATGTTACCCTAGGCAAGATCAGTTTTGAGCCCGATAAGCTGCTGGGGAACCTGACGGCAGTGATAGAAGCCATTATGAAAGCCAAGCCCAGCGGAGCTAAGGGCCAGTACATTAAGTCGGCCACTTTAACCACAACTATGGGGCCGGGGATAAAGCTCGATCTTAGATCAACCATTGATCTGGGTACCGCTTGATCTTATTAGAAAGTTAACAGATTGATAGTTTCCTGTGATAGTGGGTGCCGGCAAGGCTTAAATTTTACCGCCCGCCGAGGATAAAACAAAAACTCTGTACCAGCAGCGTTTTTGCTTTAGCCCTTGTGCGGCAGGCACAGGGGCTTTTTTGTGAAGAAGTAACTGGTAATAGCGAGGAGGTTAATCGGGTATGTCTAAAGAAAAAAAGGCTGAGATTATTGATAGATTCGAAGACACTTTCGTAAGGTGCAGCGTCGGTATCTTGACTGACTACCGGGGTCTGTCGAACGCCGAAATAACTACAATACGCCGCAGGTTAGGGAATTCAAGCATCGATTATAGAGTGGTGAAGAATACATTAGCCCGGTTTGCCGCAGAAAGAGCAGGAAAGACCAACCTGGCCAGTTCTTTTGTCGGGCCGGTAGCTATTGCCTTAGGATATGGTGATGTAACCGAGCCAGCCAAGATTCTGATCGATTATATCAGCACTTCAAAATCGACGTTGGCTGTAAAGGGTGGTTTCCTGGGAGACCGGATGCTTACCCCGGAAGAAGTATCGACTCTGGCCCGGTTGCCATCAAGGGAGATACTACTGGCCAAGCTGCTCGGAGGGATGCAGGGTCCTATTGCCGGTTTGGTAAATTGTCTTAGCGCCCCTATAGCAGGGGTGATGAGAGTGTTACAGGCTAGAATTAAACAAATGGAGGGAGAATAAGATGGTAGAAGAACAGGAAGTCAAGACGGAACATAGTGAGGGAGAGGAAAAAGCAGTCAAGAAAGTAGCCAGAAAGGCGAAGGAAGAAGCGACTGTCAGCGGGCAGGGAACTGCAGTAGAGACCAAGAAGGGACAGAAAATGGCCGTTGAGGATATGATTGCAGCGATAAAGACCATGACGGTACTTGAGTTATCAGAGATGGTCAAGGCCCTTGAGACTGAGTTCGGCGTTAGCGCCGCCGCTCCGGTGGTAGCTGCCGCGGCAACGGCTGAATCTGCTGCTGGTGCCGCTCCGGCTGCCGAGGAAGAGAAAACGGAGTTCACCGTGGTCCTTAAGGATGCCGGTGCCAACCGGATCAATGTGATTAGAGCAGTACGGGAATTGACTTCCCTCGGGCTTAAAGAATCCAAGGACCTGGTGGAGGGTGCTCCTAAACCGGTGAAGGAAGGGATCAGTAAGGAAGAGGCTGCTGCAGCCAAAGAGAAGCTGGAAGCTGCCGGGGCTACCGTTGAGGTCACATAGAGTTTACCCGAGTTGCAAACAGCTTTTGACAGTGTATATAATCCCTGGTGATAGCTTTCACTGAAGGGAGACAGCTGATTATGCATTATCCCGATAGCTTGATACTGACGGTTATGGGAGGGTTGTTTGTCGCGGTCGGTGCCGGCGTATTTTTTAAGGGCAAGATTGATGAGAAGAAAGAGTACAACGGCCTCACCGACCGTACCGATATGAAGGAATTTCTCGAGTATTCACCAGAGCAATCAAGAGCAGGGGCATTCAAACTAGGGGGCAGAATAAGCATGATTGTCGGCCTGGTTATGCTCGGAATAGTAGGCGGCCTAAGGCTCTGGGGCTAGGGCCTCCTCCTGCCGTACCTTAGTTTAGCAACCAGGAGCATGGCGACACAGCCCGTCCCGATAGCATTCCAGACAATTACCGGGGTTAGACTAAGGTAGAGACCATAAACCAGCCAGAGACTGAGGCCGGCAAGCAGCAGGATGGTAAAGGGCATACTTATCTCGTAGGCACTCTTAAGCCGGAAGATTCGAACAAGCTGCGGTATTGTACTGGATGTTGTCAGTGCTCCGGCGATAAAGCCGAGCAGTTCTACTGAACTCAAGAATAGCCACCTTTCTCCGTCTTTGTCTCCAACCCTAGTTATACCA
Source organism: Dehalococcoidales bacterium (assembly GCA_028717305.1). GTDB lineage: Bacteria > Chloroflexota > Dehalococcoidia > Dehalococcoidales > UBA5760 > UBA5760. Next base: position 4,694 of record JAQUOC010000068.1, on the reverse strand, counting down.
CCCGCCTCGGCCGGTACTGGATAGCCTCAGCCAGGTGATGGGCCTTGATTATCCCTGTATTTTCCAGATCGGCAATGGAGCGGGCCAGCTTCAGGATACGATGGAAGGCGCGTGCGGAAAGGTAGAGCTGCTTCATAGCTGTCTTAAGCAGGCTGCGTGCCGATTCTTCCGTCTGACAAAACTCTCTTACCTCAGTCGGTGTCATTTCCGCATTACAGGTTAGCCCGGTTCCCCGGAAACGCTCCTTCTGTATGTCACGCGCCGCCTTAACCCTTTCCCGTGCTTTGGTTGATTCCTCTCCCAGTCTGTCGTCGGCCAGTTTCTCATAGTCAATATGGGGTACCTCAACGAAGATGTCAATACGGTCGATGAATGGACCACTGACGCGCTTCTGGTACCGGGAGACCACAGCAGGGGAACAGGTGCAAGCCCGGAAGGGGTCGCCGTAGAAGCCACAGGGACAGGGGTTCATCGCACCGACCAGCATAAAGTTAGCCGGGAAGGTCAAGCTGCCCTGGGCCCGACTGATAGTAACTACCTTGTCCTCAAGAGGCTGACGCAGCACCTCGAGAACAGAATGACCGAATTCGGGGAGCTCGTCAAGGAACAGAACCCCGCGGTGACTCAGGCTTATTTCCCCGGGTTTTGGCCAGTGTCCGCCGCCGACCAGTCCGGCGTTGGAGATGGTGTAGTGAGGAGAACGGAAGGGACGGTGCCTGATCAAGGGAGTATCTGTCGGCAGTAGACCGCTGATGCTGTAGATCTTGGTAACCTCCAGTGACTCCTCAAGATTCATTGGCGGCAGTATGGATGGGAGCGTACGCGCCAGTAATGTTTTGCCACTTCCTGGCGGCCCCACCATGACAAGGTTATGCCCTCCTGAGGCAGCTACCTCCAGGGCACGCTTGACATGCTCCTGGCCCTTAATGTAAGCCAGATCAGTAGCAACGAGATGATCAGAAACAGATTCCAGGATATCACCGGCCTGATACTCTGGTGATGGTACCTCTCCCCTCAAATAACCGACCAGCTGTGCCAGCGAGACAATGGGGATAACCTTTACCACTTCTATCAAGGATGCTTCTTTAGCATCGGCTTCAGGAACAATAAGGGTGGTAAACCCTTTATCACGGGCAAGCGCAGCCATAGGTAAGACTCCATTGGTGTGGCGCAGGCTACCATCCAGCGACAACTCGCCGAGGATAACAGTATGAGAAACATCGGCCTGTATCTGCTCCGAGCTTAGAAGTATACCAACCGCAATAGGCAAATCATAGGACGGCCCGGCCTTCTTCAGGTTAGCAGGGGCGAGGTTAACCACTATACGCCGGGCAGGAAAGCTGCAACCGGAGTGCCGTATGGCAGCGCGAACCCGCTCTCGAGCCTCCTGGACAGCAGCATCGGGCAGACCGACGATAGTAAATGAGGGCAGTCCGGGTGAGATATCCACCTCAACCTCGATAGCAGCACCCTCCAGTCCCACAACGGCGCAACTGATTACCTTAGCCAGCATTGCACGACTCAACTTTCTTTTGTACGACACCCCATTGTAGCGTAAACAGGTTCGGTAGGCAAAGTATATGGCTACCGCCTTGACACAACCGCATCCTTTGCCCTATACTACTTTGCTTTATACTACTTTCCGGAGATAATAAATGACCAGCATGAGCAATGAAACAGCCCCGGTAAGAAAGCCCTGGGAGCCCGCTACGGCGGGAACTTTGAACATAATATCGGGTTGCTTTGGAATCGCGGGCGGGATTTATTTTGCCAAAATCGGCGAACTGGACTGGGACCTTCCCACCCTGATTATTGCTATTGTAGGAGTGGTGGGCATCTCCAGGATAGGCCTGGGGGTAATTGCTCTAATCGGAGGGATATTTGCCAGAAGGAGAAAGCTCTGGGAATTAGCGCTGGCCGGCTCTATTATAGCGATACTCTGTGCCCCCCCGTTAGGGATACTATCCACAATATTTGTCTCAATAGGCAAGAAGGAATTCAAATAGACTTCTCGGGTTAGTTGGTACCCCTGTCCTATCTCAACATATGCTCCATAATTATGTTGTGAGCCATATGGGCTTTATCTCCACCCCGGAATTCAAAGGTCTTAGGCTCAAGCCCTATCGGCTGGACAGTAAGGGTATCACTGACAAAGAAGCCGCTTCTAATGAAAAAACCCTTATTGTCCTCACTGGCCACTGAAGCGATAAGCGAATAAGGAATGCTCACCAAGGCCTTCTTTTTCTTCATAAACGCTTTATCATAGAAGATTATTCTCTTATCAGTCAACCCGATAAAACCGCTACCGGTACCTTTCAAATCAAAGACAGCACGAATGGTCTCATCCGGCAGGCATATGCCCTCAATCTTCTCTAACTGATCCTTTTTGTCCACCATGATATCCGGAGCCAGCTGTACCATTATCCAATCACCTCCAGTAAACATAAAAGTGTCAACTATGGTAGTATCAACATGCCATGATTATACCACTTATTAATAACTTGTTGTGCCCTAATTCTGATGCTACAATAAATCCAGGCAGGAAAATAGTTATATGTCGCTTGACTCCATAATCGTCAGAGGCGCTCGCGAGCATAACCTGAAGGATATCAACGTCACCATACCGCGTGACAAGCTGGTGGTTATCACCGGCGTTTCCGGATCGGGGAAGAGCTCGTTGGCCTTCGACACCATCTATGCTGAGGGACAACGCCGTTACGTGGAATCTCTGTCGGCTTATGCCCGCCAGTTTCTGGGACTGATGGAAAAACCGGATGTTGACTACATTGAGGGCCTGAGTCCGGCAGTTTCCGTCGATCAGAAAGGGATAAGTCGGAACCCACGTTCTACAATGGGAACGATAACCGAAATATATGATTACCTGCGGCTGCTTTTTGCCCGGGTCGGGCACCCTCATTGTCCCCAGTGCGGGCGTGAGATTACAGTACAGACGATACAGCAGATTGTTGACGCTATCATCTCACTTCCCGAAAACAGCCATATCATGATTTTGGCACCTCTGGTCAGGGATCGTAAGGGGGAATACCAGGCAGTGTTCGACGATTTACGTAAGACAGGCTATGTAAGAGTACGTATTGACGGTGACATTCATGACCTTTCCGAACAATTACATCTGGACAAGAACAAGAAGCACTCTATTGAGGCTGTGATTGACCGGCTGGTGGTCGGCCAGAGCGGGAGTCAGGACCGCATTACCGATTCGGTGGAAACCGCCCTTAGGCTGGGGGCCGGGGTGATCCTGGTATCGATAGCTGATAGTGAAGAGATGCTCTTCTCAGAGCACTTTGCCTGTATTCACTGTGGCATCAGTCTCGGTGAGATTGCGCCAAGAACATTCAGCTTTAACAGCCCCCATGGTGCCTGCCCGGAATGTAGCGGACTGGGCTTCAAACAGGAGTTGGATCCCGACCTTATTATTCCCAATAAGGATATTTCCATCGCCGACGGGGCTATCCGCCCCTATCAGTCCGGGTTCTGGTACCTCGAGCAGCTTGATGACCTGGCCCGGCGGCATGGCTTTTCTCTCAATAGCCCGGTTAGAGGCTTAACTAAGGAGCATATTGATCTGGTACTATATGGCGAGAAGGGCGATCTGGTAAGTTACCGCAACCGCTTCGGCCGGGTAAGGCAATATTTCACCGGTTATGAAGGTATAATTCCACGTCTGGAGCGGTTATACCGCGATACGGAGTCGGATAACTCCCGGGCATCACTGGAACGCTATATGACAACCAGGCAGTGTTCTGTCTGTAGTGGCAGACGCCTCAAGCCGGAGTCTCTGGCGGTAACTATCGGAGGCATGAATATTATTGAGATCAGTTCGTCATCAGTATCTCAATCTCTCAATTGGATAACCGCACTCAGAGAAGGTAAGCATCCCGTCCTGAGCCAGCGCGAACAGATGATAGCCCACCAGATTATCAAAGAGATAACGGCACGGCTGGGTTTTCTCGAAGACGTCGGCTTGGACTATCTCACATTGGACCGTCCCTCGGCTACCTTGAGCGGTGGGGAGGCGCAGCGAATTCGTCTGGCCACTCAGATCGGCAGCGGCCTGATGGGTGTACTCTACATCTGTGATGAGCCAACGGTAGGTCTGCACCCCGCCGACGACTTTCGGCTGATTCAGACATTGAAGAGACTAAGGGATCTGGGCAATACGGTACTGGTTGTAGAACATGATGAGGCCATGATGCGGGCTGCCGACCATATTATTGACATGGGGCCCGGTGCCGGTGAGCATGGCGGGAGGATTATTGCCAGCGGTACCCTGAACGATATTATAAAAGCAAAAGATTCGATAACCGGACAGTATCTTAGCGGAACAAAGCGAATTCCCCTCCCTCATAAACGCCGCCCCGGTTCCGGGGAGGAGTTGACGATAAAAGGGGCCAGGCAGAATAACCTGAAGAATATCGATGTCCGTATTCCGCTGGGCAGGTTCATCTGTGTTACCGGCGTGTCGGGTAGCGGCAAGAGCACCCTCATTAATGAAGTCCTCTACCGGAACCTGGCACAGGTGCTTTACCGATCCAGGGAAAGATCGGGTGATTGTGACGGCGTCTTCGGTATGGAACATATCGATAAGGTAATCAATATCGACCAGTCGCCAATCGGACGCACTCCGCGCAGCAATCCGGCCACCTATACCGGTACCTTTACCCCTATCCGTG
>JAQUOC010000067.1 GCA_028717305.1 Dehalococcoidales bacterium | reverse complement strand
TACCACACGTCGAGGAGTGCTTGGTCGGTGGCGGTTCCACAGCGACAGTACCGTAACATCCAAAGCCATATCGGATTTGAGCACCGATATTGGCAGAAATTTCATTCAAAGGGATCTGAAATTCATATACCCGATGTTCGTAGGCCACTGAAGAAGTGTATTGAAATCCACTCACACCCCATTGTTCCTCATCATCGGTGACGCGGAATTCTCTCATCGCACCGTTCACTACCAGATAGAGCGCCCCCCAATCTTCTTCATCAAGGGTATTATCCGCGGTAACCTCAACCGCAGCATACAAGAAATTTGTATCAGAATGTAACCAGCCATAAGTATAGCCATCTGGATGCGGGCTGTCCGGTTGCCAGAATATGGTGAAGTGCGGCTCCGTTGATTCTTGAAGCCAACCATCGACACAAATACTACCATTATCAACAAGTGTGTAGCTTAGGCTTTCCCCTTGCTGGATGCGCGGATAATACAGAGGTACACCATGTCCTTCACCGAAATCCTCTTCCATTGCCCGCATGACTAGGGTTACGTTATCGGGGACGTTCTCCCAGACAACTTCCAAAGTGCTATCCCAAGCATCACAAACGTCATATTCAGGGGACATTACTTTGGTCAATACACTTGCACTACTGCCAACATTAATAGCTGATGCGGGAGCGAATGTAGCTGTTTCTCTTTCCAGCGCCAAGTAGTCTACGAAAGCACCATCATGACCGTGCTGAGTTAGCCTGACTCTGAGTTGACCGGCACCGTTACCTAGTGGCAATCGGCGAGTCTCATAATCAGAGAAGCTGAGTTTGCCCTGTAGCTGCCAATCACCATTCTTGAATATCAGAACATCGTAACTGCCTCCATCACTATCCTGGTCGGCTAGAGCGCTGAGACTCACGCCTACTAACAGCGCTGACACCAGTATTATTGCGAAAAGCACACTTGCAAATCTTCTCAACTGAGACACATTCACACCTCCGCTGGTCTTTTTCTATGTAGAGATTAACATAAAACGTCGTTCTTGGCTGATATTATACACTATTTTTCAGATAGCGTTTTAAGGGGAAAAGGAAACCATCTCTGCTATGTAAAGCAGAAGGGGTTATTGTTGGGCTTTTAAGCCTTATAATGCGCTGCAGTGATTATCAGGCAAGTATTCTAGAGCTCTAGGTCGAACGTTAGGCTAGAAGTTCTGCCGATTGTACCCCTGGCTCCACCAAGGGGTACGATAGGCAGAACTTCGGTTACCTCACGAGAAGAAGCTCAACCTTTGGAATTACTCAGACATCCGTTTCATTGAGCAGGCATTTCGCCCGCTCCTTTAGTTATCTTCGCTTCTTCTATAGGCCGGCCCGGATTAAGAACTTCGAATGTTCTACCCCGTATCTCCTCCAGTCGATCGATTAGTGCTCGCAAATCCTCTTCCGGAATCTCACCCAAAATGTCCTGGATGAGCCGCCATCCCAGCTCAGTAGCCTTCTCAATGATCTCTCTACCTTTGCTGGTCAGCACCAAACGCACTTCCCGACGGTCACGGCTGCTTCTCACTCTCCTAATGAGTCCATCCCTTTGCATACGATCTAGCAGCATACTAATGGCATTATTGTTTCGATCCAGCCAGTTTGCAATGATGGTAGCCGTAACCGGGCCGTCGGTATACCTCATCGCCATAAGGACGCCGTTATACTGAGGAGAGATTCCTATTTGCTTGAATAGGCTTTCCTCAGCTTTCAATACCAGATTGTAGGTCTGGTGGATTAGTAACCATGTCCTGAGCGTAGGATTATCGAATCCAAATTTTACCGGCATTTAATATCTCCGATCGACCAAGTCATTATTTGTTCATTCACTAATATATTTTATCACAGCCGAATCCCACCGCTAAATGCTTCAGCATTCGCCTTGCTTCTTAGGGAACCATTCTTCAGATACGACTTCTCCAATCCTGATCACCCTGACTGCCTACCAATACCGGATGTTCCCCGTCTGATTCATCCACTCCCGGTGCGGTATCTGTGGATGAATCGTCTTCGAGAAAACAGGTTGAAATCGCTGTCGGCATCGCTCATTCACGATTTTATGATGATGTCCTGGTAAGGTAAATAACCAATCGTGATGCTGATATGTTATTAGACAGCCAGGCCGGAACCGGCAGACATAGGGATGTTCCAACAGCCTATGATTTGGGGTACTATTGTGATCTACACAACCTTCAACTAACTTAGGTCAATTAAGTATATAGTTCCCAAAGATTAGAGGTCTTCAGTCTCTCTATAGAAAAGAGCCACTATTGGCAGAACTTCAGTTGTCTCTCTTTCACTCCTGTTTTGTATCACCTGACTCATTCCCGGGGTCACCGGAAGGGATGCACTTGCCGTCACTGTCCAGATGACATATGCCGACAACCTTCTCCACAGGGACCACGAAGGCAATACCCTTACCCGGTTTATCAAGCTCGGCGGCACGGACGATTTCTTCCAGTATTGCCTCTTTCTTATCGGGAAAGGTTACCGATAAGACGATTTCTTTTTCCGGCTCAATAGGAATACCCATGATCGTCTGCTTCTCACGAATCCCAACTCCGCGTCCCAGCAGGACAGTACCCCCCTCGGCGCCCGCCTTCATGGAGGCTTCTAAAACTGTTTCACCCCAGCCCTTAGCCACGATAGTCATGATTAGAGCGATCTCTAATGACATTGATATTACTCCTTTCTACTCTGATATTTTGGTAGCGAAATCCTCCTTAGCCTACTTTTGTATATTAGCCCCAATATCATAACAGATAATATTGGGGCCAGTGCTATTAAGGCTATCAGACCAAAGCCGTCGACGATCGGGTCGCGCCCTTCAATTGCGGAGGCAACACCGAGCGCAACCGCCATCAGGAAAGTTACCGCCAGCGGGCCGGTTGCTACACCACCCGCATCAAAAGCAATAGACAAAAATGTCTTATCACTAAGCCACATCAGTCCGATGGCCAGACCGTAGCCGGGGATAATGATGTAGGTCAGGGGAATGCCATAGATGATTTTGGCCATTCCTAAAGCCACAAAAGAGGCAACGCCGAGGGCAATGATGAGCAGGATGATATTCTTACGGATTGAACCGGCTGAGGCCTTCTCGACCTGGTCGCTGAGTACACGTACCGCAGGCTCTCCCCAGGTGGTCAGAAAGCCAAGGGAAAAGCCGATGGGGATAATAAACGGTTTTACGCTTATCGAGGTGAATGCCGCTCCCAGAGCTTCTCCAGCCGGCAAAAATCCGACACGCACTCCCTGAAGAAAAAGTATCAGGCCTATCGAGGCAATTGCGACTCCTTTAATCAAGTTCAGGACGTAACTCCTCGGCAGCTTTAAAACCCGCAATTGAAACACGACGGATAACACCACCAGCGGCGCAAGTGCTTTCAGTACACCGAGAGAAGTCTGTCCTATGCCGGTAAACATGCTCAACACACTCAAAACAGTATAATACCCATTGTCATAACACCGATTATCGGGCCAACGGAAGCCAGTCCAATCAGTCCGAATCCATCCGATATTGCCGACCTGCCGGCGATAACGGAACTAAATCCCAGTCCCAGCGCCAGGATAATCGGCACCGCCATCGGGCCGGTAGTTACTCCTCCTGAATCAAAGGCGACCGGGACGAACTCAGTCGGGGTGAAAAACGACAGCACTATCACAGCAGCATAGCTGATGGTGAGGAGGTACTTCATGGGGAAACCACGGATAATACGAAGCATGGACATGGATACAAAAAAACCCACTCCGATAGCGATGACATAGATGAGCAAGTTATCCGAAATAGCCCCCTGTGAAACAAGATCGATTTGCTTGGTCAGAACCATTACATCCGGCTCAGCCACCGTAGCGGTGAAACCAACCAGAAAGGCGATGCCGATCACCAGCGACAGAGACCCCCTCTTGGGAAGCTCACTACCCACGGCTTCTCCGACGGGTAGAATTCCGATGTCAACCCCAATCAAAAAGAGAATCATCCCGCCGATAACCATGGCGACGCCGCCCAAAAATTGATAAAAAGTATGCGAGGGCATCTGCAGAGGAGTAAACTGAAAAGCCACAATTACCAGCACCAGGGGAAGGATAGCTTTGATAACTTCAAGGGATTTTGTCTTGATTGCGCCTGGCATCTCTTAACCGCCTTCGGCCAAACGGCCAAGCAAGTTACCTGCTCGAATATACGACGGAGATTCACCTGAGATATGGAGTATGTACTCCCCCGCTTTATAGCCTCATATTACAGGTTTTTCATAATTCAATCAATACAGCCCATCCAGGTTAACCGGTTCTTGCCCCGGTAAAACCGCTCAGCCTCTAACCGGACCGCCTCATTAGCCCGCCTTGACCTTTCGCCAATTTATGCTGCAGCAAATTGCATATTGACAAGCGGCACAACCGGGTATATATTAAGTGTCAAAACTAAACGGGAGGTAATAGTAGATGGATATGACGTTGCCCTTCATTGGAGCACTATCCGTCCCACAATTCATACTTGCCATTATTGCTATTGTCTTCGGAATCATCATGCTCATTAAGCCGCAAATAGTTGCGTACCTGGTTGGCATATACCTTATCATATGGGGGGTGCTCTTCTTCATAGGCTGCTGAAATCAGGGGAGTCTAATAATTTCTTATCGCGGTGGGTGTGATCCTTTTCGGCATAGCTCTTTTCATCCTCAGATGAAAAGGAATGGGTAGTTCTGTAACCTAAGCTGTTTCTCCTCAGTACTGGTGGCCTGTAAAGTGGAATCAGACCACCAGCAGGTTTTGTGTTTCGTCACAGATTCTCATATCCTGCGCTTGAGTCGACATTCACCTATACTTAATTACTTACGCGTTATACATATAATATGCAGGCCCGCCACACAGGTTGGTTCCCCGGTATTGAGCCTATTAAACTGAAGCCTCTTTTTCCCGAATTCAGAAACAATCAGGCAGCGGTATTATACCAGCGGAAGTCAATCCGACCTGATGTCAGATTGACAGACTCTTGACTTGAGGCTTAACATCTAAATACGGTCACCAACTTTAGCAAAGCCGGGTATGTCATGACGGATATTATTACACCTTATAAGGTCCTCTTTGCGGCTACCGAGGCCAGCCCTCTGGTCAAGATAGGCGGCCTCGGTGACGTAGCCGGATCACTGCCGAGAATCCTGAGATTGAACGGCCATGATGTCCGGCTGGTGATGCCCCGATACGGTAGCATCAATCTGGAAGGTTATCAGAATACTGCCATAGGCAGCTTCAGGATAACATTCATGGGCAGGGAAGAAGAGGTCTCCATTACCGAGGTATTACTTAAGCACGGGACACCCGTTTACCTGCTGGGCAATAGCAGATATTTTGACCGGGCCTCTGTGTACGGCGACGGTGACGATACGGAGCGTTTCCTATTGTTCTCGATGGCAGTTCTGGAGATGCCCAGAATACTGAACTGGCAGCCGGATGTATTCCACTGCCATGACTGGCATACAGGAGCGGTTCCGGCCATGTTGAGCGGGTCGCTGCGCAGCGACCCTTTCTACTCTTCCTGCGCTTCCGTATTTACCATTCATAACCTGGGTTACCAGGGGTGGTTCGACGAACATTTCGCCGGGAGCACCAGCCTTTACGACTACCTGCCGCCTGCAGGTAATCCCTTGCGTGAAAAGGCCTACAGCATGCTGGCTCTCGGTATCTATCACAGCGATATTATCTCCACTGTCAGCGAAACCTACGCCAGAGAGATTCTGACTCCCGAATACGGTATGGGACTAGACCCGCTGTTGCAGCACCGCAGGGACAGTCTTTTCGGCATATTGAACGGCCTGGATTACGGACAATTCAACCCGGCCAAGGACCCTGCAATAGAAGCACATTATACCGACTACCTTCCCGACCGGAGAGTGAACAACAAGATCGCATTGCTGGACAGGGCCGGGCTACCAGCCCGAGGAGATGTTCCGTTAGTGGGCATGGTGGGAAGAATCGTCTGGCAGAAAGGCTTCGATATTGCCATAGAGGCCATTAGAACTTCATTAGCTGAACTTGATGTTTATTTTGTCTTGCAGGGTACAGGTGAATGGGGTTACGAAGACCAACTGCGGTCGCTGGAAGCAGAGTACCCCGGCAAAGCCCACATGTTTCTTACCCTTGACTTCTCTCTAGCCAACCTTGTCTTTGCCGGTTGTGATATCTTTCTCGCCCCTTCCCGTTACGAACCCTGCGGTCTGGCTGTCCCTATCGCCATGCGTTATGGCGCCGTTCCCATCGTAAGACATACCGGCGGCCTTGCCGAAATAGTGGCAGATTGCTCACCGGATTTATCACAGGGACTCGGCTTTGCTTTTCGGGACTATGATACCAACTCGCTCCTGACCGCTATACGACGGGGGCTCGACGCCTTCCGGAGTAAGGAAAAATGGCATAGACTGATAACCCGCGTTATGAAAGCCGACTTCTCATGGGAGCACTCGGCACCTAAATACGAAAAGTTGTACGAACTGGCTAAGCAACGCAGACTGCAGGCAATCCGGTCGAATTAGAGGCAGTCCGCCGTTTACCTAAAGTCCCGATCTTAATAAGTATAGCTCTTTCGACCCTTATTAACACATTTTATCCCAGCCGCCTTGCTACACGCCCGATCGCCAATTTTCAACCATAGAACAAACTGGTCTAGCCCTGCCCCGATAGAGTATAATTCTAACAATATACTCATGTTAAATAAAGGAGAAGTTCTAGATGACTACTGCCAAACTACCGGAACGAATCAGCAGGCTTGACGAACTTACCAGCAATCTGTGGTGGAGCTGGCACGAGCCGGCACGTAAATTGTTCCGTATTCTGGATTACTACCGCTGGAAGCTTAGCGGTCACAATCCAATACATCAGATAAACGAGATGTCACCGGATGCCCTGCAGGCAGTGGCTAACAATACCGATTTTGTTGCTCTATATGATTCGGTACTGAAGGCTTTCGATGCCGATATGGCATACTCGACCCACTGGTTCGCCACCACCCATCCCGAATGGCAGAACGGTCCCGTTGCCTATTTTTCCATGGAGTTCGCCTTACATAGTTCACTCCCTATTTATGCCGGAGGTCTGGGGGTACTGGCGGGCGACATCTGTAAAGAAGCCAGCGACCTCGGCTTACCTTTGACAGCAGTCGGGTTCATGTACCCTCAGGGGTATTTCCATCAGCAATTCTGCCTTGACCCCAACAGCTGCCAGACTGAGAACTACCAGAATCTCAACTTTGATGAAGCACCTATCAGCCGGGTGCTCTCTCCCGATGGCAACCCGTCACTGGCTGAAGTTAAGCTGGGTGATGTTGCCGTCGCCGTCGGAGTGTGGCAGGTACGGGTAGGACGTACCAATATCTATTTACTTGACACCAATCTTATGGAAACGCCGGAGCAATACCGGGAACTCTCCTCACGGCTTTATGTTGCCGACGGTGACTTACGTCTGAAACAGGAGATCGTACTTGGTATCGGCGGGGTACGCATCCTCCGCAAAATGGGTATCAACCCGGCTGTCTGGCATGCCA
>JAQUOC010000066.1 GCA_028717305.1 Dehalococcoidales bacterium | reverse complement strand
ATGAGTATGGAGAGCCCTATGGCATTAATCCCCATACCGATTGAGGCAAGTATTCTAGGTTCAATCCGGTCGGAAAGTCTGCCGGCGAGCGGTGATAAAGCAGCCTGTACCGCCGGCATAGCTACCAAAATAAGCCCCGCGTTTTGCGGATCGAGCCCTTTAATATACTGTAAATACAGGCTTAACAGGAAACCAACGGCGAATAACGCGCTATAATTAAGCAGAGTTGCCAGGTTGGAGAAAGCAAAGACTTTGTTCTTTCTAAAGAGACCTATATCTAGAAGCGGATGTTTGACCTTTATTCCTCGCCGGACAAAGCAAAAAGCTCCGGATATGCCTGCTGTCAGTAGCCCGATACCCAAGGTATCGGGCAACCGGGAAAAACCATATATTATACCTACCAGTGTAAGCCCATAAATTAGAGCACCGCTATGGTCGAATTTTTCCTCCTTCGCCTCAGTCCACTCCCCCTTCATTTTCCATAGAATCAGGATGATTATTATTATACCCAGAGGTATGGTAGCCAGGAAGATACTTCTCCAGCCGAAGTGCTGAGTCAGCAGGCCGCCAACTACAGGACCGAGGGAAAGTCCTGAATACGTCATAGCGACGCTTATACCCAGTGCTCTGCCCCTCTCTCCTGACGGGAACACTGAAGTCACGATAGCCAATCCGGTAGCGAATATCATAGCGCTGCCGATACCCTGGACAAAACGCAACGCAATCAGCAGATTAGCGGAATGGACAAACGACAAGAGGAGAGATGAAATGGTATAGATAATTACACCATAGGTGAGAATCTTCTTGCGCCCCTGTATATCAGAGAGTCGCCCAAACGGCACCAGGGACATTACTGAGGCCAGAATGAAAGAGGTAGTGACCCAGCCCAAGGAAACAGCGTCCATACGGAGTTCTCTACCAATTGAGGGCAGAGCTATGTTAACTGCAGAACCCATAAATGCTGCTAAGAAAAAGCTTAACGAGACAACAACCAGAGTTATTTTTCTCATTTTTTACTCGCTGTTATACTCATCTTTACCCGGTGTTATATCGCCATTCTATAGTAACACAACACGGACTTCTTCATCTTTTACGTAAACCAGATGTTTCATCCTAACCTTTTCCCATCCCCGGCGTTATAGATTGTAGGAACTTGGAGGCAATCTAGTATTATGATCATAGAAGCAATTTCCTACCTGAAAAGGATTTTGTTTCGGTTGCGCTGGCTCATTATGTCTGATAGAGACAGGTATACCTATCTGTGGAACCGAACCAGAGATAGTCTACAGGGGTACTCAAGGTGAGATAGGAGTCCATATCATTTATCTCATCTGAGCTACGGAAAACCGGTATGTCGCATCTTACAGCTAGAGGTTGCTCGAAGGGATTGAATAATAGAAAAGCTCTCTACAGTTATGAACAGCCGTGATAATATGCTCAGGAGTATATACTGCAATTTCTGTGGTTTAACTGATTTGGACTAAGTCCGGGGCGATTAGACCGGGGGCGATATTATGCTCTTGTACTAATATTACTGGCAACGTAAAATTCCCTGGCCCTAAACATGCTGCTGCTGGTCAACTCACCCAGCAGACTCTTAAGTACGGATATATATTTATCCTCTTCATCCTGATCAATCGTAACAACCCTATCAGCTACTTCCTGACAGTAATTGCAGTTATTGCATCCGGAGAGACAATCCTTTTTCTTGAAAAAATCAATGAAACCTTCCAGGGACTGGTTATCAATGTAAACTCTTGGCGGTGAAGCGATTGCGTTTGTTTTGGCCCCGGGCAGATTCGACTCTGCACTTCTTAATTTAGAGGTGAGAGCACTTAATATATCGTACAGGTTACCCGGATAACTTAAAGAAGCATATGCTCTGGTTGCATTCAAAATCCACTTTGTTGACATTGCTCTGCCACCGATTTTGAAGAAATCAATACCCATCTCCTGATAGATGTGTATATCTTCCGGTCTTATCCAGCGAGACTTGATAAGCTGGGACTTGTCGGTAAGGCTGCTGAGAGCACAATGAAGCACGCAATAGTCCATATAGAAACCGCGGAGCGGGTTTTGACCTTGACTGGCATGTCCCAGGGTATTGTTATGATAATACTCGTAGGGACACTGGTAAAGACAAAGGCTGTTTGTCAGCACCCCAAGCTCACATTTTACCGAGTTTCTAATCTCTTTAAGAAGCCTAAAATCACGGTTAATGTTAGAGTCCAGCATAATGGCATCAACCCCCAGGGACTCCAGGAACTTAGCCCGGGCAACGCTGTTCACATGGGTTATTGTTGACGCCTCTACCTTAAGATTGGGAAACTGGCGTTTGATAAGCTCTATCAAGTACGGTATAGCGACAGTAACGCTATCCACCCCAATGTCACTCAACCACCCTAAGTGCTGCAGCAATTCACGATGAGTGTCCTCATGCCACTCCATATTGTTGAGGCAAGGAGCATTAAGAAGATAATTGAACTTGAAACCAGCTGAATGCGCCAAGCTGATGTATTCTTCGGCACGGCTTATTGTCATCTGGGGAATATCAGGACCGGAGCCTCCGCTCCCGATCATCGAAGTAGGCAAAACGCCATATAATTGAATATCTGCCTTCGTCTCACTCAGAAGGGGTATCAGATCCCTATCCCAGTTCGTTGGCAATAATAACTGCATATTTACTTCACTTTGAGGTTGACGATAAATGCTGTTCTAAAGATACTACAGATAGAACAACATTTTGTCAAGACCCAAAATGCTCACTTTCAAAAAACAATAGGCCAGCACCACAGAATATAGGTTACAATCAGGAGGGTAACATCGTTGCACAATAACTAGCCTTGTAATATATTATATTGAGAAAAACAGTTTGTCAATACGTAAATCAATTATTTGCTGATTTGTGAGGATTTGCCGTGAATCTTAAGAAAGCGCTTGAGGTTACCGCCCGTGAGGTACCGCAGCGAACCGCTCTCGTTTTTGGCCCGCAGAGAATCTCCTACCAGGAGTTAGACACGGCTGCTAACAGAGTAGCCAATGTGCTGATTGGATTAGGGGTAAAAAAAAGCGACCATGTCGCTATCTTAATGTCCCACAATCCCGATTGGGTTATCAACTACTTCGGCATTATAAAAACTGGCAGTGTAGCCATACTGCTCAGTCCTATGCTGAAAGCACCAGAGCTTGCTTCCCTGCTACGTGATTCTGATGCCGAGGTACTAATAACGGAAAGAAGGCTCTCCCGAATGCTTTCCCCCTTCCGACCCGGTATCCCACGGCTACAGCATGTTCTAGAGGTTGACAGTGAAACTTTCAAATCAGTTTTAGCGAACACTCCTGTGATATCGCCGGATGTCAACATTAATAACGAGGATACGGCTACTATCATATATACATCAGGGGTATTGGGCAGACAAAAGGGGGTCGTACACACCCATGCTTCTCTGATGGGAACACCTGACATAGTATCCGAAGGCCTGCATAGAGTCAGGGATGATGTAGTTATCGACCCGGTTCCCTTTTTCTACCTCCTGGGATTAAGCGAACTCCTTTTCGGCTCCATCATAAAAGGATCTACGGTAGTAATAATCCCCCGTTTCACTCCCAGGTCCGTTCTAGAGGCTGTAGAGCGAGAAAAAGGCAGCATCCTCTTCGGAGTGCCAGCAATGTATAACGCTTTAGCCATGCTGCCGGATAAGGTCATCAAAGACTATAACCTTAGTTCGTTGAGAGTTGCCTCTTCAGCCGGGGCAAAGTCATCACCACGTCTCATGGGGATATTGGAGAACAAACTCAACCTGACTTTCTGCGAAACCTACGGCCTTTCTGAACTTTCCGTTGTTTCCATGAGCAATCTCGACGACCATAAGCTGGGTACCGTGGGTAAACCGATCTGCGGCCTTAGGGTAATAGACGATAACGGTAAGGAGGTTGCTCCGGAGGAAGTAGGAGAGGCTGTTTTCAAAGCCCCGTGGATGATGAAGGAATACTATAAGGCGCCCGAACTCACGTCTCAGGTCATTAAAGACGGCTGGTTTTATACCGGAGATTTGGTCCGTTTGGATAAATACGGCTATCTTGAATATGTAGAAAAGAAATCATTCATAATAGTAACCCAGTCGGGATTGAAGATATCACCCTGGGATGTCGAGGAAGTGCTCTTAAGTCATCCTGCCATCGCAGAAGCAGCCTATGTCGGGGTCGGCTGTACCTCCGGCGAACTTATTCCTACCGCTTTTATCGTCCTTAAGGAAGGTCAGGTTATCAGCGAAGCAGCAATGGCCGCTTTCTGCTGCCAGAACCTGGCTGACTTCAAATTACCCAAGAAGTTTGAGTTCGTGGATAGTATACCCAGGACCGGCTCCGGAAAGATTAAGCGAGAACAGCTCAAAGAGCGACAGTGCTGAGATCCTGTATCTTCAGTATGTTTCGTTGTTTTTCTCGTCCTGGCTCCTCTGAGCAAGTATTATATATCAGAAGGCCTCCCGCAATAGTCCCGCTAGTCCATCACTCCCGGTACTACCCCGACATTGTATAATCCGGGTCAAAGAAATTCTATTTCTCTTTCTTTAACCACATCCTCTCACCATCGGTGATGAATTCGATTGTACCGTCATCAATGGTACAGTATATATTTCCTACACCTATCGTTTCTTCCAGTCTTTTTATCACCCCATCGGCAGGATGACCATATTCGTTATCAGAGCCTACGGAGATGACAGCTATACTGGGATTAACCACAACAAGGAACTGGGGTGTAGTAGAAGTAGTAGAGCCGTGATGCCCGACCTTGAGTATCGTGCTGTTCAGCTTGGCCCGGCTGTGTACCAGCTCCAGCTCGGCTTCCCACATTGTATCGGCCGTAAGCAGGAAGCTTATCTCACCCATACTCAGACGTAATACAATGCCATTATTATCGATATCTGATTCAGTACCGACCAAAAGGGGCCGGGGAGGATTGAGCACCTCCAGTAATACTCCACCGCCCAGGTCGATTTGCTGTCCGGCTCGGACAAAGCTGTATTTATCACCCTTCTGCCGGACTAACCGCAGCCACTCATCATATATCCCGGAAACATAGGCTAAATCAGGGTAGAGCACCTGCTCGACATTGTACCTATTTAATACTTCCACCAGGCCGGTAACGTGATCGGCGCTAGGGTGAGTCAACACCACCATTTCAATAGTCCTGTCCCAAAAGGGCATCTTTTCGCCCAACTCCAGACCGATCTTCTGTGGGCTGGGACCGCCATCGATCAGAACCTGCTGATCACCTTTCTGAATAAGGATAGCGTCACCCTGTCCGACGTCAAGAAAACTGACGTGGAGGTTGTCATCCGGTGCAGTCACCGCAAAAAGCCATAACAACATAGCTACGGCTGCCAGTAACAGCAGCACCCACTTGATATATGCTTTGGGAATGAAATCAGGCATTTTTTTCATTCCGGTCCTGTCCAGGTTTCAGAGATTTGATGGCGAAGGCCCTCACCTTACGGCGGTTGCTACCAAATAAGATAGCCAGTGCTAAAGCCAGGTAGTAAATCCAGACCGTACTCAGGTTAAGTGAAACATCCAGAGATGACAATGGGATGGCGGCGAAGGCCCTGATCACCAGCAAGAGGTAGGATATAAAAAGCCAGGCTAACCACCCGATAACCTGAGCTACGGGGAAGGCAAAGAATCCCAGCACGCCAGCGATAGCGCTGCCGGTAATAGCACCGGGCAGGGCGGGGAGGGCGAGCAAGGTAGTCGGGATAGCTGCAAACGAGACAATGCCGAAGTAGTAAGCTATCAGCGGTCCCACTCCGATAATAGCCCCCAGGCTGATACTGAAGCCATCGCTGACAAAACTAGCCGTGGTTGCTATCGGCCTATCTTCACCTATGTTGGCTCTGATAGCTTTTCTACCTAAAGCCTGGAAGAAGGGAGCAACCAGAATCAGGCCGGACATAGCCGCAAAGCTCATCTGGAAGGAGGCCGTCCACAGGATTTGTGGTTCGATAGCTACCATAATAGCAGCAGCGAAGGTAATAGCAGTGATGGCACTGCGCTGTCTGCCGAGGATGTCGGCAGTGAGAAACAGGCTGGCCATAATTGCAGCCCGTATTATTGGCGGGTTCATGCCGCTGATCAGAGTATAAAACCAGATTATAACCAGTGCCAGCCAGATGTAGAGATAGTGCCTTCTCCCCCAGAGCCAGATACCGGTGCCGAGCAGGATGCCGGCCAGAATGCTGAGATGGAGGCCGGAAATAGCCAGCAGGTGGGTAGTGCCGGTATGGGAGAAATCATCCTTGATCGATAGGGGAATATTCCCTCTGATGCCCAGAGTAACAGCCTGAGCCACTGATGCCTGGGGCTCAGGCAAAACCTGGGTCAAGGTTTGAGACATACGGTTTCTTACCGAATACACCCAGGCCAGCGGTTTGAGCCCTTTTCCCCTCCCCAGTATTTCCACTTCAGGGTAGGTCATCAACGAATAAATCCCCTGGTGGGCAAGGTAAGACTCATAGTCAAAATCATTAACCGGAAGGGGTGTCTTCAGCTTCCCTGTTACCAGGATTACATCACCATACTGATAGGCAGGATATCGCGGTACAAAAAGCAACGCGGTACCTGATACCTGGTGCCACTCTTTACCAGATCTCACTGCTTCGACCGATAGTCGTATTTGAGTAGCTTTATCCCTGACATCCGGATCAGTGCCAACGATTCCCTTGACCGTAACCGTTCCCTGGTTATTGTAGAAGCACAGTTGATTTTCATCAATATCAGGCTGGCTCGATTCAAACCTAATGGCACCCCCGAAGAAGGAGGCAAGACAGAGGCCGACCAAGATAATTTCTTTCTTACGATGGCGGAGCCGGAGAACCAGAGGAATGGGAATAAGCCCGGTGAGGAGAATGATCGGTGGCGGGTGAAATTCCAGCCACCCGCCTACGAAGATACCGGCTACCCAAGCACAGCTAAGACAAACAAGTGTCAATATCCGACATCCTGGACTTATTCGGCTATAGTAACCAGTGGTTCAATCTGCTGAAAGGTCTTAGTACCGATACCACTTACCTTGGTTAATTCACTGACATTACGGAAGGGACCATTCTGGTTACGATAGTCTACTATAGCATTAGCTCTATCACTACCAATCCCGGGCAAAGCCTCAAGCAACCATACTTCAGCCCGGTTGAGATCAATCTTTTGTGGAGAGCATTTCTCTCCTGCCTCAAGAACGTAGAGGCTGATGTTATCACATTCGGTTCCGCCAGTCGTGCCTCCGGCAACTTGAACCAGTATCGCTATACTGTCGTCGGCTCTTAACGGGTACAATCCGGGGTTGTTAACCGCACCTCCGATATAGACCTCGCCTATTTGCTCTACGCGGGGAGGACTGGAGATGATAATCTCTGTAGCCTGATTACCTTTATATCGTGACCAGACTAAGATACCTGCCGTGATAACAATAGCCAATAACGAAATGACGAGCGGCGTCCAGCGTCTGTTTTCCACATCAGTCCTCCTGGTCCGGACTTACATAACAATATAGATATAGATGTAAAGGTAATCTACGGGATAAAAATGGCATGCGGGTGGTTAGGGCAACAGTATAATAGGAAGCCGGACGATGTCAAACGCGATTACAGGGATTAAATCCAATAATCCTCTGCCGCATTGATAAAAAGCCTCCCGCTGAAGGCTATCCAAGGAAAGTGGGGATGGGGAGGTGATGAAGAAGGAAACTACCATCCCGCTTTTGTTTAAGTACCGCTGAGTACGGTACGCAGTGCTTCTTCCTGCTCCGGAGTAGTGATCGCTATTATCCTGTCTCCATCCCTGATTGTTGTGTCAGCCGAAGGAATGTGGGG